>NZ_JBJHAQ010000004.1:0-205703 GCF_054051115.1 Modestobacter sp. SYSU DS0904 | reverse complement strand
CGCCGCCGCGCCCAGGGCAAGACCGACCGAGAGATCAAGCGCTGCCTCAAGCGCTACATCGCCCGCGAGCTCTACCGCCGCCTCGAATCACCACCAGCAATGGCTTGACGCGTCATAGGAGCGTCGGCGCTCAGCCGGGCAGGTGGACGTCGACGTCCGCCTGCCCGGCTGCCAGCTCGAAAGCCGCCGTCGACCCGGCGGCGGTGAGCTCGTAGTCACCGAGGAAGCCGCGGACCGGCACCCGGCCGGCGTCGTCGGTGCGCAACGGAGTCGGGGCCAGCCACCACTCGCCCCGCACCAGGCCGTGCAGCGCGTCGTACGCCGGCTTCGGCGTCCCGTCGGCGCGGACGAAGCCGACCGGCGCGCCCAGCCACGCCCCGGCGTCGGACAACCCCCAGTACGTCACCGACTCCACCGACGGGTGCGACAGCAGCGTCCGGTAGTGCCGCACCACCTCGTCGGCCTGCCGGGCCTCGCCGTCGGGCGTCGACGGCCACTCCGCGACCTGCCAGTCGTTGAGGTCCTCGATCTCCGGCGGCATCAGGTCCCCGGACAGCAGGGTGCTCTCGGTGAAGTGGATCGGCAGGCCGTAGCGGGCGAACCGCTCGATCGTCGCCAGCGTCCGCTCCTCGCCCCAGTACCCCTGGTGCATGTGGCTCTGCAGCCCGAGCGCGTCGACCTGCACCCCCGCCTCGAGCACGCCCTCGATCAGGCACTCGTAGGCGGTGGACAGGTCGAAGTCGTTGAGCAGCAGCGTCGCCGACGGGTTCGCCGCCCGGGCCTCCTCGAACGCCAGCCGGATGGTGCCGATCCGGCCCAGGTCGCGGGAGAGCCGGGTCAGCCCGTTGTCGTACTTGTCGAACACCGGCATGATCACGACCTCGTTGATCGCGTCCCAGGTGTCGACCACCCCGGCCAGGCCGGCGACCTCCCGCCGGATCCGGCCGCGCAGCTCGGTCTCGATCTCGGCGTTCGACATCCCCAGCAGCCACTCCGGCGCGAGGGTGTGCCAGGCCAGCGGGTGGCCCTTGACCGTCGCGCCCCGGGCGCGGAACCACTCGGCGGTCCGCCGCAGCCGCTCGGTGTCCGGCCGCCCGCGCCGGGGCTCGAAGTCGCCCCAGTAGAACGGCAGCGTCGCGGTGTCGAACAGGCCGAACCAGCGGTCGGCGAGCTCCTGCGCCTGCGCCGGGTCCGCCGCCGCCCCGAACACCGAGCCCGGACCGCCCGCCGTCCCCAGCTCACCGTTGGCCAGCGGGACGAAGTCGAACCCGATGCAGCCGAACCCGAAGGCGTGCCGCCGCTGGGCGACCGTGACGTCCGTCCCGGCCAGCGGCCGGCCGTCGGCGCCGCGCACGGTCACCGTGGCGTCGGCGACCCGGTGCCGCAGCGCGGGGTCGACCGGGAAGGAGCGGTCGGCGAACGAACGGAGCGGGGCGCCGTGGCTCACAGCCGGACGGTCGCCCTCCAGCAGCTCGGCGACCGTGCGGGTGCCCTCGGCGGTCATCGGTGGTCCTCTCCGTCGTCCGGTGGTGCCCTGGTGCCCGGCCGGGCCGCACCAGACACCCGCGGTCTGGCAGGGTGCCCGCCGTGGACGGACAGCACCTGGCCGGCGCGACCTGGCCGGAGATCGGGTCGCGGCCGCTGGTCGTCGTCCCGCTGGGTTCGGTGGAGCAGCACGGCCGGCACCTGCCGCTGGCCACCGACACCGTCGTCGCCCGCACGGTGGCCGAGGCCGCCGTCCCGGACCTGCCGGGTGCCTGGCTGGCGCCGGCGCTGAACTACGGGGCCAGCGGTGAGCACGAGGGCTTCCCCGGCACCATCTCGCTGGGCACCGAGGCGCTCACCGCGGTGCTCACCGAGTTCGGCCGTTCGGCCGGGCGGTGGGCCGGCCGGCTGCTGGTGGTCAACGGCCACGGCGGCAACCTCGACGCACTGCGCGCGGCGGTGCCGCTGCTGCGCGCCGAGGGGCGCGACATCGCCTGGTTCCCCTGCGGGGTCGCCGGTGGCGACGCCCACGCGGGGCGCACCGAGACGTCACTGATGTTGCACGTGGAACCGGACGGGGTGCGTGCGGCGCTCGCCGCGCCCGGGGTGACCACGCCGATCGGCGAGCTGCTGCCCCGGCTGCGCGCCGAGGGGGTGCGCGGGGTGAGCCCGGACGGCGTCCTCGGTGACCCGACCGGCGCCGCGGCGGCCGAGGGGGCGGAGCTGCTGACCGGGCTGGTGCGGCGGCTGCGGGCCGCCGTCGCCGGCTGGCAGGTGGACGCCGCCGGGCGGCTGCTCAGCTGAACGGGGTGTCCGGGCGCTCCTGCCGCTCCCCGTCGACGGTGACGTCCACCTGCTCGTCGAAGAAGGCGACCAGCCCGGCCACCGGCTCCAGCTGGCGGGTCGGGAAGTCGTAGCACCAGGCGAGGTCCTCGTGCGTCTCACCGCCGGCCCGCACCGACCAGTACGCCGACGTGCGGCCCTTGTACGGGCACTGGGTGACGGTGTCGCTGGGCACGAGGTGCTCCCAGCGCACCGCCGTCTTGGGCAGGTAGGTGCGCGGCGGCAGCCCGGTCTCGAAGACCATCACCGGCGCGTCGGACTCGGCCAGCAGCACGCCGTCCTTCTCGATCCGCACCCGCCGCGACGAGCGCAGCGCGTCGACCCGGGTGTACGGGCTGCGCGGGTGGACGAAGACCTCGTCGTCCTCCTCGAACCAGCGGTCCAGCGCGCTCCACTCCAGCCGGACGGTGTCCTGGATCTGCTCGAGCGCGTCGTCCCGGTACACCCGCGCCGCGCCGGGCCGCTCGGCGCCGCCGACCCGCAGTCCGAACCGGTGGGCGGTGCCACGGTCCTGCGGCTCCTGCTCGTCCTCGTCCACGAGCAGGTCGGGGTCGACGTCGGCCAGCGGCACGTAGTACTGCGGGAAGGCCGGGTGCTCCCACAGGTAGCGGGCCCGGCGGGTGTCGAGCACGGTCCGGCCGGCCAGTTCGGCGCGGACCCGGCGGGGCACCGGCTCGACGTGGTCGACGGTCACCAGCGGGGCGGGGTAGCGGACGCGCTCGGGCACGGGGTCCTCCTCGGGACGGGGTTCGCCTGCCGCCGTCCGTACCCGTTCCCCTGCCGGTTGCCCCTCCCGAACGCCGACGTGGCCACGTCGGTGACGGCTGGGTCAGTTCACGGCGTCGGCGAACAGCGGGACGGCGTTGTCCAGCGCGTACTGGATGCCGAGCGCCGAGGCGCTGGAGAAGGCGTTGGTGAGCTCGGTGTCGGCGAGCACCACCGCGCGGCCCTCCTGCACCGAGGGGACCTGCTGCCACAGCGGGTTGTCGGTGATCTGCGCGGCCTCGACGAAGATCGGGAAGGCGACGGTGAGGTCGGCGTCCAGCAGCGGCAGCTGCTCCTCGCTGACGTTCACGAAGAAGTTGTCGCCGGCCAGGTCCTGGATCGCCGGGGCGTTGACGAAGCCCAGCTGCTCCATGAAGTCGACCCGGCCGTCACCGCGCACGTAGGCGCCCCAGCCGGCGGAGCTGTAGGCGGCCACGGCCACCTCCTTGCCGTCGAACTCCGGGTGCGCGGCAGCGGCGGCGGCGAACTGCTGGTCGACCTCCTCGCGCAGCGCCTGGGCCTCCTCGCTCTTGCCCAGCGCCTGGCCGACCAGCTCCAGCTGCTCCTGCCAGCTGGTCTGGTACGGGCCCACGCCCTCGGGCTGGCCGACCGTCGGGGCGATCGCGTTCAGCGACTCGTACCGCTCCTGGCTGGCGTCGGAGCGGGTGTCCAGGATCAGGTCGGGGTCCAGCGCGGCGATCGCCTCGAAGCTGGGCTCCAGCGTCTCGATCAGCTCCGGGGCCTCGTCGTACATCCCCTCCGCCCACGGGCCGACGCCCTCGCCGCCGAAGCCGAGCCAGTCGCTCGCGCCCACCGGCTGCACGCCCAGCGCCAGCGCGGTCTCGGCGTCGGACCAGCCGAGCGCCACCACGCGGGTGGGCTCCTCCTCGATCTCGACGTCGCCGAAGGCGGTGCTGACGGTCACCGGGAAGGCGTCGGAGGAACTGCCCGACGGCGTGCCACCCCCGGCACCGGTCTCCTCGTCACCGGATTCGGAGCCGCAGCTGGTGACGACGAGTGCGGCGGCCAGCAGGGCGGCGCCGCGGAGGACGGTGCGGGACATGCGGTGCTCCTTCAGGTGGTCAGGTGAGGCTGACCTAACCACACGGAGATCACGGTCCGGTCACCGCGCGCCCCTGCCGTCGGCTCGACCCGGGCCGACAGGGAACAGCGGCTCCCGGGGGGCGGTTGTGCCAGGCAGTCGCGATCAGCCCGCCCCGCCTGGGGGCGGACGTCCCGCGCAGACCGAGAGGACCCACCATGCGCAACGGCATCCACCCCGAGTACCGGACCGTCGTCTTCCAGGACACGTCGACCGGCGCCACCTTCCGCACCCGCTCGACGATCGCCGCCGAGCGCACGGTCGAGCTGGACGGCGAGACCCTGCCCGTGGTCCCGGTCGAGATCAGCGCCTCCTCGCACCCCTTCTGGACCGGCAACCAGCGCGTGCTGGACACCGCCGGGCGGGTCGAGAAGTTCAATCAGCGGTACGGCGCCCGCGCCCGCGGCTGACCGCCCGCGCTCCCTGAGCGACGCCCCCGTCGGCCCACCCGGGCCGGCGGGGGCGTCGTCGTGTCAGGCCGGGACGTCGGCGGGGAGCGTCCGCAGTGCCCGGACTCCCGTCGTCCCGGTGGCCGCGGCGACCAGCAGCACGCCGAGGGCCACCGTCAGCACGGTGGCGGAGTAGCCGGCCGGGGTGCCGAAGGGCAGCCGGGCGGCCAGGGCGGGCAGCAACGCGCCGCCCAGGACGGCGACGGCCAGCTCGGCCGGGCCCCGCGCCGCCCGCCGGCGGGCCAGCAGCACCCCGCCGACCCCCACCAGCACGATCCCCAGCTGGGCGAACGGGTCGCCCAGGGCCAGTAGCCAGCCGGCCGGCTCGCCCGGCGACAACGCCACCGCCGCCGCGCCGAACGCCCAGGGCGCGAGGACGGCCAGCCCCAGCAGGACGGGCCACCCCGGGCGGCTCACCGGCGGACCGGTCGGGACCAGGGCGGCGGCGAGCAGCGGCACGGCGATGGTCAGCTGGGGCAGCAGCTCCAGCGGGTGGAGCGACCAGGCCAGCGCGGGGACCAGCTGCCCGACGAGCACCACCAGGGCCAGCGGCCGCGCGACGGCCAGCCCGCGCAGCACGCAGACCGCCAGGGCGACGGTGAGCACGCCGACCAGCGTGCGGAGAGCCTCCGCCGGCCCCCAGCGCACCGGCCCGCCGACGTCGGGGGCGTCGACGAACGGGAGCGCGCCGTGCAGCCACGCCGTCGAGACCAGCCCGACCAGGGCCATCGCCGCGAGCGCGACCGTGCCGGCCACGGCCACCAGCCGCACCGTCCCACCCGTCGCGACCGCGCGCACCGAGGCGCCGGGCGCGCCCAGCCGCAGACGCAGGGCCAGCCGGGCGACGTCCAGCCGGTCGGCCACCGTCGGGCTGCCGAACTCGGCGTACTCCGGGTCGTCGGCGGTCGTGACGGACAGGTACGTCTCGGTCATGTCGTCGGCCCAGCGCGAGCGCGCCGGCTCGGGCAGCCAGCCGAGCAGGCGGCGGTACCGCACCTCCAGCGGGCTCATGCCGGCCGCACCGCGAGCCGGGCCCGGGCCGCCCGGGCGTTGGCCTCCTGGCGGCTGACCTCCTGCTCGAGCGCCTCCCGCCCGGCACCGGTCAGCCGGTAGTAGCGGCGCACCCGGCCTGCGTGCACCTCCTCGCGGTCGGGCTCCACCCGTTCCTCGGCGACCAGCCGGTCGAGCACGCCGTAGAGGGTGCCCACCCGGAGCGTGACCCGCCCGCCGGAGAGCTGCTCGACCTCGCCGATCACCCCGTACCCGTGCCGCGGGCGGTCGGCGAGGGCCGCCAGCACGAAGAAGGCGGGTTCGGTGAGCGGGCGGGACGCCATGGGCCGACGGTAGCGGCGGCATGCATCGGCTGTCGATGCATCGGCACGCGGGTCATCGGGCACGGGGCACGTGGCACGGCCCGTTACCGTCCGGGACGTGCGAACGCCGCCGTCCCCGCCCGAGGAGCAGCTGCCCACCGGTCTCGTCGTCCGGCTGGACCCCGCCGTCCAGCGCCGGGAGGACGGCGCGGTGCTGGTCGGCGGCTCCCCGCTGCGCCAGCTGCGCCTGGCTCCCGCCGCCCGGGCGATGCTGGACGGCGACCGGATGACGGTCACCGACCGGCGCAGCGCCACCCTCGCCGCCCGGCTGGTCGACGCCGGGCTGGCCCACCCGGAGGCGTCGCCCGCGCCCACCGACCACGTCACCGTCGTCGTCCCGGTCAAGGACCGCACCGACGGGCTCACCCGGCTGCTCGCCGCGCTGCGCGCCGACCCCGGGACGGCGACCTGCCCGGTGGTCGTGGTGGACGACGGCTCGGCCGACCCCGCCGCGGTGGCGGCGGCGGCCGCCGGTGCCCGGGTGGTGCGGCACGAGCAGTCGCGCGGTCCGGCCGCGGCCCGCAACGCCGGGCTCCGGGCGGCCGGCACCGACGCGGTGGCCTTCGTCGACTCCGACTGCGTGCCCGAGCCGGGCTGGCTGGGTTCCCTGGCCGGGCACCTGGACGCCCACCCGAGGCTGGCGCTGGTCGCGCCCCGGATCACCGCGCTGCCGGTGCGGGCGGAGGGCTGGGTGGCCCGGTACGAGGCGCTGTCCAGCGCGCTGGACATGGGCGGGCGGACCGCGCTGGTGCACCCGCGCAGCGCCGTCCCGTACGTGCCCAGCGCCGCGCTGCTGGCCCGGCGGTCGGCGCTCGGGGAGGGGTTCGACGAGTCGATGCAGGTCGCCGAGGACGTCGACCTGGTGTGGCGGCTGATCGGCGCGGGCTGGCGGGTCCGCTACGAGCCCGCGGCCCGGGTGGCGCACGAGCACCGGGTCGACCCGCGGGACTTCCTGACCCGGCGGGCGTTCTACGGCAGCGGCGCGGCGCTGCTGGCCCAGCGGCACGGTCCGCTGGTCGCGCCGGTGGTGCTCTCGCCGTGGTCCGGGGCGGCCTGGGCGCTGGCGCTCACCGGGCGGCCGGTCGGGGTGCTCGCCGCCACCGCGGTGCTCGCCGAGGCCGCCCGGCGGCTGGCGGGCCGGGTGGTCGCGCCCGGACGTCGGCCGCCGTACCGGTGGGCGGCCGGGCTGGTGCTGCGCGGCACGGCGGGGGCCGGGCGGATGCTGGCCCGCTCGGTGACCCGGCACCACTGGCCGCTCGCGCTGGCCGCGGCGCTGGTCTCCCGCCGGGCGCGGGCGCTGGTGCTCGCCGTGCTGGCCGGGGACGCCGTCGCCGCCTGGTGGCCGCATCGGGCCGAGGTGGACCTCGCCGCCTTCGCCGCCGGGCGCCGGCTGGAGGACCTCGCCTACGGCGCCGGGCTGTGGGCCGGGGCCTGGCGGGCCCGGGACGCCACCGCCCTGCTGCCGGTCGCGCCCCCGCCGGTCGCCGGCTGACCCGTCCGGGTGACGTTTCGGTGAACAACCAACCGGCGTGTGGAAGGGGCGGAACAAGCTGCTGCGGCCCGGCCTTGGAGAGCGCGAAGGTGCGGTGACCAGCGTCGGCCCCGCAAGACGTCCGACCACGGGGAGCCCGACTTGAGCACCACCCAGCAGACCGCTGCCGCGGCGCGCACCACCGGCGCCCGCGCCCACCGCGAACCGGAGGCCGCGCCGCCCGGCCAGGCGCGCAACGCACTGGTGCTCGGCGCGTTCGTCGCGGTCGGCCCGCTGACCATCGACATGTACCTGCCGGCGCTGCCGACCATCGCCGAGGACCTGCAGACCACCTCGGCGACGGTGCAGCTCACCCTCACCGGCACCCTCATCGGCCTGGCGCTGGGCCAGCTGGTGCTCGGCCCGCTGGCCGACGCGCTGGGCCGCCGCCGTCCGCTGCTGGCCGGCACCGCCGTGCACGTGCTCGCCTCGCTGCTGGTGCTGGTCGCCCCCAACATCGCCGTGCTCGGCGCGCTGCGCTTCCTGCAGGGGGTCGGCGCCGCGGCCGGCGCGGTCATCGCGATCGCCGTCGTCCGCGACCTGTACACCGGCCGGGCGGCCGCCACGATGCTCTCCCGGTTGTTCCTGGTGATCGGGGCGGCCCCGGTGCTCGCCCCGACCATCGGCGGGGAGGTGCTCCGCTTCACCTCGTGGCGCGGGGTGTTCGTCGTGCTGGCCGTCTACGGGGCGCTGCTGCTGGCGATGGGCTGGTTCGCGCTGCGCGAGACGCTGCCGCCGGAGCGCCGGCGCAGCAACGGCGTCGCCGGCACGCTGCGCGGCTACCGCGCGCTGCTGCACGACCGGGCCTACGTCGGCCTGGTGCTCGTCGCCGGCCTGACCATGGCCGGGCTGTTCGCCTACATCTCCGGGTCCTCGTTCGTGTACCAGCGCGACTTCGGCCTCAACGAGCAGCAGTTCGGCCTGTTCTTCGGCGCCGGCGCGGTGTTCCTCATCGGCGCCACCCAGTTCAACCCGGTGCTGCTGCGCTGGTTCTCCTCCGCCCAGATCCTGGTCTCGGCCACGGTCGCCGGCGTGGTCGCGGGCGTGGTGCTGCTGCTGATGGCGGCCACCGGCACCGGCGGGCTGCTCGGCGTCGCCGTCCCGCTGTGGGCCGTGCTCGCCGCCGGCGGGCTGGCCCTGCCCAACGCCCCGGCGCTGGCGCTGTCCCGGCACGGTGACGCGGCCGGCACTGCCGCGGCCCTGCTGGGCGCGGTGCAGTTCGGCGTGGGCGCCGCCGTCTCCCCGCTGGTCGGCCTGCTCGGCAACGACGCGGTCGCCATGGGCACGGTGATCGTCGGCTCGCTGGTGCTGGCGCTGGTCGTGCTGGTCACCGTGGTCCGGCCGTGGCAGCTGACCGACGCCGACGAGGCGCCGGCCGCCGCGCACTGAGGCCGCTCAGCCGATGACCACCGGCGCCGAGGTGCCGACCTGGTAGAGCCGGGCCACCCCGGTGCTGGGGCTGAGGGTCTCCTCCTCCAGCCAGAACACGTAGGGCACCCCGGGCGTCAGGCCGGCCAGCACCACGGCCTGCTGCTGGCAGCCGTCGGCGGCCGGGACCACCTGGCGTACCGGGTCGGCCTGCTCGCCCGGGACGAGCAGCTGGCTCACCGCGGACACCCGGTAGGACAGCACCTCGGGGCGGTCGGCGGTCATCCAGCTCACCGTGGCCGAGCCCGGCCCGGGGACCACGCCGGGGGTCATCCGCCGCGGCGCCGTGAAGCCGCCGCACGGGTCCGGGCGGTGGTGCAGCTCCGGGGCCCGGCCCACGTTGGCGTTGGGCACCACGACGATCCGGTGCGGCCGTGGTGGCTGGGGCACCACCAGCCCGGTCTCCGCCTGCTGTGCGGTCGCCGAGCCGGCGTGCGCCAGCCCTTCGCTGGTCACCGCCGCGGTGAACGGGTCGGTGCCCACCGGGCTGTTCACGCTCAGCTGCGCGCCGACGGCCACGCCGCGGCTGGCCGTGCTGACCTCCAGCACCGCCGGTGCCACCTGCGTCGCCGCGACCAGCAGCCCGCCGGTGACGGCGAGCGCGGGCAGCAGCCACCGCCCGGGGCGCCGGGTCCGGCGGCGGCTCTTCCTGCGGGTCGCGGTGGTCCTGCGGGCTCCGGCCATCGCCGCCTCTCCTCGGGTCCTCCCGGGAGTCTCGGCAGGAACGCGCCCGGCTCCACCCGAAACAGGGAGGCGCGGCCCACACCGGCGGACGGGAATGCCGGGACGGCGGGGCGTCCTTGGCACCCGCTGTGAGCGCAGCATCCTCGGCACCGACGACCCCGACCGCGACGGCGGAGTCCGCGCTCCCTCCCGCGCGCACCGCGGCCCTGGCGATCGGGGCCCTGGGCCTGGGCGGCTTCGCCATCGGGACCACCGAGTTCGTCACCATGGGGCTGCTGCCCGACATCGCCGACGGCACCGGGGTCACCATCCCCGAGGCCGGGCACTACATCTCCGCGTACGCGCTCGGCGTCGTCCTCGGTGCGCCGGTGCTCGCCGCGCTGGGCGCCCGGCTGCCGCGCCGCGCGCTCGCCGTCGGCCTGATGATCGCCTTCCTGGTGGGCAACGTGCTCACCGCGCTGGCCCCCGGCTACCCGACGCTGCTGCTGGCCCGGTTCATCGGTGGCCTGCCGCACGGGGCCTACTTCGGGGCCGCCTCGCTGATCGCCGCGTCGCTGGTCGCCCCGCACCTGCGCGGCCGCGCGGTGAGCTCGGTGATGCTGGGGCTCGCCGCGGCCAACGTCGCCGGCGTCCCCGCGGGCACCTGGCTGGGTCAGCAGCTGGGCTGGCGGTCGGCATACTGGGCGGTGGTCGGCATCGCGGCGCTCACGATCGTGGCGATCCTGGTCGTGGTGCCCTCCTCCCCGGGCCGCCCGGACGCGTCCATGCGTGCCGAGCTCGGGGCGCTGCGCCGCCCGCAGGTGCTGCTCACCCTGGGCCTGGCGACCGTCGGCTTCGGCGGGCTGTTCGCCATGTACAGCTACATCGCGCCCACCGTCACCGACGTCACCGGGATGTCCGCCGGCTTCGTGCCGGTGGTGCTGCTGGCCTTCGGTGTCGGCGGCCTGCTGGGGACGGCGCTGGGTGGCCGGCTGGCCGACCGGGCGCTGTTCCCGTCGCTGGTGGGCGCCACCGTCTCCACCGGCGTGCTGCTGGCGCTGATGCTGGTCGGGTCGCTGCAGGCGGTCACGCTGATCGCGAACGTCTTCCTGGTCGCCGCCTCGGCCTCCACGATGGTGGTGCTGCTCCAGCTACGGCTGATGGAGGTCGCCGGCGAGGCGCAGATGCTCGGCGCCGCGCTGAACCACTCCGCGCTCAACGCGGCCAACGCCCTCGGTGCCTGGCTGGGCGGCCTGGTCATCGCCGCCGGATGGGGCTACCGCGCGCCCAGCGGCGTCGGCGCCGGGCTGGCCGTGCTGGGCCTGGGCTTCCTGCTCGCCTCCGCGGTGCTGCGCCGCCGGGAACTCTCTGCCCCCTGAGCGCCCGCCCCTGGGCGCCTGCCCGCTGAGCGCCGCTCGTCAGCGCTCTGCGTCCGGCGGCCGGGCCGGCTCCGCCGCCCGACCCGGGCCCCGGCTCGACCGGAGGTGCACCTGGGCCCCGGCAGCCGCGCCCACCCCGAGCACGAGGAACCCGACGGCGACCTCCTGCCGTTGCGCGCGCTGCTCGGCGCAGGCGAGCACGACCTCGATGCCGTTGTCGGTGCTGTACGGAGATCCGGTGAACGCGTCTCCGCAGCCGAAGTCGTCCAGTGGCAGCGGAGCTCCGCCCAGCAGGAGACCACCCGCGATGGCCACGCCACCGGCGACCTGCACCGCACGGCTGCTCGCACGACTCATCGCGGCAGCGTAGGGCCGGGCACCCGCTGCGCGGTCGTCCCGGCGCGCGCAGGGATCGGTGCGCAGGGATCGGTATGGCCAAACCGCGGTGTCCGTTGACACACTCACGCCGAGGCCGGCTGTGACGCCGGACACACCTGTCACGCAACGGAGCGGAGGACTCGGTGACCCAGATCAACCTGCGGGTCGACGGGGCGTCCTACACGGACGACGTCGAACCACGGACCCTGCTCGTCCACCACCTGCGAGAGCAGCTGGGGAAGGTCGGCACCGTCGTCGGCTGCGACACCAGCAACTGCGGCGCCTGCACCGTCCACCTCGACGGGCACGCGGTGAAGTCCTGCACCGTGTTCGCCGTCCAGGCCGACGGCTGCGAGGTCACCACGGTCGAGGGGCTCGCCGACGGCGCCACCCTCCACCCGGTCCAGCGGGCCTTCACCGAGATGCACGGCCTCCAGTGCGGCTTCTGCACGCCGGGGATGATCATGGCCTCGATCGACCTGCTGCAGGACAACCCCGACCCGAGCGACGACGAGGTCCGGGAGGGCATCGAGGGCAACCTCTGCCGCTGCACCGGCTACCAGAACATCGTCAAGGCCGTGCGGTCCGCCGCCGCGGAGATGCGGGCGGAGGGCACCGCGGGCACCGTGCCCGCTGCGGTGGACACCGCCGCCGCCGACCACGTGGTGGTGCAGGCATGACCGTCACCGAGGAGCCCGGCGCCCCGGCCCCGGAGATCGGGCAGGCGCGGCGGCGCAAGGAGGACGCCCGGCTGATCACCGGCGCGACCACCTGGACCGACAACATGGTGCTGCCCGGGATGCTGCACCTGGCGGTGCTGCGCAGCCCGGTGGCGCACGCGCGGATCACCGCCATCGACGTCACCGCCGCCCGGGAGCGGCCCGGCGTGGTCGCCGTCTACACCGGCCGCGACCTCGCCGACGAGCAGGGCTCGCTGCCGTGCGCCTGGCCGGTCACCACGGAGATGGTCAACCCCGGGCACCCCTCGATCGCCGTCGACCGGGTCAACCACGTCGGGGAGGCGGTGGCGGTCGTCGTCGCGCGCGGCCGGACGGCGGCCGCGGACGCCCTCGAGGCGATCGAGATCGACTACGAGCCGCTGCCGGTGGTGCTCGACATGGAGCAGGCCGTGCAGGACGGCTCCCCGCTGGTGCACGAGGACACCACGTCCAACACCAGCTACCACTTCGTCTTCGACGCCGGGGAGGCCGGCACGGGCGCGGACACCGACCAGGCCTTCGCCGACGCCGAGGTGGTGGTGAGCCGCCGGTTCGTGCAGCAGCGGCTGATCCCGGCGTTCATGGAGCCGCGGTCGGTGGTCGTGCAGCCCCTCGGGGACAGCTACACGATGTGGTCGGCCACCCAGGTGCCGCACATCCTGCGGGTGATGGCGGCGATGGTCACCGGCATCCCCGAGCACAAGCTGCGGGTCATCGCCCCCGACGTCGGCGGCGGGTTCGGCGGGAAGCTGCAGGTCAACCCGGAGGAGATCCTCTGCCTGCTGATCGCCCGGCGGCTGGGCAGGCCGGTCAAGTGGACCGAGACCCGCAGCGAGTCGCTGATGACCGCCCACCACGGCCGCGACCAGGTGCAGTTCGTCGACATCGCGAGCGACCGGGCCGGCAACGTCCGGGGCCTGCGGGTGCGGCTGCTCGCCGACATGGGCGCCTACCTGCGGCTGATCACCCCCGGCGTGCCGGTGCTGGGCGCGTTCATGTTCCCCGGCATCTACAAGTTCCCCGCCTACCGGTTCGAGTGCGACGGCGTCTTCACGAACAAGGTGCCCACCGACGCCTACCGCGGCGCCGGGCGGCCGGAGGCCACCTTCGCGATCGAGCGGATCATGGACGAGCTCGCCGTCGAGCTGGACCTGGACCCGCTGGAGCTGCGCCGGCGGAACTGGATCGGCGCCGAGGAGTTCCCCTTCACCACCGTCGCCGGGCTCGAGTACGACTCCGGTGACTACGCCACCGCCACCCAGCAGGCGCTGGAGCTGATCGGCTACGACGAGCTGCGCGCCGAGCAGCGCCGCCGTCGCGAGGCCGGCGACCCGGTGCAGCTGGGCATCGGCTTCTCCACCTTCACCGAGATGTGCGGCCTGGCGCCCTCCCGGGTGCTCGGCTCGCTGGCCTACGGCGCCGGCGGCTGGGAGTCGGCGTCGATCCGGATGCTGCCCACCGGCAAGGTCGAGGTGGTCACCGGGTCGACCCCGCACGGGCAGGGCCACGAGACGGCGTGGAGCCAGATCGTCGCCGACTCGCTCGGGGTGCCGTTCGAGGACGTCGAGGTGCTCCATGGGGACACCTCGGTCTCCCCGCGGGGGATGGACACCTACGGGTCACGCTCCCTGGTGGTCGGCGGCACCGCGGTGGTCAAGGCGGCGGAGAAGGTGGTCGCCAAGGCCCGGCGGATCGCCGCGCACCTGCTGGAGGCCAGCGAGGACGACCTGGAGTTCAACGGCGGCCGGTTCGCCGTCCGGGGGACGCCGGGTGCGGGGGTCGGCATCCAGGAGGTCGCGCTGGCGGTCTTCGCCGCGCACGACTACCCGGAGGGCATCGAGCCCTCCATCGACGCCGACGCCACCTTCGACCCGGACAACTTCTCCTTCCCGCACGGCACGCACATCTGCGCGATGGAGGTCGACACCGAGACCGGGTCGGTGCGGATCCGCAAGTACGCCTGCGTCGACGACGTCGGCACGATCGTCAACCCGATGATCGTGGAGGGGCAGGTGCACGGCGGCCTGGCCCAGGGCATCTCCCAGGCGCTCTACGAGGAGGCGGTCTACGACGCCGAGGGCAACCTGACCACCGGCACGTTCGTCGACTACCTGGTGCCCTCGGCCAGCGACCTGCCGCACTTCGACACCGACCACACCGTGCACCCGGCCACCGGCAACCCGCTGGGCGCCAAGGGGGTCGGCGAGGCCGGGTGCATCGCCAGCACCCCGGCGGTGGTCAACGCCGCGCTGGACGCCGTCCGGCACCTGGGCGTCCGCGACATCCGCATGCCGCTGACCCCGGAGCGGGTGTGGCGGGCGCTGCGGGACGGCGGGGACGGCGGCGACCGCGCCGCCGAGGGCAGCAACGCCTACGGCGGTGCCCGCACGACCGAGTCCGGCTACGAGGAGGCAGAGCAGTGATACCCGCACCCTTCGCCTACGCCCGCCCGACCACCGTCGAGGAGGCGCTGCAGGCGATCGCCGACGGCGGTGAGGACGTCAAGGTCCTGGCCGGCGGGCAGTCGCTGATCCCGGTCATGCGGCTGCGGCTCGCCGCGCCGGAGACCGTCGTCGACCTCACCCGGGTGGCCGAGCTGCGCGGGGTCCGCGAGGACGGGGACTCGCTGGTCATCGGGGCGATGACCACCCACGCCGACGTCCTCACCGATCCACTGCTGGCCCGGTACGGGCGGCTGCTGGTGCAGGCCACCGAGACCGTCGCCGACCGGCAGGTGCGACGGCGCGGCACGGTCGGGGGTGCGCTGGTGCACGCCGACCCGGCCGGCGACCTGCCGGCGGTGGCGCTCGCGCTGGACGCCGAGTTCGTCCTCGTGGGGCCGTCCGGACGGCGCACCGTGGCCGCGGCGGACTTCTTCCTCGACTACCTCACCACCGTGCTGGCGGAGGGGGAGCTGCTCGTCGAGATCCGCATCCCGAAGCTCGGCGAGGAGTGGGGGGTGCGGTACGAGAAGTTCAACCGGGTCGCCCAGGCCTGGTCGATCGTGGCGGTGGCCGCCGCCGTCCGGCGGCAGGACGGCCGGATCACCGAGGCGCGGATCGGGCTGACCAACATGGGGCCCACCCCGCTGCGGGCCCGGGCCACCGAGGCCGCCCTGGTCGGGGTGGACGTCAGCCTGGAGACGGTCACCGCCGCCGCCGCTCAGGCCGCCGAGGGCACCAGCCCCAGCAGCGACCTGAACGCCCAGGCCGACTACCGCCAGCACCTGGCCACCGTGCTCACCCGGCGGGCGGTGGCCGCGGCGGCGGGGCTCTGAGGAAGGACCCCGCTGCCCCCACCGCTCGCAGGCTCGCGGCGGGCCCCTGCAGCGGGGCCGGACGCCGGACCGGTCCGTCACGTCGGGACGGCCGTCCGGCGTGCCGCGCGCCGATCTCCTGCGTACGGACCCCTGCCGTGGTCGGATGGGGGGCCGTCGATCAACTCGTCCCCGGAGGTCCCGCAGTGCAGCTGGAGAACTCGTTCATCGTCCCGGTGCCGATCGACGATGCCTGGCGGGTGCTGCTGGACATCGAGCGGATCGCCCCCTGCATGCCCGGCGCCGTGCTGGACTCGGTGACCGGTGACGACTTCACCGGCCGGGTGAAGGTCAAGCTCGGCCCGATCAACCTGACCTACCAGGGCAAGGCGTCCTTCGTGGAGAAGGACGAGGCGACGCACCGCGCCGTCATCGACGCCAAGGGCAAGGACCAGCGGGGCAACGGCACGGCGGCGGCGACGATCACCGCGACGCTGGCCGCCGAGGGCAGCACCACCCGGGTCGACGTGATCACCGACCTGAACATCACCGGCCGCCCGGCCCAGTTCGGCCGCGGCGTGATGACCGACGTGGGCAACAAGCTGCTCGGCCAGTTCGCCGACAAGCTCGCCGCCCAGCTGGCCGTCACCGACGACGTCGACGTCGACCAGGAGGCGGCCGCGACCCCCCAGGAGCCGACCGTGGCCGCCAGCGCCTCCAAGGCGGCCGCGACGACCGCGGGCGTGGTGGAGGAGGCGGCGATGTCCGCGGAGGGCTCGGCCGGTGAGGGCCCGGCCAAGAAGGCCGCCGCGGCGGCGAAGAAGACGGCTGCGGCGGCGGCCGACAAGACCGCCCCGGCCAAGGCCACCCCCGCCAAGGCAGCCAAGGCCACCCCGCCCGCCGCCGAGCGGGAGCAGATCCCCGACCCGACCGTCGTCCCGGCGAAGAAGTCCGCGCCGAGCCGGCCGCCGGCGGGCACCACCGCGCCGCCGAACCGGCCCGCCGGCAGCGGTCCGGCCAAGAGCACCCCGGTCGCCGCTCCCCCGGCGCCCCAGCCGGCCGCGTCCCCGGCGCCCGAGCCGGAGCCGATCGACCTGCTCGAGGTCGCCGGCGGCGCGGCGATGATGCGCTACGCGGCGCCGGCCGCCGGGGCCACCGTGGTCCTGGTGCTGCTCGCGCTGGTGCTCCGTCGCCGCAAGCGCTGAGCTGGGCTCCGAGCAGTGATCAGGTGACCTGACCGAAGACGGTCCCCCGCACCGACACCGGTGCGGGGGACTGCCGGCGGTCAGGCGTCGGGGAGCGTGCCCAGCCAGTCGGTGACGGCGGTGGCGACCGCGGCGGGGTCCTTCTTCAGGCCGTGGTCGCCGGGGACGCCGTGCACCACCCCGGGGTGGCCGGCCAGCGCGGCCCGCACCTCGGCCGGGCCGCCGAACGCGTCGGTGCCGCCCTGCACCACGAGCAGCGGCACATCCACCCCGAGCAGCTCGGCCGCACGGCTCTTCTCCGGCTTGCCCGGCGGGTGCAGCGGAAACGCCAGCGCGAGCACGCCGGCGGCGCCCTCGGACCCCGCGGTGCGGCAGGCCACCCGGGCGCCGGCGCTGCGGCCGCCGAACACCAGCGGGCCGGTCAGCGCACCGGCCGACCGCAGGTGGGCGAGCACCGCCGTCCAGCCCTCGTCGAGCCGGGCCGGCGCCGGGGCGATCCGCCGGCCGGCCACCCGCCACGGCTGCTCGACCCGCAGCACCCGCCAGCCCGCGCCGCAGGCGGCGTCGGTGACCGCGACCAGGTCGGCGGACTCCACTCCGCCGCCGGCGCCGTGGCCGAGCAGCAGCGTGCCGCGTGGCGGCCGGGCGGGGTCGGCGCGGTGCGCCCGGGCCGGGCCCAGCGCGGTGGGCACCTCGGACGCGGTGCTCACCCGGGAGCGGGCAGGGCGAGCAGCGCGTCGACCACCTCGGGGAGCGAGCGGCCCTGCACGTCCGGGGGCTCGAACACCGCGGCGGGCACCTGCTCGGTGCGGGCCACCCAGCCGGTGGTCAGCCCGGCCCGCCCGGCGCCGAGCACGTCCCAGGAGTGGGCGGCCACCAGCGCCATCCGGTCCGGGGCGACGTCGCAGACCCCGGCGGCCCACAGGTAGGCCTCCCGGTTCGGCTTCCACGCCCGGATCGACTCCGAGCTCAGCATCCGCTCGACCAGCGGGGTCACCCCGCCGCGGGACAGCCCGGCCTCGGCGACGCCGGGGGAGCCGTGGCTGAGCGTCACCGCGCGCACCCCGCCCTCGGCCAGCCGGCGCAGCGCCGGCTCGACGTCCGGGTGCGGCGAGAGCTCCATGAACGCGTCGGCGACCGCGGCGCACTCGGCGGCCGGCAGGCCGGTCAGCTGGGCCAGCGACGTCTCGAACGCGTCGCGGAACCGGCACCAGCTGCCCACGGCCGCGGCGGCGAACCCGGTGACCAGGGTGCGGGCGAACACCGCGGGCAGCAGGTGGTCGGGCTGACCGCGTTCGACCAGCGACGCCTGCACCGGTGCGAGGTCCAGCAGGGTCTCGTTGACGTCGAAGGCGACGACGTCCGGGCGGGTGCGTCGCGTGGTCATGCCTGGTCCTTCTCGTCCTCGGGTGCTTCCACGGGCAGGTCGGTGCCGGCGTCCGGCGGACGGTGGAACCGGCCGGTGGCCTTCTTGTAGACGAACCAGGCCACCGCGACGACGCCTGCCGCCACGACCACGTAGTCCAGGTACTGCAGGTTGGCCTGCACGAAGTCGCCCGCCGCGACACCCAGGCCGATGAGCAGGCTGTTCCACAGCAGGCTGCCGGCGGCGGTGAACAGCAGGAACTGCGGCATCGGCATCCGGACGACGCCGGCCGGGACCGAGACGAAGCTGCGCACGATCGGCACCATCCGGCCGAAGAAGACCGCGGCGCGACCGTGCCGGGCGAACCACTCGAACGACCGGTCGACGTCGGAGGTCTCCACCAGCGGCAGCCGGTCGAGGAAGGCGTGCGACCGGCGCGGGCCGAGCAGCCGGCCGACCCAGTAGAGGACGAGTGCCCCGACCACCGAGCCGGCGGTGGCCCACAGGACGACCGGCACGAGGGACATCCGGCCGTCGTTGATCAGCACCCCCGCCGCCCCGAGCACGACCTCGCTGGGGATCGGCGGGACCACCGTCTCGATGAGGATGGTCAGGCCCACCCCCACCGCGCCCAGCCTCTCGATGAGGTCGAGCAGGAAGCCGGTGATGCCGCCCTCGTCGGAGGGGACGGCTGCGGCGAGGGGCAGCATGGCGACACCGTATCCGGGCCCGCTGTGCCGTCGTCCTGCCCGCGGGGACCGGCGGCACTAGGTTCAGCTCTCATGCTGCAGCGCTTCACCGCCCGGGCCGTCGTCGTCGGCGACCGGTCCGGCACCGTCGTCCCGGACGCCGTGCTGGACGTCGAGGACGGGCTCGTCCGCTGGGTCGGACCGGCGGCCGACGCGCCGGCGGCCCCGGACGCCGAGGTCACCGCGCTTCCCGGCGTGCTCACCCCGGGCATGGTGAACACCCACTCGCACGCGCCGATGGTGCTGTTCCGCGGCCAGGGCGAGGGTCTGCCGCTGGACCGCTGGCTGCGCGAGGTGATGTGGCCGCGGGAGGCCAGGCTCACCCCGGACGACGTCGAGGTGGCGATGGCCGCCGCGTCGGCGGAGATGCTGCGGCACGGGGTCACCACCAGCGTGGAGATGTACTTCCACCCCGAGCGGATGGCCACCGCGGTGCGGCGCACCGGGGCGCGCGCCGTGATCACCCACCCGCTGATCGAGCTGCCGGGTCTGGGCACGTTCGACGAGCAGCTCGACCGGGCGGCCGGTTCGGCGGGGCAGGGCGACGAGGTCGTCGAGTACGGCATCGGCCCGCACTCGGCCTACACCGTGCCGCTGGCGGTGCTCAGCCGCGCCGCCGAGGTGGCCCGCGAGCACGGGCTGCTGCTCACCACCCACGTCGCGGAGACGGCGACCGAGGGCGCCGACCTGCTGGCGCAGCACGGCCTGAGCGTGCCGCAGCTGCTGGCCGCGCACGACGTGCTCGGCGGCCGGGTGCTGGCCGCGCACTGCGTGCACATGGACGACGGCGACCTGGAGCTGTGGCGCGAGTACGACGTCGCCGTGGCGCACTGCCCGGGCAGCAACACCAAGCTGGCCAGCGGCACCGCCCGGCTGCGGGACATGCTCGACCTCGGCATCCGGGTGGGCATGGGCACCGACGGGCCGGCGTCCAACGACAACCTGGACCTGTTCGAGGACCTCCGGCTGGCCGCCCAGCTGGCCCGGCTGCGCGAGGGGGACGCCACCGCGCTCACCGCCCCGGAGGCCTTCTGGCTGGCCACCGGCGCGGCGGCCGCGGCGATCGGCCGCCCGGACCTCGGCCAGCTCACCGCCGGGCGGCGGGCGGACCTGGTGCACGTCGACACCGAGGACATCGCCTTCGTCCCGGTCGGCGAGGCCACCGACCTGCTCACCCACCTGGTCTGGTCGGTCGGCTCCCGGCACGTGCGGGACACCTGGGTGGCCGGGCGGCAGGTCGTCCGCGACGGGGTGTCGACGACGGTCGACGAGGCCGAGCTGCGCGCCGACGTGCAGACCCGGGCGATGCGCCTGGCCGGCCGCTGAGCCCTCGGGTCTCGATCGAGCGCTGTGCGCCCAGGGCGCGTTCGCGCGCCGGAACCGACCGCAGGTGCACAGTGCCGGCGCGCGGTCAGCTTCCACGTCGCCCCGGCCACCCTTCGGTGGCCGCGGCGAGCATCGGCCAGCACGCCGTCCGCGGGCCCGCGGGTTGATCCGCCGCGCCCAGCGGGTCATCCCGGGGACGGACGTCGCCGAACTCTCACGCGTCGTCGCACCGTCCCGTGCTGGGTCGGGGGCAGGCTCTCCGGGAGAGGCCGGGCAGTCCGGTCCCGCTGCCGGGGGGACGACCCGGCCGAGGTGAGGAGACCGTGGCCGGGATGTCGGACGCGTTCCCGGGCGACCTGCTCCCCGCGGGGCTGACCCCCGAGGTGCTCGGGTTCGTGCTGCTCGCCGCGCTGGCGGCCGGGTGGATCGACGCCGTCGTCGGTGGCGGCGGCCTGCTGCAGCTGCCCGCGTTGCTGCTCGTCCCGGGGATGAGCCCGGTCCAGGCCCTCGCGACGAACAAGCTGGCCTCGATCTTCGGCACCACGACCAGCGCCGTCACCTACCACCGCCGGGTGCACCCCGATCTGCGGACCGCCCTGCCGATGGCCGGGATCGCCCTGGTCTGCAGCTTCGCGGGGGCCTCGGTCGCCGCCGCGCTGCCGGCCAGTGTGTTCAAGCCGATCATCGTCGTCGCGCTGATCGCGATCGCGGCGTTCACCGTGCTGCGTCCCTCCCTCGGGGAGGTGACCGCGCTGCGCCACAGCGGTCGCCGCCACCACGGCGTCGCCGCGGTGACGGGCGCCGCCATCGGCTTCTACGACGGCGTCCTCGGGCCGGGCACCGGGTCGTTCCTCGTGTTCGCCATGGTCTCGCTGCTGGGGTACGACTTCCTCAACGCCAGCGCCAAGGCCAAGATCGTCAACGTCGCCACCAACCTGGGTGCCCTGCTCTTCTTCGCGCCCTACGGTGCGGTCCTCTGGGGTCTGGGGATCCTGATGGGTGCGGCCAACATGCTCGGGGCCTACCTGGGCGCGCGGACGGCGACCGCCCGGGGCAGCCGCTTCATCCGGGTGGTCTTCCTGGTCGTCGTCACCGCGTTGATCGGGCGGGTCGGCTGGGACGTCTGGACGGAGAACGTGCGCCCCCTCCTGGAGTGAGCCAGGGATGGGTCGTCCGGATCTGCTGCCCGGTCACCGGGCGCGCAGCGAGATCGTCTGGCCGCGGCCCACGGTGCGGATCTCCCCGGGCACCCGGCGGCGGGCCACCTCGGTGATGAAGTCGCCCAGCGGGCTCTTGAAGACGCCGTAGTCGTCGTAGTGCACCGGCACGGTGACCGGCGGCGCCAGCAGCTCCACCAGGTCGGCGCCCTGCCGGGCGTCCATCGTCACGGTCACCCCGAGGACCTTCGTGCCGCCCAGGTGCGGGATCAGCACGTCCAGCGGGCCGCAGCGCTGCAGCACCTCACCCAGCGCCGGGCGGTGGAGGGTGTCGCCGCTGACGTAGCCGCGCCAGGTCACCTGCCCGCCGCGGACCAGCTCCAGCACGCTGCCCATCACCTCCGGCAGCAGCCGGGCGAGCGGGCCGGGCCCGTGCACCCCGGGCACGCTGGTGATCCGCAGGACGTCGTCGCCGGACCCGAGCTCGTGGGTCTGCCAGGGCCGCAGGTCCGCGGTGGCGTCGAACCCGCGCTTGCCCAGGCAGCGGGCCGCCTCCGGGGTGGTGACGACGGGGGTCTCCTTGGGCAGCGCCCGGGTGGCGATCCGGTCCCAGTGGTCGCCGTGCATGTGGCTGAGCAGGATCGCGTCCAGCTCCGGGAGCTGGGCGGGCACCAGCGCCGGGTCGGTCCGCCGCTTGCTGCGCAGCCCGTACCCCAGGTGCGCCCGCTGGCCGCGGTGCAGGAAGTTCGGGTCGGTGAGCAGGGTGAACGGGCCCAGCCGCAGCAGGGTCGTCGCGGTGCCGCCGAAGGTGAGCGTGACGTCGTCCCCGGGTGCGGTCATGCCCCGTCGGCTACCCGACGGAGGTGTCCCCGATGCCTGGTAGACAACTCGCGTGCCGCAGAACCGCTCGGTGGACGAGTCCTTCCTCGCCCTCCCGCTGTCCGCTCTCGCCGACGCCGCGCTGACCCGGGCCGTCGACCTGGGGTGCGAACACGCCGACCTGCGGGTCGAGCGGGTCCGCACCCAGGCCATCCGGCTGCGCGACGCCCGGCTGGAGTCGCTCTCCGACGGGGAGGACCTGGGCCTCGCCGTCCGGGTCGTGTACGAGGGCACCTGGGGCTTCGCCGCCGGTGTGGTGCTCACCGCGGCGGAGGCGGTCCGGCTCGCCGAGCAGGCGGTCGCCGTCGCTCAGGTCTCCGCGGCGATCAACACCGACCGGGTGGAGCTGGCCCCGGAGCCGGCGTACGACGGCGAGTGGGTGTCGTCCTACGAGGTCGACCCGTTCGCCGTCCCCGACGCGGAGAAGACCGCGCTGATGACCGAGCTGTCCGAGCGGCTGCTGGCCGGCGACGGCGTCGAGCACGTGCAGAGCAGCGTGGTGCAGGTCAAGGAGCAGAAGTTCTACGCCGACACCGCCGGCACCCGCACCCGCCAGCAGCGGGTGCGGATCGAGCCGGAGCTCACCGCGCTCACCGTCGACCGGGCCACCGGCGCCTTCGAGTCGATGCGCACCCTGGCCCCGCCGGTCGGGCGCGGCTGGG
This sequence comes from Modestobacter sp. SYSU DS0904, assembly GCF_054051115.1. Lineage (NCBI taxonomy): Bacteria > Bacillati > Actinomycetota > Actinomycetes > Geodermatophilales > Geodermatophilaceae > Modestobacter > Modestobacter sp. SYSU DS0904. The sequence goes on along the minus strand of NZ_JBJHAQ010000004.1, from coordinate 182,988 downwards.
AGTACCTGACCGGCGACCACTGGAACTGGCGTGCCGAGCTGGCGGAGATGCCCGAGCTGCTGCGGGAGAAGACCACCGCGCCCTCGGTCGAGGCCGGCCGCTACGACCTGGTGGTCGACCCGACCAACCTCTGGCTGACCATCCACGAGTCGATCGGCCACGCCACCGAGCTCGACCGCGCGCTGGGCTACGAGGCGGCCTACGCCGGCACCTCGTTCGCCACCGTCGACCAGCTGGGCAGCCTGCGGTACGGCTCGCCGCTGATGAACGTCACCGGCGACCGCACCGCCGAGCACGGGCTGTCCACCGTGGGCTGGGACGACGAGGGCGTCGCCGGGCAGCAGTGGGACCTCATTCGCGACGGGGTGCTGGTCGGCTACCAGGTCGACCGCAACATGGCCCGGCTCCGCGGGATGGACCGCTCCAACGGCTGCTCGTTCGCCGACTCCGCCGCGCACGTGCCGGTGCAGCGGATGGCCAACGTCTCGCTGCAGCCCGACCCGGCCGGCCCCTCCACCGAGGAGCTCATCGCCGGCGTGGAGCGCGGCATCTACGTCGTCGGCGACAAGAGCTGGTCGATCGACATGCAGCGCTACAACTTCCAGTTCACCGGGCAGCGGTTCCACGCCATCAGGAACGGCCGGCTCGCCGGCCAGCTGCGCGACGTCGCCTACCAGGCGACGACGACGGACTTCTGGGGCTCGATGAGCGTGGTCGGCGGCCCGCAGACCTACGCCCTCGGCGGTGCGCTCAACTGCGGCAAGGCGCAGCCCGGTCAGACCGCCGCGGTGAGCCACGGGTGCCCGGTGGCGCTGTTCGAGAACACCGCGATCCTCAACACCGCGCAGGAGTCCGGCCGATGAGCCAGCTGAGTCCCGGTCGACGAGCGCCAGCGAGGCGACCAGCGAGCATCGCAGCGAGCGCCAGCGAGCGAGGAGCGGAGCGATGAGTCCACAGGAGATCGTCGAGCAGGCGCTGGCGGCGTCCACCGCCGCCGGCCAGGTCACCTACGTGGTGGAGAGCTCCGAGGCCAACCTCCGCTGGGCGTCCAACAGCCTGACCACCAACGGGTCGATGCGGTCCCGGCAGGTGGTCGTGATCAGCTTCGTCGACGGTGGCGCCGGCATGGCGGTGGGCACGGTGGCCCGCACCGGCACCCCGGACGTCGCCGAGCTGGTGGCGATGAGCGAGCAGGCCGCCCGCGACGCCGGCCCGGCCGAGGACGCGATGCCGCTGGTCACGGAGGCGCCGCCCGGCGCCGGCGACTGGGACGCGCCGCCGGCGGAGACCACGATCGGTGTGTTCGGCGAGTTCGCCCCCGCGCTGGGCGAGGCGTTCGGCGCGGCCCGCGACCGGGACGAGCTGCTGTTCGGGTTCGCCGAGCACTCGATGGCCACCACCTACCTGGGCACCTCCACCGGGCTCCGGCTGCGGCACGACCAGCCGACCGGGCGGGTCGAGCTCAACGGCAAGGACCGGGACTTCGGCCGGTCGGTGTGGGCCGGGGTCGGCACCCGCGACTTCTCCGACGTCTCGGTCGCGGCGCTGGCCGCCGAGGTGCAGCAGAAGATGACCTGGTCGCAGCGGCGGGTGGAGCTGCCCGCGGGCCGGTACGAGACGCTGCTGCCGCCGTCGGCGGTGAGCGACCTGATGATCTACGCCTACTGGACGATGGAGGCGCGGGACGCCGACGAGGGCCGCAACGTCTACGCCCGGGCCGGCGGGGGCAACCGGATCGGTGACCGGCTGGCGCAGCTGCCGCTCACCCTGCGCAGCGACCCGTTCGCCCCCGGCCTGGAGGCCGCGCCGTTCCAGGTGGTCGGCGGCTCCTCGGGGTCGGCGTCGGTCTTCGACAACGGCATGGCGTCGCCGGCGGTCGACTGGATCCGCGACGGCGTGCTGACCAACCTGATCCGGCCGCGGGCCTGGGCGCTCAAGCAGACCGCGCCGGCGACCGTGGCCGTCGACAACCTGGTCCTCACCGACCCGAACGCCACCGCGTCGCAGGCGGAGATGATCGCGAACACCGACCGGGGGCTGCTGCTCACCACGCTCTGGTACATCCGCGAGGTCGACCCGCAGACCCTGCTGCTCACCGGGCTCACCCGCGACGGCGTCTTCCTGGTGGAGAACGGCGAGGTCACCGGGGCGGTGAACAACTTCCGGTTCAACGAGTCCCCGGTCGACCTGCTCGCGCGGGCCACCGAGGCCAGCCGGACCGAGCGGACCCTGCCGCGGGAGTGGAACGACTGGTTCACCCGCGCCGCGATGCCGACGCTGCGGGTGCCGGACTTCAACATGAGCTCGGTGTCGCCCGCCAGCTGAGGACAGCGGCCCGCCGTTGTGCGCTGGTCGTCGGTTCCCGCGGTCGGGAGTGACGACGAGCGCACAACGGTGACGGCGGGGCTACTGCTCGGGGCCGACCTCGTCGGGGTCGGGGGTGTGGAAGGCGGTGTGCTCGGGCTCGGCGGCCTCCCGCTGCTGCTCCGCGGTCTGCTCGGGCGTGTCCGGCTCCTCGCCGCCGACGCCGAACCCGGCGGCGGTGTCCGGGGCACCCTGGCCGGGGTCGGCCGCGGGGATGCCGTCGTCGGGGTCGGGCAGGTTGGGCTCGAACGGTGTGGTCATCGACATGCCCGGTCGCCTACCCGGCCCGGTGTCCGGGACACCACCGGCAGGTGACGGACCGGTCAGTCCGCGTCGCGGGCCGGGCGGGCGCGGACGTGCATCCGCTCGCCCTGGGGGCCGAACAGCGCGAGCGCCTCGGCGGGGGAGCTGCCGGTGTTGCCGAACCAGTGCGGCGTGCGGGTGTCGAACTCGACCACCTCGCCCGGCCCCAGGTCGATGTCGTGCTCGCCGAGCAGCAGCCGCAGCCGACCGGAGAGCACGTAGAGCCACTCGTGGCCCTCGTGGGTCCTCTGCGCCCGGTCCTCGGTGCGGGCGCCCGGCGGGAAGATCAGCTTGTAGGCCTGCACCCCGCCGGGCGGCGGGTGAGCGGCAGCATGGTCAGCCCGTGCCGGACGACGGGCTGCGGGTGGATCCGCGGATCGCCGGTGGGCGGGGCGTCGACCAGTTCGTCCAGCGTCACCTGGTGCACCCGGGCCATCGGGAGGAGCAGCTCCAGGGTGGGCCGGCGGCCGCCGGACTCCAGCCGGGACAGCGTGCTCACCGAGATGCCGGTGGCCGCCGACAGCTGGGTGAGGGTCACCTGCCGCCGCTGACGCAGCGCCCGCAGCCGCGGCCCGACCGCGTCGAGCACCTCCTGGGGCAGGGCGCCGTCGTCCGTCACCGGGTCATTGCCGCTCCGGCAATCGAGTTTGTCAAGGAGCGGCGGGCACCGCGGCACGGACCGGGCGCAGGGTGACGGTCACCACGTCTGCTGTCGACGGGCGGGACCGCGCTGGCCCACCGCCCGGCGGGCTGGCTACCCTGGGAACCGGGCCGTGACTGGCGCAGACAGGTGGACGACCACCGGGGAGCGGCTCCGAAGCCGTGCCGCGCGCCTGGGCTCCCCGTCGTCCTCCCGGAGGAGAGCCATGACCAGCACCGTCACCCGCGAGACGGCCGCGTTCACCAGCGCGCTCGACGTCATCGCGCAGGTCGAGCCGCGGGTCGCGGCGGCGATCGGCCAGGAGCTCACCGACCAGCGCGAGAGCCTCAAGCTCATCGCCAGCGAGAACTACGCCTCGCCGGCCGTGCTGCTGGCCATGGGCAACTGGTTCAGCGACAAGTACGCCGAGGGCACCCCCGGGCGCCGGTTCTACGCCGCCTGCCAGAACGTCGACACCGTCGAGCGGCTCGCCGCCGAGCACGCCCGCGAGCTCTTCGGCGCCGACCACGCCTACGTGCAGCCGCACTCCGGCATCGACGCCAACCTGGTCGCCTTCTGGTCGATCCTCGCCCACCGGGTCGAGACCCCGGCGCTGGCCGAGGCCGGGGTGAAGAACGTCGACGCGATGACCCCCGAGGACTGGGAGCGGCTGCGCCGGGCCTTCGGCAGCCAGCGGATGCTCGGCATGTCCCTGGACGCCGGTGGTCACCTCACCCACGGGTTCCGGCCGAACATCTCCGGGAAGATGTTCGAGCAGTCCAGCTACGGCACCGACCCCGAGACCGGGCTGATCGACTACGCCGCGCTGCGTGCGCGGGCCCGCGAGTTCCGCCCGCTGATCCTGCTGGCCGGCTACTCCGCCTACCCGCGCCGGGTCGACTTCGCGAAGATGCGCGAGATCGCCGACGAGGTCGGCGCGACGCTGATGGTCGACATGGCGCACTTCGCCGGTCTGGTCGCGGGCAAGGTGCTCAGCGGTGACTTCGACCCGGTGCCGCACGCCGACGTCGTCACCACCACCACGCACAAGTCGCTGCGCGGGCCGCGCGGCGGCATGGTGCTGTGCACCGAGGAGTACGCGCCCTCGGTCGACCGCGGCTGCCCGATGGTGCTCGGTGGCCCGCTGCCGCACGTGATGGCGGCCAAGGCGGTCGCGTTCGCCGAGGCCCGCCGTCCGGACTTCGCCGGCTACGCCCAGCAGATCGTCGACAACGCGCAGGCGCTGGCCGGGGGGCTGCAGAAGCGCGGCGTCCGGCTGGTCACCGGCGGCACCGACAACCACCTGGTGCTGATGGACGTGCGGAACTTCGGGCTGACCGGCCGGCAGGCCGAGGCCGCGCTGCTGGACGCCGGCCTGGTCACCAACCGCAACGCCGTCCCGGCCGACCCGAACGGCCCCTGGTACACCACCGGCGTCCGGCTGGGCACCCCCGCGCTGACCACCCGCGGGCTGCGCGAGGCGGAGATGACCGAGGTGGGCGACCTGATCGCCGACGTGCTGGACAGCACCCAGGCCGAGGGTGACTCGAAGGTCAAGTACCGGCTCGACGCCACGGTCGCCGAGCGCGTCCGTGCCCGGGCCGGCGAGATCATCGGGGCCCACCCGCTCTACCCGGAGGTCGACCTCACCGGTCGCTGACCGCGACCCCGGTGGCCGGCGTGCGCGTCCGGCCACCGGGGCGTGACCGGGGACGCCGTCGGTGAGCCCTTCGTAACGGCGGCTCGTTCCGACCGCCACCACCGGGAAACCGTCGGCCGAGATCGTTCTCGGCATGACGACGAGGCCCCGGGACGGGTGCACGACGGGCACCGGCACCTCGGCGTGCTGCCCGCGCACCCCTTCTACGGCGGTCCGCCGGTCAACCCCGACACCACCGCCCGGGCCACCATCGACCAGCTGATCGCCGACCTGGACCGCGAGGGCACCGAGCGGGCGCTGGTCATCCCGAACTACGGCCTCCCCGACGTCAGCGCCTCCTTCGCCCTCAACGAGCTGGTGGTCGAGGCCGCCCAGCGCGACGACCGGATCCGCGCCGGGCTGTGGACCAGCCCCCGCCCGCAGGACGCCGTCGCGACCGACGAGGCCCTCGCCCTCGCCCTCGCCGGCGAGGACGGCGTCACCGCGCTGAAGCTCTCCCTCCTGCTCGGCGGTGGCGCCGACGACGAGGCGTGCCGGCCGCAGCTGGACGCGATCTTCGCCGCCGCCCGCGCGTGCGGCCTGGTGGTGCACGTGCACACCAGCCCGGGCGCGGCCAGCGACATCGACCAGGTCGGCCGGCTGGTCGACCGGTACGCCGACGACGTCGCCGTGCACCTGGTGCACCTGGGCGGCGGGATGAGCGGCCACATCATGCTGATCGGCTCCCGCTTCTTCGCCTGGATCGCCGCCGGCAAGCGGGTCTACACCGACACCAGCTGGGCGATCGGCTTCGCGCCGCGCTGGCTGGCCGCCGAGATCGAGCGCCACGGATCGGCGCCGACCGAGTGCTGTTCGCCTCCGACCAGCCGTGGGGCGACTTCGAGGGCGAGCACGCCCGGCTGCTCGCCGCCACCGCCGGCACCGAGCTCACCGACGCTGTTCGACTACCGGGACCACCGGGGGGGCAGGTCTTCGAACGGGCCGCGGAGCTCGGCGTGACCCCCGTCGTCCTGGGCCCGGTCGACCACGACGCGCTGCCGGCCCTGGTGGCCGCGGCCGACGTCTTCGCCTTCCCCTCCACCAAGGAGGGCTTCGGGCTGGCCGCCATGGAGGAGCTCGCCGCCGGCGTCCCGGTGCTGACCCGGGACCTGCCGGTGCTGCGGGAGGTGTTCGGTGCGGCGGCGACCTTCGCCAGCAGCCCGGCCGGGCTGGCCGCCGGGCTGCTGGCCGGGGGCTCCCCGGCGTGGCAGGCCGCCGGTCGGGCGCTGGCCGCCGGGCACAGCTGGGACGCCGCGGCGGCCGCCACCCTCACCCTCTACCGGTCGCTCAGCGGTTGAGCTTCGGGTCGAAGAGGTCCCGGAGCGCGTCGCCCAGCATGTTGGAGCGAACACCGCCACCCGGCCTGGTCGGCCGGCGACGTGGTCTCGGGCCAGTGGGACACGTCGATCACGGTGCGCTCCGCGGCTCGCCGGACCGGTCGGACCGGTCGGACCGGCCGGGCCGCCCTCTGCACGGGTGACGGTGTGAGCCAGGTCGCATGAGCCCCCAGTGGGCTTCCCGTTCGGCGGAACCCCGGTCGACGGGCCGGCTGGACCGCCACCCACCGCGGTGACCAGTCGGCGTCGCGCGGGTGGCACGGATGGGGCCAGCGCGACGAGCGTGACGGGTGCACACCACCGGCACGCCAATCGGCATGTCATTCCTCTGAGTCACTGACTCAAAACGGAATCCGGTCTAGTTTTTCCCCTGACGCCGACAACGACCCCCTGCTCCGGCAGGACGGCGAGGGGAGCACAGCCATGACGTACCGACAGAAGCCCTCGATCTTCCAGTTGGGCAAGGTCCACGACAACGGCCCGTCCGTGATCGTCTCGGGGTGGGGTCTGGGGATGTGTGCCGCCTCCTGCCACTGCCACCGCAACCCGGCCGATGGGCAGCTCGCCCTCGCCGAGGACCAGGCCGGCGGCAGCCTCGGCCTGCGCAGCTTCAGTGACACCGGCGCCTGTGACTGCTGTGAGGCGTGGACCTCCGCGGAGCTCGCCGCGATCCTGCGCGACGTCGCCGTGGTCGAGGCGCTGGACTGCCAGGAGCCGCTGGCCAACTGAGCACTGCACGGCCTGCTCGACCCGAGGCCGCCCGCCGGGGGGAACCGGCGGGCGGCCTCGAGTCCGTTCCTGCCCCGTCACCCCGCCCGCGGGTCCACGGTTGCGCCGGGCCGCCGCGCGGGTAGGCCCGAGCCCATGTGGGGACGAGCAGCAGTCCGTGGTGCCCTCGCCGGCCTCGCCGGCGTCGCGGTGATGACGGCGGGGGAGAAGCTGGAGCAGCAGCTGACCGGCCGGCCGAACTCCTACGTGCCGGCGCGCACGCTGACCGCGCTGACCACCGGGCGTCGGTTGCCCGGGTCGGCACGCCCGCCGGTGCGCAACCACCTCATGCACTGGGGCACCGGTGCCACGGTCGGCGCGCTGCGCGGTGTCTGGGCCGCGGCCGGCCTGCGCGGCTGGCGGGCGAACGCCTGGCACACCTCGGTGCGGCTGGCCGTCGACCAGACGCTGGAGAACGCCACCGGCGTCGGCGCCCCGCCGTGGACGTGGAGCCGGCGGGACCAGGTCGTCGACGTCCTGCACAAGGCGGTCTACGCCTTCGCCACCGGCGCCATCGCCGACCGGGTGGTCCCCTCGGCGAGGGGCAGGAGTGACACGCGGGGCCTGTGGGACTGACCGCCCGGGCGGACCGATCGTCCCCCGGCGCGCCGAGGCGGACGCTCCGTCTAAGTCTCCTTACTTTCCGTTCAGGACGCGCGCGGACCTCGTCGCCCCTTCCCCGGGCCGCCACGCGCAGACGGAGGCACGGTGACCCGATCGACCACCCGCCGGTGGACCCGGGCCGCAGCGCTGGCGCTGAGTGCCGGTGCGGCGCTCACGTTCGTCCCCGCGACGGCCTCCGCCACTCCGGCCACCGCCGACCAGGCCCGCCATGCGGTCGCCGAGACCGGCCTGAAGCTCAGCGCGCTGGACGAGGAGGTGCACCAGGCCACCGCGACCGCCGAGCAGCAGCGGGCCGCCGCCGGTGCCGCCGCGGTCGCTGCCGCCGAGGCGCAGGTCCAGCTCGACGCGCTGGAGCCGCAGCTGCGGGCGATCGCCCAGTCCGGGTACGTGGGCACCACCCGCGGCCGGCTCGCGGCCTTCCTCACCAGCGGCTCCGCCGACGACCTGGTGCAGCAGATGAGCACCCTGGACCAGCTGGCCTCGCACGCCGACGCCGTCGTCGGGCAGGTCGCCGCCGCCCGGTCCGCCGCCGAGCAGGCGCAGCAGGCCGCGGCCGACGCGGCGGCCGCCGCCGAGCAGGCCGCGGCCGACCTGCAGCGCCGGCACGACGAGCTCGAGGGCGAGCTGGACCGGTACGAGGCGGACTTCGCCCGGCTCTCGGCCGTCGACCAGGTGCGGGTCCAGACGGTGATCGCCGGCCCCGACGTCGTCGCCGCCCCCGCCCCCGCGCCGACCGCCGCCGCCGGCGAGGCCGTCCGCACCGCCCTGGCCCAGGCCGGCGACATGTACCTGCCCGGCGGGAGCGGTCCGGACCGCTTCGACTGCTCCGGCCTCACCCAGTACGCCTACGCCGCCGCCGGCATCTCGCTGCCGCACTCCAGCCGGGCCCAGGCCCAGCTGGGCGTGCCGGTCTCGCGCAGCCAGCTGCAGCCCGGCGACCTGGTCTTCTTCTACACCCCGATCAGCCACGTGGGCATGTACATCGGCAACGGCCAGATGGTGCACGCCAGCGTCACCGGCAAGCCGGTCGCGGTGACCAGCGTGGACAAGGGCGGCTACGTCGGCGCCCGCCGCGTCACCGGCTGATAAAGGACCCCGTCCTCCTCACCCCTCGCAGGCTCGGGGCGAGCCTCGGGACGGGGCCACGTCCTCCTCACCCCTCGCAGGCTCGGGGCGAGCCTCGGGACGGGGCCACGTCCTCCTCACCCGCCGGTGAGCTGCTGGACGGCGGCGGCGATCCGCTTGGCGCGGGTCTGCGGGGTGGCCGCGGTGTGGACCCGGTGCAGGACGGCGTACCGGTCCGGGCCCCGCAGCGCCTCGAACGCAGCAGCGGCCGCCGGCACCTGCGCCAGCGCCGCGGTCAGGTCGTCGGGCACGGTGATGGTGGCCGGCCCCGCGTAGGCGCGGTCCCAGCGCCCGTCGGCCCGGGCCGCCTCGACCGGGGCCAGCCCGGCCGGGCGCATCCGCCCCTCGGCGACCAGCCGGGCCACCGTCGCCACGTTCTCGGCCCCGTTCAGGGCACCGCCCCGAGCTTGCGAGGGGTGGGGAGGACGGGGTCCTTCCGGCGGTTGCTGCGGCCGTCGATCCAGCCGTGGCACAGCGCCACCTCGACCGCCTCGGCGGCGGTGATCGACGGGATGCCCGACGACCGCTTGGCCAGCTGCAGGAACAGCCCCGGCGCCCGGTCGTGCTCGGCGGCGAGCCACGCGTCGAAGTCGGCCGCGGTGGCGAACGCGCGGATCGGGAAGGTGCTCTCGTCGGCCACCCGTTCATCGTGCGCAGTCCGGTGGGCGGCGTCCAGGGGTCGCGGTTTGGTCGCCGGGGTGGTCGGCTAACCGCTGACCGGACGGCGCTCAGCAGGGGCGTCGCACGACGACGGGACGGCGATGGCACAGGTACCCGGCCCCTCCGCGCTGTGGCTGGTCCGCCACGGGGAGAGCGTGGGCAACCTCGCCGACGCGCACGCCCACCGGACCGGCGCCGAGCGGCTGGAGCTGGACGTCCGCGACCCCGACGTCCCGCTGTCGGACACCGGCGAGCAGCAGGCCGACGCGCTGGGCCGCTGGCTGGCCGACCTCCCGCCCGACGGGCGGCCCACCACCGTGCTGAGCTCGCCGTTCGCCCGCGCGGCGGCCACCGCCCGGCGCGCCGTCGCCGCCAGCGGGCTGGACCTGCCGGTGCGGTTCGACGAGCGGCTGCGGGAGCGGGACTTCGGCATGTTCGACGGCATGACCGGCGCCGGCATCCGCGAGCGGTTCCCCGAGGAGGCCGAGCGCCGCGCCCACCTGGGCAAGTTCTGGTACCGGCCACCCGGCGGGGAGAGCTGGGCCGACGTCGCCCTGCGCATCCGCAGCCTGCTGGCCACCGAGGCGCTGCGGCACGACGGCGAGCGGCTGGCCTGCTTCTCCCACCAGGCCGTGATCATGGTCTTCCGCTACGTGCTGGAGGGGCTGGGCGAGCCCGAGCTGCTGGAGATCGACCGGCAGGAGCGGGTGGCCAACACCTCGGTCACCCGCTACCGCCGTGACGACTCCGGTGACCTGCGGCTGGCCGAGTTCAACGCCGTGCACCACCTGTCCGACGACAGCTCCGACGCCAACCGGGCCGAGCCCCCCGTCACCGAGGAGAACGATGTCCCCAGCCCGGCCTGAGCCCACCCTGGTCACCCCGCAGGTGCTGCGGGGCTGGCGGCTGCCGGAGCCGACCGGCGGCAAGGAGGCCCGCGGCTCGATCCTCGTGGTCGGTGGCAGCACCGAGACGGTCGGTGCGGTGCTGCTGGCCGCCGAGGCCGCGCTGCGTTCCGGCGCCGGCAAGCTGCAGGTCGTCGTCCCCTCGAAGGTCGCCCCGCACGTGTCGATCTCGCTGCCGGAGGCGCTGGTGCGCGGCGTGCCGCACACCGAGGCCGGCGCGATCCGGGCGTCGTCGGCCGAGCTGGTGCTCGACCTCGCGCAGGGCGCCTCGGCCGTGCTGATCGGCCCGGGCATGGCCGACGAGGCGGAGACCCGTGGACTGGTCGAGCAGCTGCTGCCGCACCTCGAGGGCCCCGTCGCGCTCGATGCCCTGGGCCTGGCCGCGGTCACCGCCGACCCGGGTTGCCTGCGGCACCTGGGCGGGCAGGTCGTGCTCACCCCCAACCCGACCGAGCTCGCCATCGCGTTGCACGTGGAACACGGGGAGGTCGAGGAGGACCCGGTCGGCTCCGCCCGGCGGATGGCCGAGCAGGCGCAGGCCGTCGTGGGCCTCGGCGGCGGCACGAGCTGGGTCGTCGCGCCGGACGGCCGCTCGTGGGAGGACGAGAGCGGGGGCGCGGGGCTGGGGGTCTCCGGCTCCGGTGACGTGCGGGCGGGGATCGTCGCCGGCCTGCTGGCCCGGGGCGCGGAGCCGGCCCAGGCCGCGGTCTGGGCCTCTCACCTGCACGGCCGCGCCGGTGAGCGGCTGGCCGCGCAGGTCGGCCGGCTGGGCTTCCTGGCCCGCGAACTACCGCTGGAGGTGCCGCGCGTGCTGGCCGAGGTGGACCTGTGACCACGGGGGAGGGGGCGTTCCTGGGCGAGCTGGCCTTCGGCGCCCCGCAGCTCGACGAGCAGGCCTTCGTGGCGCCGACGGCGGTGGTCGTCGGCGCGGTGACGCTCGGCCCGCGGGCGAGCATCTGGTACGGCGCGGTCGCGCGCGCGGACGCCGAGGTGATCGAGATCGGCGCCGACTCCAACGTCCAGGACGGCTCGACCCTGCACAGCGACCCGGGCTTCCCGCTGGTGCTGGGCGAGCGGGTCACCGTCGGCCACGGCGTGGTGCTGCACGGCTGCCGGGTGGACGACGAGGTGCTCATCGGGATGGGCAGCACCGTGCTCAACGGCGCGCACATCGGCACCGGGTCCATCGTCGCCGCCGGCGCCGTGGTCACCCAGGGCACCGAGGTGCCGCCGTACTCGCTGGTCGCCGGGGTGCCGGCGAAGGTCCGCCGGCAGACGACCGCGGACGACGTCGCCGCGATCCGGGCGAACGCGGCGAGCTACACCGACCGGCTGGACGCGCACCGCGCCGTCCGCCGGGTGGAGTAGGGGCGCCGGTCGGGTGGGCGTCTCCGAACTGCGGGCCCAGGTGGCCTGGCCCGTCGCGGACCCGCCGGTGCGGGTGCGGGCCGGCCGGGTGCTCGGCGGGCTGTTCCACCTCGCCTCCACGGTGGCCACCCTGGGAGCCGATGCCGGGGTCGGCGCGCGGCGGCCCAGCTGGTCGGTGCCCCGCGACCCCGACGCGTACCTCGGGCTGGGCGCCGTGCGGCTGCGCTGGCCGGAGGACGCCCCGGCCGAGCAGGTGCAGGCCACCCGGCGCGGGGTCTGGGCGACGGGCCCCGGCGCGCCGCCGCGTGAGGTCCCGGTGCGGCAGCTGCGGGTCGTGGCAGCCACCCCGGACGGCTCCCCGGGGTCCCGCTGGCCGGAGGCGGCCTGGACGCTGACCCTGACCGACGGCTCCCGGACGGGCACGCTGTCCGGTGCGTGGCTGGCGCTGGCCTGGATCGGGCACCTGGCCGGCTGGCCGGACCCCTCGGGCACGTGAGGGACGAGGGCATGTGAGGGACGGGGTCACGTGAGGGACGAGGTGCTCGCGCCCCTCCTCGCCCGGGCGGGCCCGGGCCTGCTCCGCACCGCACACCTGCTCACCGGGGACGCGCGGCAGGCGCGGGAGCTGGTCGTCGAGGCGCTGGCCGGGGTGGCCGGCCGGGACGCCGCGGTCGACGAGGGGTCGCTGCGACGGGCGCTGGTGGCCGCGCACGCCGCCTGGCACCGGCGGACCCGGGTGGCGGGCGCCGTCGCCGGGATCCCGGCCCTCGACGGGCTGCGGGCGAGCGGGCTGCCGGGCACCGCCGCGGCGAGCGCGCCCACCGTGCCGCCGGGGGAGCCGGCGGCCGCGCTCGCCCTGCTCCCGGCGCGGGAGCGGGCGGTGCTGGTGCTGCGGTACGGGGACGGGCTGACCGACGAGCAGGTGGCCGCGGCCGTGGGCGTGGAGCCCGCGGCGGTGCCGGGCGAGGTGGACCGGGGCCTGGCCCGGCTCGCGGAACGGGTGCCCGGCCGGGACCCGGTCGAGCTGCTGCGCCGGGAGCTCGCCGAGCGGGCCGCGGGCGCACCCGGGCCGGGCCCGGAGCTGCTCGCGGCGGTGCGGGACGCCGCGCGCTCCCAGCGGTGGCACCGGGCCGGGCTGGTCGGGCTGCTGGCCTTCGTGCTGGTGGTCGTCCTCGTCGTCGCCGTCTCCCTGGGTTGAGCCGCCGCCCCGGCCGACCGGCAGGATCGGCGGGTGCGCATCACCATCCGGGTCCGGCCCGGCGCCGGGCGGACGGCGGTCGGCGGGGAGCACGACGGTGCCCTCGTCGTCCGGGTGTCCGCCCGGGCCGTCGGCGGGAAGGCCACCGCGGCCGCGCTGGCCGCCGTCGCCGACGCCTTCGGTGTGCGCCGCTCGGCGGCCACGCTGGTCACCGGCGCGACGTCGCGCACCAAGGTGGTCGACGTCGACGGCGCCACCGAGGGGCTGCTGGCGGACCTGCTCGGCCGCTGAGCCCGCGGCCGGGCAGGCTGGGGTCGTGCGTGCGCTGGTGTTCGAGTCCTTCGGTGGTCCGCTCGACGTCCGGGAGGTGCCCGATCCGCGGCCGGCGCCCGCCGGGGTGGTGGTGCAGGTCGAGGCCAGCGGGGTCTGCCGCAGCGACTGGCACGCCTGGCAGGGGCACGACCCGGACGTCGTCCTCCCGCACGTCCCCGGCCACGAGCTCGCCGGGACGGTCGCCGCCGTCGGCCGCGAGGTGCGGCGCTGGGCGGTCGGCGACCGGGTGACCGTGCCGTTCGTCTGCGCCTGCGGCCGCTGCACCCCCTGCCGAGAGGGTGACGGTCAGGTCTGCCGGTTCCAGACCCAGCCCGGGTTCACCCACTGGGGCTCGCTCGCCGAGCTCGTCGCCCTCGAGGCCGCCGACGTGAACCTCGTCGCGCTCCCCGACGAGCTGCCCGCCACCACCGCGGCCAGCCTGGGCTGCCGGTTCGCCACCGCCTTCCGGGCGCTGACCGGGGTGGGCCGGGTGCGCCCCGGGGAGTGGGTCGCGGTGCACGGCTGCGGCGGGGTGGGGCTGTCGGCGGTCCAGGTGGCGGTCGCGGCCGGCGCCCGGGTGGTCGCCGTCGACGTCTCCGGTGCCGCCCTGGACCTGGCCCGCCGGATGGGCGCGGAGCACACGGTCGACGGGAGCTCGGTCGACGGACGTGCGGCCGACGTCCCCACCGCCGTCGCCGAGCTGACCGGCGGGGGCGCCCATCTGTCGCTGGACGCGCTCGGGTCGGCCGTCACCTGCACGAACTCGATCCGCAGCCTGCGCCCGCGCGGGCGGCACGTGCAGGTCGGCCTGCTGCCCCCGGCGGTGGGGCGGCCGGAGATCCCGATGGAGCTGGTCATCGCCCGGGAGCTGGCCGTGCTGGGCAGCCACGGCATGGCCGCCGGCGACTACCCGGCGATGCTCTCGCTGATCGCCGCCGGCCGGCTGCGCCCGGACCTGCTGGTCACCCGTGAGCTCGGTCTCGCCGACGCCGGCGCCGCGCTGGCCGCGGTCGGCCGGGAGCCGGGGATCGCCGTCGTCGCGCCGACCAGGACATGACGATCTGGTGACCTCCGCGCGGGCGGGTTCCCGGGGGCCCGATGGCGAGCATCCTCGGAGGGGACACCCGAGCCGAGGAGGGCACCGTGTTGGCGCTCATCGCACTGCTGCTGGTCGTCTGGCTGGTCGTCACCGTGATCGGCGCCCTCGTCGAGGGCCTGTTCTGGCTCTTCGTCGTCGGCGTGGTGCTGTTCCTGGTGACCGCGGCCTGGGGGTTGACCCAGACCGGCACCCGGGGCTGACGCCGGTCAGCCGGTCGGGGTCCCGCCGGTCTGCGAGCCGTCGGTGTCCTGGTCGGTGCCGGTCGTCGGGTCCTCGTCCGTCGTCGGCGTGCTCCCGGTGGTCGGCGCCGGGGCCTGGCTGGTCCGCGGGGTGGTCGGCGTTGGGGTCGACCGGGGCTCGTCGTCGTCCGGGCTCGGGGTCTGGCCCGTGGGCACGCTGCTGGTCGGGGCCGGCGCCTCGCTGCCCGGCGGGGGCGTGGTCTCCGGCGGCGTCGGCGTGCTCTCCAGCTGGGAGCTGCGCACCGGCACGGTCTGCCCGCTCGGGAGTTCGACGTCGACGTACGGGTCCGCCGGGAAGGCGAGGTACACCCCGAAGAGCAGCACGAACAGGGCCGCGATCAGGGCTGTGGACGAGCGCACCCGACCGATGTGCTTGGGCAGCCGGCGCCCCCAGATCCCGGAGCGGCCGGACTCCGGGGCGGTGGTGAGGGCGGGTTGCTCGGCGGTGCGCCGCTGGACGGTGGTCGGCTGGTCGTCCGACGTGCTCATGCTGCTCCTCCGCTGCGGGCCCGGTCCTCGGCGAGCGCCTCGTCCTGGACGCTGGGGACGTCGGTCATGGCGGTCGCCCGGAGCGACACACCCTCGTGGGAGAGCGCCAGCGCCACCCGGGCCCGCAGGTCGCGTCCCACCTCGAACTGCCTGCCGGGCAGTGTCCGGGCCACCATCCGCAGGTTCACCTCGTCCAGCGACAGGCTCTCCACGCCCATCACGCTCGGCTCGTCGAGCAGCAGCTGGTGCAGGCGCTCGTCGGCGTAAGCGCGGCGGCCCACCTCGCGCAGCACCTGCTGCACGCGGCTGACGTCGGTGGTGGTGGGCACCGGGATGTCGACCACGGCGCGGGCCCAGTCCCGGGAGTAGTTGATCGACCGGATGATCTGCCCGTTCGGCACGCTGACGACCTCCCCGTCGGGGGAGCGCAGCCGGGTGATCCGCAGCGTGACGTCCTCGACGGTGCCGTAGGCGTCGCCCTGGCCGCCGAGGGTGACGATGCCGACGGAGTCACCGAACCCGTACTGCCGCTCGGTGATGATGAAGAACCCGGCCAGCACGTCCCCGACCACGCGCTGGGCACCGAAGCCCAGGCCGACGCCGAGCACGGTCGCCGGGGCGACCAGCCCGGCGATCGGGATGCCGAGCCGCTCGAGCACGAAGAAGACCGCGATCGACCAGATCAGCACGATCGCCGCCCAGGTGATCACCTGGGTCAGCGAGTGCCGGTGCTTGGCGGCCTCGGACCGCACCAGGGCGTCGGACTCCCGGGCGGTGGCGTCGATGCGGTCGGTGATCCGGGCGCCACCCCAGCTGACGAAGCGGGCGAGCAGCACGGCGCCCAGCACGATCAGCAGCGCCTCGAGTCCCGCGCCGCGCACCCAGTTCCAGACATCCACGAGTGCGTCCATCGCCGCTCAGTGTGGCCGGTCCACCTGTGAACGGGTAGCGCGGGTGGCGCACCCGGGGGTCGGTGCGGCGGCCGGTGGGCGCGCCACGAACTTGCGCCGGGGCCCGCCTGCCAGGACGGTGGTCGGTGCAACGAGCCGTCCGCAGGTGTCGGACGGCTCTTCGACTTGCGCGCCGACTCGAGGGGAGGGGCGCCGATCAGGCGCCACACCACGTGACGAACCCACCGAACGACCCACCCGGCCAGTCGTCGCACGGCGCCTCGCGCGCCACCGCGCCGCCGGTGCCCGACGCCCAGGCCCCCGACGCCCAGGTCCCTGACGCCCAGGCGTCGGACCAGACGATCGACGACGTGCTCGACCCCGGAGTCCTCAGCCGGACGCACCCGGCCATCGCCCAGCCCCCCACCCAGGAGCAGGAGCGCCGGCCGCGACTGGACCGGACGGTCTTCGGGGTCGCCGCCGTCGTCTCGCTGGCCTTCCTCGCCTGGGGCTTCCTCAGCCCCACGGGGCTGGGCTCGGCCAGCAGCAGCGCGCTCGGCTGGATCGAGCTGAACCTCGGCTGGTTCTTCGTCCTGCTCGGCACCGCCGTGGTGCTCTTCGTGCTCTGGATCGCCGCCAGCACCTACGGCCGCATCCCGCTCGGCGGGGACGACGAACGGCCGGAGTTCCGGACGATCAGCTGGATCGCGATGATGTTCAGCGCCGGCATGGGCATCGGGCTGATGTTCTTCGGCGTCTCCGAGCCGCTGTCGCACTACGTCTCCCCGCCGCCGGGCACCGTCCCCGGGGAGACCCAGGAGGCCGTCACCACGGCGATGGCCACCACGCTCTTCCACTGGACGCTGCACCCGTGGGCGCTCTACGCCCTCGTCGGGCTGGCCGTCGCCTACGGCACCTACCGCCGGGGCCGCGGCCAGCTGCTCTCCTCCGCGTTCACCTCGCTGTTCGGGCGCGGGGTGGCCGAGGGGCCGGCCGGCAAGGTGATCGACGTCCTCGCCATCTTCGCCACGCTCTTCGGCACCGCCGCCTCGCTGGGGCTCGGCGCCCTGCAGATCGGCAGCGGGCTGGAGATCCTCGGCTGGCTCGGCCCGGTCGGCAACGCGGCCACCGTCGGCATCATCGCGGTCCTGACCGCGGCCTTCGTGGCCTCCGCGTTCTCCGGCGTCGCCCGCGGGATCCAGTGGCTGTCCAACATCAACGTGGGCCTGGCCTTCACCCTGGCGCTCTTCGTCTTCGTGGTGGGCCCCACGGTGCTGATGCTGAACCTGGTGCCGACGGCGCTGGGCTCCTACGCCGCCGAGCTCCCCGAGATGGCCGCGCGTACCAACGCCTCCGGCGGCGATGAGATGGCCGAGTGGCTGTCGAGCTGGACGGTCTTCTACTGGGCCTGGTGGATCTCCTGGACGCCGTTCGTCGGGGTGTTCCTGGCCCGGATCAGCCGCGGCCGCACGATCCGGGAGTTCATCGCCGGCGTGCTGCTGGTGCCCAGCGTCGTCACGCTGTTCTGGTTCGCGATCTTCGGCGGTGCCGGGATCGGTGCCCAGCAGTCGGGCCAGGACATCGCCGGCCAGTCGACGGCCGAGGGCCAGCTGTTCGGCCTGCTCCAGGAGCTGCCGTTCACCACGGTCACCAGCGTCATCGTGATGCTGCTGGTCGGCATCTTCTTCGTGACCGGCGCGGACTCCGCCTCGATCGTGATGGCGTCGCTGTCCGAGCGAGGCACCCGTGAGCCGACCTCGAAGATGGTCGTCTTCTGGGGGCTGCTGACCGGTGGCGTGGCCGCCGTGATGCTGCTCGTCGGCGGCGACGAGGCGTTGCAGGGGCTGCGGAACCTGACGATCATCGCCGCGCTCCCCTTCGCCCTGGTGATGATCGGGCTGGCGGTCGCGCTGACCAAGGACCTGCGCTCTGACCCGATGGTGCTGCGCCGTGCCTACGCCGCGGGCGCCGTCGAGCAGGCCGTGGTCCACGGGATCACGCGGCACGGCGACGACTTCGTGCTGGTCGTCAAGCCCGGCGAGCCCGGCACGCCGGGGCCCGGGGCGCAGCCGGACGGGGCGCAGCCGGACGGGGCCACCCGGGACGACGGCTCGGCCGGTCGGCCATCGGGCCCCGGGGACTGACGAAGGGCCCCTGGACGGGGTTGGACGGCCCGCTCGCCACCTGGCGAGCGGGCCGTCGTCGTCTCCGGGAGGGCTCGGCGTGCGGCCCCCAGCTGCTGGGCCGCACGCGTGGGGCGGGCGGGGCCGGTGTGGTCGCCAGGACCAGGTCGGGACCTCCGTCCCCTCCAGTTCTGCGCGACGGTGCCGATGGGAACGGTGGAACCGAGAACGCGCGGTTCCTGAATAACGGACGACCGGGTGCCGGAAGCCCGCGTCGGTCCGGAGACAGGCAGTTCCCCCCTGGTCAGTTGGAGTCCCCGATGGCAGCGACCCGCACCGCGCCCTCCCCCGGCCGAGCCGGGTGGTTCGCCGACCTCCGGCTGGCCACGCGGTTCGGTGTCCTGCTCGGCGTGGTCGCCGTGGCGTTCGCCGCCCTGCTGACCACCACCCTGGTCGCCCACGGCACCGTCCGGGACCAGAGCCGCACCGAGGCGGCGTTCTCCGACGCGCAGGCGCTGGTCCTGCAGCTGGACACCCGGGCCAGTGAGCTCAAGGTGGACGCGCTCAAGGCGCTGGTGAGCGAGAACCCGCGGGAGCAGCTCGCAGACCTGGCCGACGACACGGCCACGACCGAGGAGCTGATCGCCGCGCTGGTGGCGATCCCGCTCACCGGGCCGATCACCGCGGACATCGCCGAACTGGACGCCACCTTCGCCGAGTACACCGGTGCGATCGGCACCTTCATCCAGGGTGCGGTGACCGACCAGGCCGGGATGCGGCTGCGCTACGACGAGGTGCAGCAGGCCAACGACCTCTCCGACGCCGCGGTCAGCGCCCTCAAGGACGACTTGGCCGCGCTGGCCGCCGAGGCCCGGACCCACCTGGACTCCGCGATCTCCACCGCCGACAGGATCGCCGTCCTCGCTGCCATCGCCGGCACCGCGCTGGTCGCCGGCATCTGCCTGCTGCTGCAGCGGTCCATCGCCCGCCCCCTGGGCCGCGTCCGGACGGCGCTGGAGGCGATGGCCGCCGGCGACCTCACCCGCTCGGCCGAGGTGACCGCGCGGGACGAGGTCGGCCAGATGGCCGCGGCGCTGGACACCGCCCAGGCGCACCTGCGCGGGGTGATCGGCTCGGTCGTCGCCTCGGCCGACGCGGTGGCGGCGTCGTCGGAGGAGTTGAGCGCGTCGTCGGCGCAGATCTCGGCGTCGGCGGAGGAGACCTCGGCGCAGTCCGGGGTGGTGTCCTCGGCGGCGGAGGAGGTGTCGCGGAACGTGGGCACGGTGGCGGCCGGCGCGGAGGAGATGGGCGCGTCGATCCGGGAGATCAGCCAGAACGCGAACGAGGCGGCGCGGGTCGCGGCGCAGGCGGTGACCGAGGCGCAGTCGACGACGGTGACGATCGAGCAGCTGGGGGCGAGCTCTCAGGAGATCGGTGCGGTGGTCAAGACCATCACGTCCATCGCGGAGCAGACGAACCTGCTGGCGCTGAACGCCACGATCGAGGCCGCCCGGGCCGGCGAGGCCGGGAAGGGTTTCGCGGTGGTGGCGAACGAGGTGAAGGAGCTGGCCCAGGAGACCGCCCGGGCGACGGAGGACATCGCGCGGCGGGTGGAGGCGATCCAGGGCGACACCTCGGGAGCGGTCGCGGCGATCGGGCGGATCAGTGAGGTGATCGGGTCGATCAACGACTTCCAGCTGACCATCGCCAGCGCGGTGGAGGAGCAGACGGCGACGACGAACGAGATGTCGCGGTCGGTGCAGGAGGCCGCGGGCGGGTCGACGGAGATCGCGGCGAACATCACCGGGGTGTCGTCGGCTGCGGCGTCGACCACGCAGGCGCTGGGTCAGACCCGGCAGGCGGTCGACGAGCTGTCCCGGATGGCGGCCGAGCTGCGCACCGCCGTCGGCGCCTTCACGTTCTAGGAGGACCCCGCTGCCCCCCCACCACTCGCAGGCTCGTGGCGGGCCCCTGCAGCGGGGCCGTTCCAGCACGTCACCTTCATCGCAGGCGGCGGACCGGCACCACCATCGGGGTGCCGGTGACCGGGTCGGGCACGACCCGGGCCTCCAGCTCGAACACGTCGGCGAGCAGCTGCTCGGTGAGCACCTCCGCCGGCGTGCCGGAGGCGACCAGCACGCCGTCCTTCATCGCCACCAGCCGCTGCGCGTAGCGCGCCGCGAGGTTCAGGTCGTGCAGCACGACGACCACGGTCCGGCCGCGCTCGGCGTGCAGTCGGCCGACCAGCTCCAGCACGTCGACCTGGTGGGCCAGGTCGAGGTAGGTGGTCGGCTCGTCGAGCAGCAGCAGGTCGGTGCCCTGGGCCAGCGCCATGGAGATCCAGGCCCGCTGCCGCTGCCCGCCCGACAGCGCGTCGACCGGGGAGTCGGCCAGCTCGGCCATGTCGGTCCAGCGCAGCGCCTCGGCCACCACCGCCTCGTCGTCCGACGACCACTGACGCAACCAGCTCTGGTGCGGGTGCCGGCCGCGCGCCACCAGGTCGGCGACGGTGAGCCCCTCGGGGGCCAGCGGCGTCTGCGGCAGCAGGCCGAGCACCTTGGCCACCTCGCGGGTCGGGGTGGCCGTGATGGCCCGGCCGTCGAGCAGCACGGTGCCCCCGGTGGGGCGCAGCAGCCGGCCCAGCGCCTTGAGCAGGGTCGACTTGCCGCAGCCGTTCGGGCCGACGATCGCGGTGAACGAGCCGTCGGCGAGCTCGAGGTCGAGCGCGTCGACGACCACCTTCTCGCCGTAGGCCAGCCGGACGCCGTCGGCGGTGAGCCGCACCGGGGGCGCGTCGGGGCGGGAGGTGTCGCGTGCCAGCGTGGGTGAGGCAGTCACAGGGTCGATCGCCGCCTTCCGCGGACGAGGAGCCAGAGCAGGTACGGGGCGCCGACCACGGCGGTCACCACCCCGACGGGGAACGAGTCGGGCAGCACGGTGCGGGCCACCAGGTCGCTGCTGATCAGCAGCAGTGCACCGAGCAGGCCCGAGGCGAGCACCGGGGGGCGTGATCCGCCGGCGAGCCGGAGGGCGACCTGCGGCACGACCAGCGCGACGAAGTTGATCGGCCCGGCGGCGGCGACGGCGAACGCGGCCAGCGCCACGGCGACCAGCACGACGACGCCCTGCGTGCGGGCCACCCGCACGCCGAGCGCCCGGGCGGTGTCGTCGCCGAACTGGAGCACGCCGAGCACCCGGCTCAGCGCGAGCGCGGCGGGCAGCAGCACCACCAGCGCCAGCGCCAGCGGCACGGCCTGGTCCCAGCCCCGCCCGTTCAGCGAGCCGGTGAGCCACACGTTGGCGGCCGCGGCGTCGTTGATGTCGCTGCGGGTGAGCAGGTAGGCGATCAGCGCCTGGGCGAAGGCGGCCAGGCCGATGCCGACCAGCACCAGCCGGTAGCCGTCGATGCCGTTGCGCCAGGCCAGGCCGAAGATCAGCCCGGCGGTGAGCAGACCGCTGGCCAGCGCCGCGGCGGGCAGCCCGACCGCGGCCAGCAGCCCGCTCGCGCCGGTGACCCCGCCGAGCACGATCACCCCGACGGCGCCGACCGCCGCCCCACCGGTCACGCCGAGGATGTCCGGGCTGGCGAGCGGGTTGCGGGCGAAGGTCTGGAAGAGCGCGCCGGAGATCCCCAGCGCCAGCCCGACCAGCAGGCCGACGACGACCCGGGGCGCGCGCAGCTCCAGCACGATGAACCGCTGGGTGTCGTCCCCGGCGCCGACGAGGGTGCCCAGCACCTCCGGGACGCTGATCGGGTAGTCGCCGCGGCCCAGGTTGAGCGCGCTGACGACGACCAGCGCCAGCAGCACCGCCAGCGGGACGAGGAGCTGCCGGGGCCGGTAGACCGCGGAGAAGGGCCCGATCCGCACGGCCCGCCGGCTGCTGGGCAACCGCGCGGGGGTGCGCGTGGGCGCGGCGAGGCTCACAGCGCCGCCAGCTTCCGGCGGCGGACGAGGGCGATGAAGAACGGTGCGCCGACCACGGCGAGCACGATGCCCACCTGCAGTTCACCGGGGCGGGCCACGATCCGGCCCAGCACGTCGGCGAGCAGGAGGAAGACCACGCCCAGCAGCGCGGAGTACGGCACCAGCCAGCGGTGGTCGGGCCCGGTGACCGCGCGGGCGACGTGCGGCACGACCAGCCCGACGAAGACGATCGGCCCGCAGGCGGCGGTGGCGGCCCCGGCGAGCAGGGTGATCGACGCCAGCCCGACGCTGCGGGCCAGCCAGATTCGGGTGCCCAGCCCGCGGGCGACGTCCTCGCCGAGCCCGAGCAGGTTCAGCACCGGCGCGTTCAGCAGGGCGAGCACCAGGCCGACGACGATGAAGGGGGCGACCTGCGCGGCCACCGTGGCGTCGCGCCCGGCCAGGGCCCCGACCACCCAGAAGCGGTAGGCGTCCAGGGTGGTGGTCTCGCGGATGGTGATCGCCTGGATCAGCGCGTAGAGCAGCGCGGTCAGCGCGGCGCCGGCCAGCGCCAGGGTCACCGGCGTCGATCCGCCCGGGCCGGCGGAGCCGATCGCGTAGACGGTGACGCTGCCCAGCAGCGCGCCGACCAGGGCGAACCAGACGTAGCCGCCCGGCGTGCTGATGCCCAGCAGCCAGATGGAGAGCACGACCGCGAACGAGGCACCCGCGGTCACCCCGAGCAGCCCCGGGTCGCCCAGCGGGTTGCGGGTGTGGCCCTGCATGAGCGCGCCGGATACGCCCAGGGCGGCCCCGGCGAGCACGCCCAGCAGGGTCCGCGGCACCCGGAGCTCCCGGATGATCAGCGCCTCGTCGCCCGGGGTGGCGGCGTCGGTCAGCGCCTGCCAGACGGTGCCCAGCCCGATCGACCGGGTGCCGACGGTGATGCTGAGGAAGCAGGCCGCCAGCGCCAGGGCGAGCAGGAGCCAGAGCCCGAGCGTGCGGGTGAACGCCCCGCGCAGCAGCCCGCGGCGGGGCTCCTCGGCCGTCGGCTGCGGAGCTGCGGTGGCCGTGCGCTGCGCCACGGGCTGCTCCTGGGGGGACGAGAGGACGGGCCGGCGTCCCGGCCAGGGAAAGGAAGGCTCACCTTACCCACCGGTCGGGCCAGGTGACAGCTCGGCGGGGTGGGCGATCGGACGGCGGCGTGGGCGATCGGACGGCGCGAGTCCGACGATGGCGCACTCGTCGGTGATCGCCGCCCGCCTGGCCGGGGCCCGGACCCGCCGCGGTCAGCGTGGGGCGATGCCGGTGACGACGAGGTCGGCGAGCTCGCGGTAGGCGGCGGCGTCGTCGAGGCCGGTCGCGGCGCGGACGTCGCCCCGGTGGATCGCGGCCATGACCTGCGCGACCGCCGTCCCGACGAACGAGGCGTGCACCGGGCGGATGGTGCCCGCGGCGACCCCGTCGGCGACCAGGTGCTGCACCCGGGCGGCGGCCTTGCGGGTGTTGTGCTGGTAGATCTCCCGCGCCGGGGCGAACGCGGCCAGGTCGGCGAAGAACGCGGGGGAGGCCGGCTGCAGCTGCGCGGCGACGGCGAGCAGGTAGGCGCTGATCCGCTCGCGGTGGTCGCCCGGCTCGGCGACCCGCTGCTCGACCGCCGTCGTCGCGCGCTGGAAGAACCGCTTCACCCCGGCCACCACCAGCTGCTCCTTGCTCGCCGCGATGCCGTACAGCGTGCTCTTCGAGCAGTGCAGCCGGCGGGCGAGCTCGTCGAGGGTGAACGCCGCGAACCCGTCGGCCAGCATCAGCCCGACCAGCTGGTCGAGCAGCTCCTCGCGCCGGGCGGTGGCGCGCGGGCTGCGGGTGCCCAGCGACGTCATGGCGCCTCCCTCCGGGGTGTCGGAGAGTAGCAACGACGTTGACTTGAGTACTCCGACCAGTACTGCCTACCGTCTGCCAGTACTAGTCGCGGGGTGTCGACGCCCCGCCGTCCGGAGGTCTGGCCGTGCCCGTCGCCCGTCTCGTGCCCACCCAGGAGGCCGCGGACCTGCTCGACCTGACCCGGGAGCTGGCCCGCGCGGAGCTCGCTCCCCGGGCCGCCGCGGCCGAGGCCGACGAGCAGTTCCCGCGCGAGGTCTTCCGCACCCTCGGCCGGGCCGGGCTGCTCGGGTTGCCCTACCCCGAGGAGCTCGGTGGCGGCGGGCAGCCCCACGAGGTGTACCTGCAGGTGCTCGAGGAGATCGCCGCCGCGTGGGCCAGCGTCGGCGTCGGGGTGAGCGTGCACGGGCTGTCCTGCTTCGGGCTGGCCACCCGGGGCACCCCCGCGCAGCAGCGCTGGCTTCCCGAGCTGCTCGGCGGCGAACTCCTCGGCGCGTACTGCCTCTCCGAGCCGCACGCCGGCTCCGACCCGGCGGCGATGCGCACCCGGGCCGAGCGGGACGGCGACTCGTACGTCCTCACCGGGGAGAAGGCCTGGACCACCCACGGCGGGCACGCGGACTTCTACACGGTGATGGCCCGCACCTCCGACGACGGCGCCCGCGGCATCTCCTGCTTCCTCGTGCCCGCCGACAGCGCGGGGCTGTCCGCCGACCCGGCCGAGCGCAAGATGGGGCTGACCGGCTCGACCACGGCGACCATGCGGTTCGACGGCGTGCGGATCGGCGCCGACCGCCGGCTGGGCGAGGAGGGCGAGGGGCTCTCGATCGCCCTCGCCGGGCTGGACGCCGGCCGGCTGGGCATCGCCGCCGTCGCCACCGGCCTGGCCCAGGGCGCGCTGGACGACGCGGTCGCCTACGCCCGGGAGCGCGAGACCTTCGGCAAGCCGATCATCGAGCACCAGGGGCTGGGCTTCCTGCTCGCCGACATGGCCGCCGCCGTGGAGACCGCCCGGGCGACCTACCTGGCCGCGGCCCGGCTGCGCGACGCCGGTCAGCCCTACGGGCGGCAGGCCTCGATCGCCAAGCTGGTGGCCACCGACAACGCGATGAAGGTGACCACCGACGCCGTCCAGGTGCTGGGTGGGTACGGCTACACCCGCGACTTCCCGGTGGAGCGGTACATGCGCGAGGCCAAGGTCATGCAGATCTTCGAGGGCACCAACCAGATCCAGCGGCTGGTGATCAGCCGGGCGCTGGCCCGCGGCGGCCCCGACCGCACCACCACCGTCGTCGCCTGACCCCGCCCCTCTTCGCCAAAGTGGCCACTTCGGCGAAAGCGCCGAAGTGGCCACTTCGGCGACAGGGGGTCCTAGGGTGCGGGCATGTGCCGGAACATCCACGTCTTGCACAACCTGGAGCCCGCCACCACCTCCGACGAGGTGCGCGCCGCGGCGCTGCAGTACGTGCGCAAGGTCAGCGGGTCGACCAAGCCGTCGCAGGCGAACCAGGCGGCGTTCGACCGGGCGGTCGCCGAGATCGCGCACGCCACCGAGCACCTGCTCGCCGACCTGGTCACCACCGCGCCACCCAAGGACCGCGAGGTGCTCGCCGCGCAGGCCCGCGAGCGCGCCGCCGCCCGCTACGGCCGCTGAGGGTCGTCTCCCGGGCGGGTTGACCCGCACCAACCGGGGTCGAGCCGCGCCAGGGCATGGCTCAACGCCACCTCAGCCGGCTCAACCCGGGCGAGCGGGGCTCAGAACGAGGGGCCGGAGACCAGGTACCGGTAGGCGGTCGTGCCCGGCTGCAGGTGCTGGATGGTCAGCGGTCCGGCCTCGATCCGGGCCAGCAGCGGGGCCAGACCCTCGGGGCTGCCCAGCTCGATGCCGGTGAGCGCCGCCCCGGTGTCCCGGTTGTCGCGCTTGACGTACTCGAACCGCACGATGTCGTCGTCCGGGCCGAGCACCTCGTCGAGGAAGCGGCGCAGCGCCCCGGGCTCCTGCGGGAACTCCACCAGGAACCAGTGCTTGAGCCCCTGGTGCACCAGGGAGCGCTCGACGATCTCGGCGTACCGGCTGACGTCGTTGTTGCCGCCGGAGAGCA
This sequence comes from Modestobacter sp. SYSU DS0904, assembly GCF_054051115.1. NCBI lineage: Bacteria > Bacillati > Actinomycetota > Actinomycetes > Geodermatophilales > Geodermatophilaceae > Modestobacter > Modestobacter sp. SYSU DS0904. Next base: position 156,960 of record NZ_JBJHAQ010000004.1, on the reverse strand, counting down.
GGCAGACGACGGTCTGCCCCGGCTCGACCCGGACGGCGCCCCCGGTCAGCGCGGCGGTGGCCAGCGCCCCCGCGGGCTCGGCGATCACCCCGTCGACCTGGTAGAGCTCGAGCATCTCGGTGCAGATCCGGCCCTCCGGGACGGCGACCAGCTCCGCGCCGCTGTCGCGCACCAGCGGGTAGGTGACCGCGCCGGCCCGGCGTACCGCGGCACCGTCGACGAAGGTGTCGATCTCGGCGAGCTCCACGGGTGAGCCGGCGGCCAGCGCCGCGGCCATGCTCGCCGCGCCGGTCGGCTCCACACCGACCAGCCGGGTGCCCGGGCTGTGCTCGCGCAGCCAGGTGCCGCAGCCGGCCAGCAAGCCGCCGCCACCGACCGGCAGGACGACGACGTCCGGGGCGCCGCCGAGCTGGTCGAGCACCTCCACGGCCACCGTCGCCTGCCCGACCACGGTGGTGACCGCGTCGAAGGCCGGCACCAGGGTGGCCCCGGTCATCTGCGCGGAGGCCGCAGCCGCGGCGGCCGCGTCGTCGTAGGTGTCGCCGGTGACCACCAGCTCCACCATGTCCCCGCCGAGGGCGGCGATCCGCTGGCGCTTCTGCCGGGGCGTCGTCCCGGGCACGAACACCCGGCCCCGGACGCCGAGCACCCGGCAGGCGTAGGCCATGCCCTGCCCGTGGTTGCCGGCGCTGGCGCAGACCGCCCCGGCGGCGCGGCCGGCGGCGTCGAGCTGGCTGATCGTGTTGTAGGCGCCGCGCACCTTGTAGGAGCGGCCGACCTGCAGGTCCTCCCGCTTCACCCACACCTCGGCGCCGGTCAGCTCGGACAGGCGGGCGTTGCGCTGCAGCGGGGTCCGCTCGGCGACCCCGGCGAGCCGCCGGACGGCGTCGGAGACCTCCGCGGAGAACGAAGTGCGGATGGCGGTCACCGGCCCATCCTCCCCGACGCCCCTCCCCCCACGGGTGGTCAGTACCGGTCGCCGGGCCCCGCGTCGCCGTGCGGGTCCACGACCGCAGCTGCGCACTCGCCGGGCGCCGGGCGGCCGGGGGTGCTGCGCAGCCGGTCCGGGCGGCGGCGCCGGGGTCGGTGGCCGAGGGGCTGGTGCCGCCGGTGCCGGGCCTCCTCCGCGAGCTGGCGGGCGGCCAGGAAGCTGGCCGCCTCCGGGTCGAACCAGGTCATCAGGAGCCGGCGCCGAAGGCGGCCCACAGGATGAGCGCCGAGTACCCCGCCACCTGCAGCAGCGAGAGGACCATCCCGGCGAGGGCGAGCCCACGGCCGCGGGTGCCGTCCCGGCGGGTGTTGCGCAGGCCCAGGGCGCTGAAGACGATGCCGAGGGGGAAGAACAGGAAGCCGAAGACCAGGCCGAGGATCGCCATGGCGTCGGTCGGCACGGCGCCGCGGGGTACGCGCTCCGGGTCGAGGTGGACGGTGGCCAGCTGGGTGTCGGTCATGGCAGCAACCCTGTCCGGCGCCGGGGGGTGCGGGCATCGCCCGGAGGTCTGCGCCGGTCCCGACGAAAGTCGCAGGTCCGCGGCCCGGTCCTCCGCCCGTCGGGGGACGTCGCGGAGCCCGGTGATCACTACGCTCGGCACCCGTGGAGACGAGCGGCGGGTCAGCGGTCGCTGCCTCGGGTGGCCGGCGCTGGCCCTGGGCTCGGACGCGCGACGTGGTCTTCGTGGCGATCGGCATCCTGCATGAGCGAGCCGGTTGGCCGAACCCGTACGCCTGCTGCTGATCGACGACGACGCCCTGGTGCGCGCGGGCCTGCGGGCGGTGCTGGCCAGCGCACCGGACCTGCGCGTGGTCGGGGAGGCGGGGGACGGCGCGGAGGCCGTCGACGCCGTGCTGCGGTACCGGCCCGACGTCGTGCTGATGGACGTGCGGATGCCGCGGATGGACGGGCTGGCCGCCACCGCCGCGGTCACCGCCCGCCCGGACGCCCCGCGGGTGCTGGTGCTGACCACCTTCGACCTGGACGAGCACGTCTTCGGGGCGCTGCAGGCCGGGGCGAGCGGCTTCCTGCTCAAGGACACCCCACCGCGGGAGCTGGTGCAGGCGGTCCGGGTGGTGGCCGCGGGGGAGGCCATGCTCTCCCCGACCGCCACCCGGCGGCTGATCACCCGCTACACCGACACCGGGGCCGATGCCCGCCGGCAGGACGCGCTGACGCGGATCGCGGCCCTGACCGACCGGGAGTGCGAGGTGCTGCTGGCCGTGGGCCGGGGCTGTCCAACGCCGAGATCGGCTCGGAGCTCTTCCTCAGCGAGGCCACCGTCAAGTCGCACATCTCGCGGGTGTTCACCAAGCTCGGGACGGCCAACCGGGTGCAGGTGGCGATCCTGGCCCACGTCGCCGGGCTGGTCTGATCGGTCAGATCCCGATGAAGGGACCGCGGGTGGCCTCCTTCTCCGGCACCGGGGCGAAGACGTTGCCGGTGGTCGCCGCCACGGAGTCCCGGGCGTGGCCGAACACCTTCAGCAGCGGCCCGACCAGCGCGTCGTACACCGGTGGCAGCAACCGGAACCCGGCGATGATCAGCGGGTTCGCGAAGCCGGCCTGCTTGAGCCGCCGCGGCCGGTCCAGCATGGCGACGACGGCGCGGGCGACCCGCTCGGGGGTGTAGACCGGCGGCGGCGGGTGTCCGGTGTGGCCCAGCACGGTGGCCGCCTGCGCGTAGATCGGCGTCGTCGTCCCGCCGGGGGCGACGGCGGAGACGTGCACGTCGGGCAGGTCGCGCAGCTCCTGCTGCAGGGTGCGGATCAGGCCCAGCTGGCCCCACTTGGCGGTGATGTAGGCACCCATCGTGGGGGTGGTCACCGAGGCCAGCAGCGAGCTGACGACGACGAGCGACCCGCGCCGCTGGGCGCGGAACTGCGGCAGCACGGCGCGGAAGATGTGGAAGGTGCCGTGGACGGCGGTGTCGACGACGCGCTCGAACACGTCCGGGTCCAGCTCCTCGATCTTCCCGTAGGCCATCACGGTGGCGGAGTGGACGACGACGTCCAGCCGGCCGAACGAGCCGACGGCCCGGTCGACGGCGGCCTGCACCGCGGCCCGGTCGAGGACGTCGCCCGGGCAGACCTCGACCGCGTCGGCCCCGGCCGCCCGGCACTCGGTCGCCGCCCTCTCCAGGCTCTCCCGGCTCCGGGAGACCAGCACCAGTGCGGCGCCGCGCGCGGCGAACCGCACCGCTGACGCGCGGCCGATCCCGGAGGAGGCGCCGAAGACGAGGACGACCTCGCGGGTCCGGTCTGCTGTCTGCTCGGCGGTCACGCTCCTATCGCTACCCGGAGCCGGCGAGGACACGCCTGTTGTGCACGACCGGTTCTCCGGGTGAGCCACGGGTCACCGGACGCCGCTACGGTCGGGCGCCAGGAGGGGGGCCGGCGCCGGTCGCCCCCGAGCCGAGAGGACGCCGCCCGTGTTCGAGAAGGTCCTGGTCGCCAACCGCGGGGAGATCGCGGTCCGCGCCTTCCGTGCCGCCTACGAGCTGGGCGCCGGGACGGTCGCGGTCTTCCCGCACGAGGACCGCAACTCCGTGCACCGGCTCAAGGCCGACGAGAGCTACCAGATCGGCGAGCCCGGCCACCCGGTGCGCGCCTACCTCGACGTCGGGGAGATCGTCCGGGCCGCCCAGCGCGCCGGGGCCGACGCCGTCTACCCCGGCTACGGGTTCCTGTCGGAGAACCCGGAGCTCGCCGAGGCCTGCGCGCGGGCGGGGATCACCTTCGTCGGGCCGAGCGCCGCCGTGCTGGAGCTGACCGGGGACAAGTCGCGGGCGATCGCCGCGGCCCGGGAGGCCGGCCTGCCGGTGCTGGCCGGCACCGAGCCCGGGACCGACGTCGACGCGCTGATCGCCGCCGCCGAGCAGTTCGACGGGCCGGTCTTCGTCAAGGCCGTCGCCGGCGGGGGCGGGCGGGGCATGCGGCGGGTCGACGACCGGGCCCAGCTGCGCGGGTCGATCGAGGCGGCGATGCGGGAGGCGGAGTCGGCGTTCGGCGACGCCACCGTCTTCCTCGAGCAGGCCGTCGTCGACCCGCGGCACATCGAGGTGCAGATCCTCGCCGACGGGGCCGGCAACGTGATCCACCTGTTCGAGCGGGACTGCTCGGTGCAGCGCCGGCACCAGAAGGTGGTCGAGCTCGCCCCGGCGCCCAACCTCGACCCGGAGCTGCGCGAGCGGATCTGCGCCGACGCCGTCGCCTTCGCCCGGCACATCGGCTACTCCTGCGCCGGCACCGTGGAGTTCCTCCTCGACGCGCAGGGCCGGCACGTGTTCATCGAGATGAACCCGCGGATCCAGGTCGAGCACACGGTCACCGAGGAGGTCACCGACGTCGACCTGGTGCAGAGCCAGCTGCGGATCGCGGCGGGGGCGACGCTGGCCGACCTGGGGTTGTCCCAGGACACGGTGCAGCTGCGGGGCGCGGCGCTGCAGTGCCGGATCACCACCGAGGACCCGGCGAACGGCTTCCGCCCGGACACCGGGCGGATCACCGCCTACCGCTCACCCGGCGGCGCCGGGGTGCGGCTGGACGGCGGGGCCTCCCTCGGCGCGGAGGTGGGCGCCCACTTCGACTCGATGCTGGTCAAGCTCACCTGCCGCGGCCGCACCTGGGACATCGCGGTGGCCCGGGCCCGCCGGGCGGTCGCCGAGTTCCGGATCCGCGGGGTGTCGACGAACATCCCGTTCCTGCAGGCGGTCCTCGACGACCCGGACTTCGCCGCGGGCCGGGTGACGACGTCGTTCATCGAGGAGCGCCCGGAGCTGCTCACCGCCCGCAGCTCCGCCGACCGCGGCACCAAGATCCTCAGCTACCTGGCCGACGTGACCGTCAACCAGCCCAACGGCGAGCGGCCGCACCTGGTCGACCCGGTGGAGAAGCTGCCCCGGGTCGACCTGGGCCTGCACCCCCTCGACGGCTCCCGCGACCGGCTGCGGGAGCTGGGGCCGGAGCGGTTCGCCGCCGACCTGCGGGCGCAGAAGGCCCTGGCGGTCACCGACACCACCTTCCGCGACGCCCACCAGTCGCTGCTGGCCACCCGGGTGCGCACCAAGGACCTGGTCGCCGTCGCCGGGCACCAGGCGCGGCTGCTGCCGCAGCTGTGGTCGATCGAGGCCTGGGGCGGGGCCACCTACGACGTCGCGCTGCGCTTCCTGCACGAGGACCCCTGGGAGCGGCTGGCCGCACTCCGCGAGGCGGTGCCCAACGTCTGCCTGCAGATGCTGCTGCGCGGCCGCAACACGGTGGGCTACACCCCCTACCCGGAGCAGGTGACGACGGCGTTCGTGGCCGAGGCCGCCCGCACCGGCATCGACGTGTTCCGGGTGTTCGACGCGCTCAACGACGTCGGCCAGATGCGCCCGGCGATCGACGCCGTCCGGGAGGCCGGGACGGCGGTCGCCGAGGTGGCGCTCTGCTACACCGGCGACCTCTCCGACCCGGCCGAGCCGCTGTACACCCTCGACTACTACCTGCGCCTGGCCGAGCAGATCGTCGGGGCCGGGGCGCACGTGCTGGCGATCAAGGACATGGCCGGCCTGCTCCGGCCGCCGGCCGCGGCGACGCTGGTGCGCGCGTTGCGCGAGCGGTTCGACCTGCCGGTGCACCTGCACACCCACGACACCCCCGGCGGGCAGCTGGCCACGCTGCTGGCGGCCTGGCAGGCCGGTGTGGACGCGGTGGACGGCGCCAGCGCGGCGCTGGCCGGGACGACGTCGCAGCCCGCGCTGTCGGCCATCGTCGCGGCGACCGACCACACCGAGCGGGCCACCGGACTGGACATCACCGCGGTCAACGACCTGGAGCCCTACTGGGAGGCGGTCCGCCGGGTGTACGCGCCGTTCGAGTCCGGGCTGCCGGCGCCGACCGGGCGCGTCTACACCCACGAGATCCCCGGCGGGCAGCTGTCCAACCTGCGCCAGCAGGCGATCGCACTGGGGCTGGGCCAGCGGTTCGAGGAGGTGGAGGCGATGTACGCCGCCGCCGACCGGCTGCTCGGTCACCTGGTCAAGGTCACCCCGAGCTCCAAGGTGGTCGGTGACCTGGCGCTGCAGCTGGTCGGGGCCGGGGTTGACGTCGCGGAGTTCGCCGCCGAGCCGGGCCGGTTCGACCTGCCCGACTCGGTGGTCGGCTTCCTCCGCGGCGAGCTGGGTGACCCGCCCGGCGGCTGGCCCGAGCCGTTCCGCACCAGGGCGCTGGAGGGGCGGCGGGCCGCCGCGCCGCCGGCCGAGCTCTCCGACGACGACCTGGACGGCCTGGCGAAGGAGCCCCGGCGCACGCTGAACCGGCTGCTGTTCCCCGGCCCGACGGCGGAGTTCGAGGCGCACACGGACTCCTACGGCGACGTCTCGGTGCTGCCCAGCAAGGAGTTCCTCTACGGGCTGCGGTCCGGCGTCGAGCACTCGGTCGACCTCGAGCCGGGCGTCCGGCTGCTGATCGGCATCGAGGCGGTCTCCGACGCCGACGAGCGCGGCATGCGCACGGTCATGTGCACGCTCAACGGCCAGCTGCGGCCGGTCAGCGTCCGGGACCGGTCCGTCACGTCCGAGGTGCAGCCCACCGAGAAGGCCGACCGCACCGACCCCGGCCAGGTCGCCGCGCCGTTCGCCGGCGTGGTCACCCTGCAGGTCGGCGAGGGGGACGCGGTCGAGGCAGGGGCGGCGATCGCCACCATCGAGGCGATGAAGATGGAGGCCGCGATCACCGCGCCGCGCGCCGGGACCGTGCGGCGGGTGGCGATCAGCGCCGTCCAGCAGGTGGAGGGCGGTGACCTGCTGGTCGTCCTCGGCTGAGCCTGGGTGCAGCAGGGCGTCCCAGCCGTCACATCCGCGCGGTAGGAAGACCGTCGTGACAGCCCCGTCCCGCACCCAGAGCCGCTCCTCGCGGACCGGTCACCTGCTCGCCCAGCTCTCCACCCCGGCCCGCCGGTTCCTGCGCACCGAGGCCTCCAGCGCGGTGCTGCTGGTCGCCGCCACCCTGCTGGCCCTGGCGTGGGCGAACTCCCCGTGGGGCGACTCCTACGAGCGGGTGTGGCACACCGAGTTCGCCGTGCAGCTGGGCGCCACCGAGGTCGCGATGGACCTGCGGCACTGGGTCAACGACGGCCTGATGGTGTTCTTCTTCTTCCTCATCGGGATGGAGGTGCGCCGGGAGCTGTCGATGGGCGAGCTGACCCAGCGCAGCCGGCTGTCGGTGCCCGCCCTCGGCGCGATCGCCGGGCTCGTGGTGCCGGCCGGCATCTACCTGGCGATCAACGCCGGCGGCCCGGGGGCGCACGGCTGGGGCATCCCGATGGCCACCGACACCGCCTTCGTGCTCGGCGCGCTCGCGCTGGTCGGCTCGCGCGCCCCGACCCAGCTGCGGGTGTTCCTGCTCTCCCTGTCCGTGGTCGACGACATCGGCGCGCTCACCGTGATCGCGGTCTTCTACTCCGAGGACATCGACCTGGTGGCCCTCGGCGTCGCGGCGCTGTGCGTCCTCGCCTTCGGGTGGCTCACCCGGCTGCAGGTGTGGCGGGGCCCGGCCTACTTCGCCGTCGGTGTGGTCATGTGGCTGGCGATGCACGCCTCCGGCGTGCACGCGACGATCGGCGGGGTGGTGCTCGGGCTGCTGGTCAGCGCGTACACGCCGCGCCGCGCCGAGGTCGAGTCCGCCGGGACGCTGGCCCGCGCCTTCCGGCAGGCCCCGGACGTCGCCCTGGCCCGGCGGGCGAAGCTGTCGGTGGAGCGGGCCATCTCGCCCAACGAGCGGATCGGCGCGCTGCTGGTGCCCTGGAGCGGTTACGTCGTCGTCCCGGTGTTCGCCCTGGCGAACGCCGGGGTGCAGTTCGACGGCGACGTGCTGGACCGGGCGCTCACCTCCCCGGTGACGATCGGGGTCTTCCTCGGCCTGGTCGTCGGCAAGTTCGTCGGCATCGGGCTGGTCTCCACCCTGGCGGTGAGGTTCGGCATGGGCTCGCTGCCGCCCGGGGTGAACCTGCCCAGCATCTGGGGTGGCGCGGCGCTGTCTGGGCTGGGGTTCACCGTCTCGCTGTTCGTCGCCGACCTGGCCTTCGACGACCCGGTGCTGCGCGAGGAGGCGATGATCGGCGTGCTGGCCGCCGGGGTGGTCGCCGCCGTGCTGGGCGCCGTCTGGTTCTGGGTGCTGGGCCGCCGCACGCCGCGGGTCGCCGACGCCGGGCCGCAGCGCCTCGACCCCCCGGTCGACCCGGCGGTCGACCACCTGCGCGGCCCCGTCGACGCGCCGCTGACCCTGGTGGAGTTCGGCGACGTCGAGTGCCCGTTCTGCGGCCGGGCGAACGGGGTGGTCGAGGAGCTGCGCCGCCGGTTCGGCGACGACCTGCGCTACGTGTTCCGGCACCTGCCGCTGCCCGACGTGCACCCGCACGCCGAGCTCGCCGCCGAGGCCACCGAGGCCGCGGGTGCCCAGGGCGCGTTCTGGGCGATGCACGACCGGCTCTACGCCCACCAGGACCAGCTGGAGGCCGACGAGCTGCTCGACCACGCCGCTGCCCTCGGCCTGGACCTCGGCCGGTTCGCCGAGGAGCTGGGGTCCGGCGTGCACGCCGCACGGGTCCGCGCCGACGTCGTGGGCGCCGAGGCCAGCGGCGTGCAGGGCACCCCGACCTTCTTCGTCAACGGCGTCCGGCACGACGGCCCGACGACCACCGAGTCGCTCGCCGCCGCGCTGGTCTCCTCCGACCCCCGCGGTCCGGGCCACGGCGGCCTGCTGCCGGCGACCGAGCCGGTGGCGTCGGCGCAGCAGCTGCGGATCTTCTCCCCGCCGGCGTCCATGCCGGCGATCGACGTGCTGCCCGGCGGGCCGGTCACCGAGACCCCCGACGACGGCGCGTCCCCGCGGCTCTCCGACGCGCACATCGCCGTGTTCCGCCGGGTGGGGCGGCGGATGAGCACGGTGCGCGGCCAGGTGCTGCTGCGCTCGGGGCAGGCGGAGTTCGACTTCTTCGTCGTCCTCTCCGGTGCGATCGCGGTGGTCGAGGGGTCGCTGGAGCACGGGGCGGACGGCGGCAAGCGCGTCGTGGCGGTCAACGGCCCGGGCCGGTTCCTGGGCGGGCTGAACATGCTGGCCGGGCAGCGGCCGGTGCGGTCGCTGGTGGTCGCGGAGGACGGCGAGGTGCTGGTGCTCAGCCTGGAGCAGCTGCGCGCGGTGTTCGCCCGCGACCGTGGGCTGGCCGACGTCGTCACCCGCTCCTTCCTGCTGCGCCGGGCGATGCTCATCGGGCAGGCGAGCGGGCTGCGGGTGGTCGGCGACCGGCGCTGGCCGGCGAGCGTGGCGCTGCGCGAGCAGCTGGCCGAGGACGGGGTCCCGCACACCTGGCTCGACCCGGCCGACGACGACGCCGCGCGCCGGCTGCTCGCCGAGATCGGCGCGGAGGAGGCGACCTCCCCGGTGGTGCTCACCCCCGACGGCCGGGTGCTGGTCGAGCCGACCCGCGACGACCTGGCCCGGTTCGCCGGCGCCGGCCGTGACCTGACCACCACCTGAGGGGTGCGGACATGAGATCGCTCGACGAGGAGCTCACCGACCTGGCCGACCACTACCGGTGGTTCGCCGCGGTCGAGGCCGCGCCGGTCTCCCCGCGGTACGCGGAGCTGGCCGCCGCGGTCGCCGTGGACGACGACGTGCTGGCCTTCCTCGGCGCTCTGCCCACCGGCAAGCGGCAGGCCAACCTGCTGCTGGGGGCGCTGCAGCACCTGCACGGTGGCCCGCCGGCGGACGGCGCGCAGCTGCACGACCGGGTGCTGGGCGACGCCGACCGGCTGCGGGCGACGATGCTCGCCCGCGCGACCCAGACCAACGAGGCCGCCCGCTGCGCCGCCCTGCTGCCGCTGCTGGCCGGCCTGCCCGGGCCGCTGGCGCTGATCGAGGTGGGTGCGTCGGCCGGGCTGTGCTTGTACCCCGACCGGTACGGCTACGCCTACGACGGGGGTCTCCGGGTCGGGCCGGCGTCGAGCCCTGTGCAGCTGCGCTGCTCGACCTCCGGGCGTGGCCCGGTGCCGCGGGACGTGCCCCAGGTGGTGCGCCGGGCCGGGATCGACCTCAACCCGCTCGACCCGGCCGACCCCGACGACGTCGGCTGGCTGCAGGCCCTGGTCTGGCCGGGGATGGACGAGCGCCGGGACCGGCTGACCGCGGCGGCCGCGATCGCCGCCCGGGAGCCGGCCGAGCTGGTGCGCGGCGACCTGGTGGAGCAGCTGCCCGGGCTGGTGGCCGGCATGCCCGCCGAGGCCACCGTCGTCGTGTTCCACACCGCGGTGCTCGCCTACCTGCCGGCGGCGGCCAGGGAGGCGTTCGTCGGGCTGGTCGGCGGGCTGCCGGTGCGGTGGGTCTCCCAGGAGGGCGTGGGCGTGCTGCCCGCCGTCGCGGCGCGGCTGCCGGAGGTCCCGGCGGCGGGCGAGCGCCGGTTCCTGCTGGCGCTGGACGGCGAGCCGCTGGCGTACACCGACCCGCACGGCGGCCGCATCGACTGGCTCCCCGCCGCGGCCGCCCTGGCCTGAACCGCCGGGTCAGCTGCGCATGTGGGCCAGGAAGCCGGTCATCTCCGCGCGGAGCTTCTCCGCCAGCTGGGACAGTCCCGGCGACGTCGTCCCCAGCGGGTCGGACGCCGAGCCGTCGACGGCGGTGGTGATCCCGTCGACCAGGCCGGTCATGTCCGCGACCGTCGTCCCCACGTTGGTCATCACCTCCGAGACGTCCCCGCAGGCGGCGCGCACCGATGCGACCTGGGCGGTGACCCGCTCGGTGGCGCTGGCGGTCTGGTCGGCCAGGTCCTTGACCTCCGAGGCGACGACGGCGAACCCCAGGCCGGCCTCCCCGGCCCGGGCCGCCTCGATCGTCGCGTTCAGCGCCAGCAGCCGGGTCTGCGCGGCCACCGAGTCGATCAGCGCGATGACCTCCTTGATCTCGGTGGAGGACCGGTCGAGGGAGACCACGCTGTCCTCGGCCCGGCCGACCTCGGTACCGGCGGACACGGCCGCCCCGGTCAGCCCGGCGGCCGAGGCGCTGAGCTCGGTCGCCGCCGTGGCCACCTGCTCGGACATCGCCAGCACCACCGACTCGAACTCGTCGGCCAGCGCCAGCCGGGCGGCCGCCGCCTCGGTGACCCGGGCCGCCGAGCCGCGCATCGCCTCGCCGGCCTGGTTGAGGATCCCGGCGCCACGCCGGTAGGCACCCGGCAGGCCGCGCTCCAGCACGCGCCGGTGGAAGCGCCCGTCGGCGGCCGAGGTCAGCGCCGCGCCGGCCTCGCGCACGAAGGTGTCGGAGACGTCGAGCAGCTGGTTGACGCCGTCCTGCAGCTCGCGGAGCTCGGGGACCTCCCGGGAGCCGGCCACCGCCCGGCTGCGGGCCTCCAGGTCGCCGGCGGCCGCGGCGCGGCACACCCGGCTGAGCTCGGCCACGAAGGCCCGGTAGACCGCCAGCTCCTGCTCGGCCGACGTGTTCCTCGACGGACGGCGCCCCACCTCAGAACCCTCCCTCGGAGATCAGCGACCACACGAACTCGTCGTAGGTCTGGCCGCGGTCGGTCAGCAGCGTGCCGAGCAGCGCGGTGGAGGCCTCGAGCGCCGCCCGGCCGTTGGGCTGGGCACGCTCGGCGGCGCGCAGCTGGTCGTAGAGCGCGCTCGCCCCGGCGATGGCCGGTCGGGTGGGGGCGCGCCGGCTGGAGTGGTAGCCGACGATCGTGCCGCGGGCGTCGTAGCTGGGGGTCACGTTGGCCAGCACCCAGTAATGGGCGCCGTCGGCGGCCAGGTTGTTCACGTAGGCGAACACCTCCTGGCCGGCGGCGACGGTGTCCCACAGCAGCTTGAACACGGCCTTGGGCATGTCCGGGTGCCGGATCAGGTTGTGCGGCTGGCCGAGGACCTCGTCCTCCTCGTACCGCGACACCCGCAGGAACGACTCGTTGGCGTAGGTGATCACCCCGCGCAGGTCGGTCTTGGAGACGATCAGGTCATCGGGCTCCAGCACCCGTTCCTGCCCGCTGGGCCGCACCGCCCGCCGCTGGTCCCGGGCCGTCGTCCCCGCCGTCGTCACCTGTGCCGCCTCCCTGCCGCCGAACGTCTGCTCCGCCAGTTCTCGGCAGGCGGAGCGACGAACGGGACGGCCGGGTCAGGCCGACCAGGTGGTGTTCGGCGGTCGCTGGTAGCCGATGGTGTGCGGGACGAAGAAGGACAGGTCGTCGGTGATCAGCCCGTCGGACTCCCGGATGCCCAGCCCGGCGGCCTCGCCGTCGACCACCCAGGCGCCGAGCACCGGGTGGTGCGGGCCGTCGGGGCCGGCGAAGTCCGGCAGCGCGCACAGCTGCTGCACGATCCAGCCCTCGGCGCCGTACTGGCCGCCCTGCGCGGCGAGCACCTCACCCCCGGGGGCGACCAGCTCCACGTTGTTGCCCTCCCGGCCGAACAGCGGCTTGCGGGCATAGCCGGTCGCGGTCAGCTCGCCGGCGCGCGGGTCGTCGGCGAAGAACGCCGGCAGCAGGTGGCGGGAGAGCACCGGGTCGTGCTCGTACCGCTGCCAGAGCACCGGCAGCAGACCCTTGTTGGACCAGAGCATCTTCCAGATCGGCTCGACCCACGTCGTCCCGTCCGGGTCGCGGAGGTCGGCGATCACCGAGGGGCCGTACGCGTCGGCGAGCAGCCACTCCCAGGGGTAGAGCTTGAAGACGACGTCGATCCGGTTGCCCTGGGGGTCGTAGAACCGGGCGTCGCCGGTGTCCAGCCCGATCTCCTCGGTGGTGAGGACGACCGCCTGGTAGCCGGCCCGCTGCACGGTGTCGGCGAGGTAGGCCACCGTCATCCAGTCCTCGCCGCTGCGGTCACCGGAGGTCCAGGCCAGGTGCACCGTGGGCTTGCGGTGGTGGTGGCCCTCCCAGCGGGAGAGGTTGCGCTGCCAGGCGGCGACCAGCCGGTCGTCGAGCTGGTTCCACTGGTCCCGACCCTGCCCGGTCTCCAGGTGCCAGGCCCACTGCACGACCGCCGCCTCGACCAGCGAGGTCGGGGTGTCGGCGTTGAACTCCAGCAGCCGGGGGGTGGCGGTGCCGTCCCACCACAGGTCGAACCGGCCGTAGACGCTGGGCGGCTCGGCGTCCCAGCTGGCCCGGACGACGTCGCGGGCGTCCCGCGGGATGCGCATCCGGTCCAGCAGCCGGTCGTCGGCGAGCGCGACGTCCCCGGCCTCCACGCAGGCGGCGAACAGCTGGTCGGTGACGTCGGCCAGGGTGTCGATCTCGGCCTCGGTGAAGTCGTAGAAGACGTCCTCGCGCCAGTACGAGCGCGGGTCCTCCCCGGGCACGGTCGTCTTGTTGTAGACCAGCCCCTGGCTCTCGATCTCGGCCTCCCAGCCGAGCCGGGCCTTGCCGTAGAGCCGCCTCACGACCCGACGCTGCCGCTACCGACCCGGCCGGAGCCGATCCCGCCGGAGATCCGGCTGCCGGAGCTCACCCGGCCGCTGCCGGGCAGCCCGGCGCGGGACCGGGCAGAGGTGTCGGCGGGGTTCACCCGGTTCGCCGCGCCGGTGTACTGCTGCGGGATGGTCTGGCCCACGGCGTACCGGTTGCCGCCGAACCCGCCGAGCAGGAAGAAGTAGGGGATGCCGCCGACGTAGCCGCCGTTGCGCTCGGCCTCCTCGCACAGCTCCTCGTCGACCACCTGGTCCTGCTCGTCGACGCAGTAGACCCGCTCGGCCTCCACGTCGTCCTCGCCGGAGGCGTACCCGCCGGTGCCGCAGGCGGACAGGAAGCCCATGGCCGCGCCGGTCAGGCTGACGGTGCCGATGGCCGCGCGCACCCGGTTGCTCCTCGACGTGCTCACCGTCTGCACTCCTCCTGCCGCGCTCCTGCCGGACCCGCACATGCTGTCGGACGGCGCTCCGGTCTGCGCACCCGCCCCGCGGCACATCCTCACAGCCCCGCCCCAGCAGCGGGAGGTGCCGTGCCCGGCACGGCGTCCCATCTGTGTACACCCCGGATGGGCGGCGGCGAGGTGGGTAGTCACGGGCATGGACCTCGCAGCGCACCGGACCGGCTCCGGCGACCTCCTCGTTCTGGTCCACGGGCTGGGTGGCTCGTGGCGCTCCTGGGACCCGGTGCTCCCCGGTCTGGCTGCGGGGCGCGAGGTGGTCGCGGTGGACCTCCCCGGGTTCGCCGGCGACACGCCGCCCCTGGCGGACCCCTCCTTCGGCTCGCTCACCGACGCGCTGGCGGACTGGCTCCGGGCGGAGGGGCTGGCCGACGTCCCGCTGGTCGGCAGCTCGCTGGGGGCCCGGATGGTGCTGGAGCTCTCCCGGCGGGGGCTGGGCCGGGACAACGTGGCGCTGGACCCGGGCGGCTTCTGGACCGATCGGGAGGCCGCCGTCTTCCTCGCCAGCCTGCGCGCCTCCATCGCGCTGGTCCGCCGGATCCGGCCGGCCCTGCCCGCACTGCTGGGCAACCCGGCCGGGCGGACGGCGCTGCTGGCGCAGTTCTCCGCCCGCCCGTGGGCCCTGGACGGCGAGGTGGTCACCCGGGAGCTCACCGGGTACGCGCTCTCGCCGTCCTTCGACGCCGTCCTCACCGACCTGGCCCGCGGGCCCCGCCAGCAGGGCGCCCCGGCCGGGTCGCTGCCCGGCCGGCTGACCATCGGCTGGGGACGGCGGGACCGGGTGACCCTGGCCCGCCAGGCGGCGCGGGCGGTCGAGGCCTTCCCCGACGCGGAGCTGCACTGGTTCGACGGGGCGGGCCACCTCCCGATGTGGGACGCGCCGGAGAAGACCGTGGCCGTGGTGCTCGCCGGGACCGCCCAGCGATGAGTTCCCCGGTGCCGGCCGGTCTGACTCCCTAAGGGACCCGACGGCGGTCCCACCAACCGAGGAGCTCTCCGTGCGCACGATCTTCGTGAACCTGCCCGTCACCGACCTGGAGCGGTCGAAGGCCTTCTATGCCGCCCTGGGCTTCGCGAACAACGCCCAGTTCACCGACGAGACGGCCGCCGCGATGGTGATCGAGGAGAACATCCTGGTCATGCTGCTGACCCGGGAGAAGTTCGCCGGTTTCGTGGCGGGCCAGGTCGGCGACCCGGCGCAGGCCACGTCGGTGCTGAACGCGATCTCGGCGGCCGACCGGGCGGAGTGCGACGACCTGCTGGCCCGGGCACTGGCCGCGGGCGGCAAGCCCTGGCTGCCCGCCCAGGACCACGGCTTCATGTACGGCACCAGCTTCACCGACCCGGACGGCAACGTCTGGGAGGCCGCCTGGATGGACCCGGCCGCCCTCGAGGGCTGAGCCCCGGACGTCGAGTGGCGAGCTGTGCACGTCTGCCCCGGGAGCGAGGCGTGCGCAGGTCGTCACTCGGTGGGCGGGTGCCAGGCGAGGTGGGTGGGGTCAGAGCGAGGACGGGTCGTCCGGGACGTCGACGGCCTGGGACCGCAGCGCCTCCAGCGGCACCACCTCCAGGGCCCGGGCGTTGGTCGCGGCCAGCACCACCCCCGCCGGGGCGCCCGCCTGGAGGGCCTGCAGCCAGCGGACGGCGACCACGCACCAGCGGTCGCCGGGGCGCAGCCCGGGGAAGTCGTACTCCGGGCGCGGGGTGACCAGGTCGTTGCCCAGCTCGCGCTGCATGTCCAGGAACTCGGCGGAGACGACCGCGCAGACCGTGTGGCTGCCCAGGTCGGCCGGCCCGGTGCGGCACGACCCGTCCCGGGTGAAGCCGGTCATCGGGTCGGTGCCGCACGGCTCCAGCGGGCCGCCCAGCACGTTGCGGTCCTCACCGGGGGCGCTCATGGGCCGATCATCGCGCCGCCGGGGCCCGCGCGCCGGGTGGATCGCGCGCCTCCGGGTCGCGCCCGACCGGTCGTACCGGGAGGGTGGGGGCGTGCGAGTACTGGTCACCGGGGCGTCGGGGTTCGTCGGCAGCAGGCTGACGCCTGCCCTGGAGGAGGCCGGGCACGAGGTCCGGGCGATGACCCGGCACCCGGACACCTACTCCGGCGCCGGCACCCCGGTGCCCGGGGACGTCGGTGACGAGGCGTCGCTGCGCACCGCGCTGGCCGACTGCGAGGCCGCGTACTACCTCGTCCACTCGCTGGACTCGGCGGACTTCCAGGAGAAGGACGCCGCCGCCGCCCGCGCCTTCGCCCGGGCCGCGGCCGACGCCGGGGTCCGCCGGATCGTCTACCTCGGCGGGCTCGGCAGCGACTCCGACGACCTCTCCGCCCACCTGCGCAGCCGCCGTGAGGTCGAGAAGCTGCTGGGCGAGACGGGTGTGCCGGTCACCGCGCTGCGGGCCGGGATCGTGATCGGCCACGGCGGGGTCTCCTGGGAGATGACCCGCCAGCTCGTCGCCCACCTGCCGGCGATGATCACCCCGCGCTGGGTGCACACCCGCACCCAGCCGATCGCCGTCGCCGACGTCGTCCGGTACCTGGTCGGGGTGCTGACCGCGCCGGAGGCCGAGGGGCGGGCGTTCGACGTCGGCGGCCCCGAGGTGCTCGAGTACCTGGAGATGCTCACCCGGGTGGCGGAGATCCAGGGCCGCCGGCTGCTGATCGTCCCGGTGCCGCTGCTGAGCCCGAAGCTGTCCTCCCACTGGCTGTCGCTGGTCACCGACGTCGACGTGCAGACCGGCCGGTCGCTGATCGACTCGATGACCAACGAGGTGGTCGTGACCGACGACGCGATCCGCCGGGTGGTCCCGTTCGAGCCGATGTCCTACGACGAGGCGGTGCTGACCGCGCTGGGCGAACGTGCCAAGGAGCGCCGGAGCGCCCGCGGGGCGAAGACCACGGGACTGGCCGGATGACCCGTGCCAAGCGGCGGCTGGGCCAGTCGCTGGTGTCCGACGCCCGGCTGACGCGGTTGCTGGCCAAGGCGCCGTCCTGGCTGGTGGACAAGGTGCCGCGCGACCACTGGGAGTCCGACGAGGCCTTCCGCCGCCGTCGCCGGGTCACCGCCGGGGTCTCGCTGGCCGGGGCCGGGCTGCTCGGGGTCTCGCTGTCGCAGAAGCCGAACTCGACGTCGTTCTACGTGCTGACGCTGGGCGTGGCCGGCACCTGGGTCGCCGGTGGCCTCGCCTCCGGACCGCTGCACCTGGGCTGGGTGCAGACCCCGAAGGCCACCCTGCGCCGCCCGCTGCTCACCCCGGTGGTGGCCGGGGCGGCCGCCTTCGCGTCGTTCTACGGCGCGGCGCTGGTGGCCAGGCGCATCCCGCCGCTGGACGCCGCCATCTCCCGGGTGCTGCGGTACGCCCAGCAGGGCTCGCCGCCGCTGGTGCTCACCACGACGCTGGCCAACGGCATCGCCGAGGAGGTCTTCTTCCGCGGGGCGCTCTACGCGGCGGCCGGCGCCCACCACCCGGTGCTGAAGTCCTCCGCCGTGTACACGCTGGCCACGGTCGCCACCCGCAACCCGGCGCTGGTGCTCGCCTCCGTGCCGATGGGCCTGCTGTTCGCGCTGCAGCGGCGGGTCACCGGCGGCATCCAGGCGCCGATCCTCACCCACGCCACCTGGTCGGTGCTGATGCTGCGGTTCCTGCCGCCGCTGTTCGCCGACGAGCCCTCGATCGACGACCCGCACCCGGCCCAGGAGCTCTGACCCGGTCCGTCAGGCCGGGCGGGCCAGCAGCTCCTTCAGCGCCCGGTCGATGAACTCGTTGTCCGCCGGGTTCTGCCCCAGGCCGGCGAAGTGCCCGTAGACGGTCGGGATGACCCGGACCTCACCGTTCTCGATGAACTGGGACGCCCACTCCTCGTCCTCCGGCGGGAAGTACAGGTCCGTCCTGGCCGGCATGGCCACCAGGGGGCAGCGGATCGACCGCAGCGCCGCCTCGGTGTCGCCGTCGAAGCCCGGGGTCCTGCCGACGTCACCGTGCTCCCAGGTCCACAGCATCCCCAGCAGGTCGTTGGGGTCGCGGTCGTCGAGCCAGAAGCCCTCCCAGAACCCGACGAGGAAGTCCTCCAGGGAGGAGAAGCCGAGGTTGCGGTACTCCCGCTGCCAGTAGAAGGCCTGGGAGAGGCCCCAGCCGGCGTAGATCCGGGCGAAGGCCCGCAGTCCCGCGGTGGGCAGCGCGTCCGGCCGGTAGCGCCCGTCGGCGAACGCCGGGTCCAGGGTGAGCGCCGCGCGCAGGCTCTTCAGGAAGACCTGGTTGTGCTCGCTGGTGACCGCCGACCCGACGATGGGCGCGGCCCGCTTCACCATCTCGGGGTGGCTGACCGCCCACTGGTAGGTCTGGCCGGCGCCCATGGACGACCCGAGCACCAGCTCCACCGACTCGATGCCCCACTGCTGCGTGAGCAGCCGGTGCTGTACCTCGACCTGGTCGTAGAAGGTCACGTGCGGGAAGTTCGGCCCGTCGTAGGGCGGCGGGGTGTTGCTCGGCGACGTCGACAGGCCGTTGTTGAGCTGGTTGGGGACGACGATGAAGTACTTCTCCGGGTCCAGCGCGAGGCCCGGGCCCGTCGTCCACTCGTTGGCGTCGTGCCAGGCGCTGTACCAGGTGGGGTGCACGATCACGTTGGACCGGTCGGCGTTCAGCGTGCCGTACGTCTTGTAGGCGAGCTGGGCTCCGCGCAGGGTCGCGCCGCCCTGCAGGACGACGTCCCCCAGGTCGAAGAGCTCGTGGTCGGTGGGCCGTGGCATCGGTGCTCCTCGGGTCGGGGGGCGGGGGGACGGGCGGGTCAGGCGGGCTGGACGGCGGTCTCGTCGAGGAGCTCGACCGGGTCGCCGAGGGCGATCTCACCGGGCTGCTCGACCGTGGCGTACATGCCGAGGATCACCGCGCCGTTGTCCGGCAGGTGCGCCACCGGCGTGCTGAGGTCGGTCGCGAGCTCGCCGCGGTAGCGGACGATCGCCTTGAGCGTGCTGAAGTCGACCGCGCCGGTGTCGGGGTTCTCGTTGGTCACCACGCAGCGCGGCACGGGGCCGACCACCTGGACGGTGGCGCCGCCGATCCGCACGCGCCGGCCGGCCCAGGTGTCCTCCTCGTGGACGTCGCAGCCGTCCACCTCCACGAGCATCCGGAACCGGCGGTGGTCCAGCCGCTCCCCGTCCGGGGTGACCCGCCGCAGGTGCTCGAGCGTCGCGGTGGAGATCAGCGTGACCGGGTGGACGTCGACCGCGTCACCGGGCCGGTCGACCGCGACCAGGTGCACCTCCTGCCCGACGAAGTCGCTGAGCGCGGCCGACCACGGCCCCTCGACGAGGTGTCCGTCGACGGCGCGCCCGTAGAAGTCCGTGCGGACCGCCTCGCCGAGCTCGGTGGTCCGGCCCGCCACGGGTGGGCGGTCGGGGAACCGCAGCCGGAGGTGCTCGTCGCCGGGGTGGAACTCGGCGGTGAGCTGCACGAGCGGGCCGTGCTGCTTGCCGTTGAGCAGCCGCCGTCGGGCGTCGACCAGGTGGAAGCGCCGGTTCTCCGGCACCCCGTTCCCGGTGACCGTCACGGTCTGCGGCTGGTGCAGGGCGGTGCCCTTGACCGGGGTGGTCGAGAGTCGGGAGACGAGCGGCATGGCCCTCCGTCCGGAGCGGGTGCTGGTGCGGTGCTGTGGACCGTAGCCGGGGTCGCGAGGTTCCCGCTGCCGGTCAGTGCCGGTGGGCAGCGCCCCCGGGCAGGCGCCGTCCCGTGGGCGGACCGGTGACCAGCGGCTCCCCGCTGCGGGCCCGGTCGACCCGGGCACGGTCGGCGCGGCCGGCGTCGCGGAGTGCGCCGGTGGGAGGGCGCCCGACCCCCACGCGGTAGTGGCGCGGCGCCGTCCGGTCGCAGGCCGGGCAGGGTGCCGTGGCGGCGGCGTCACGCATGTCGCGGTGCAGGTCGAACGGGCCGCACTCGGGGCAGCGGAACTCGTACAGCGGCAACGCGGTGCTCCTCTCGGGGACGGTGGTGCGGGGCGGGCCGGGCCCGCCCCGCACCGACTTCAGTCGGCGGTCAGGTCCCGGCCTCCACCGGCACCGTCGGGCAGGATGTTCCGGTCGAAGATCGACAGCGGGATGCTGATCGAGACCGCGCTGTTCGGGATGTCGACCACCCCGCCGATCCGGCCGTCGATGGGTGCCGCCCCGAGGAACAGGTACGCCTGCTCGAAGGTCCAGCCCATGGCCGGCATCAGGTAGTTGATGGCGTTGAGGCAGGCCTGGCGGTAGGCGACGGTCGCGTTCATGTAGTAGTTGCGGCCGTCCTCGACGCTGATCCCCTCGAAGGTGAGGAACTCCGAGTAGTTCGGGCCGACCCGGCCGGGCTTGAAGAACGGCATCGACTGCTTGTAGCGGTCCATCCCGCCCTTGATCAGGTCGAAGTGCAGGTCGATGAAGCCGGGCATCTCGATCGCCCCGCAGAAGGTGATCTCGCCGTCGCCCTGGGCGAAGTGCAGGTCACCGATGGAGAAGTTCGCCCCCGGCACGTACACCGGCATGTAGACCCGGCTGCCCACGCCGAGGTCCTTGATGTCCACGTTGCCCCCGTGCTCCCGCGGCGGGATGGTCCGGCAGGCCTCGGCGGCCGCCCGGTCCAGGTCCGCGCCGCGCAGCGTGCCCAGCAACGCGTCCTTGGCCAGCGGGGGCAGGGCCAGCGCCGGCACCTGCGGTGCGCCGGGGACGTCGCCGTCGTGTGCCGGGACGTCGCCGGTGACCCGGTCCGGGTTCTGGTCGATCAGCGCCTGCTCCCGCCGGTTCCACTCCGCCAGCAGGTCCGGGGAGGGGGCGCAGCCGAAGAGGCCGGGGTGGGAGTTGCCGATGAACCGGACGCCGGGGACGTGCCGGCTGGTGGTCCAGATGCCGTCGAGGTCCCAGATCGCCTTGGAGGCCTGGGGTGAGTAGTCGGTGAGGAAGCCGCCGCCGTTCTCCTTGGCGAAGATCCCGGTGTAGCCCCACTCCTGCTCCTGGAAGGGGCCGATGTCCACGATGTCGACGACGAGCAGGTCACCGGGTTCGGCGCCCTCGATGGCGAACGGCCCGCTGAGCATGTGGCACGGGTCGATGTTCATGTCGCGGATGTCGTCGGCGTCGTCGGTGTTGCGGACCTGGTCGTCGGTCCAGTCCTTGCACTCGATCCGGTAGGTCCCGCCGGGGGCCACGGTGTTGGCGGGCGGGATGTCGGGGTGCCAGCGGTTGTGGCCGGGCACCGTCTGGTCGCGCATCGACACGCTCAGGTCGCGGTTGATCTCGAAGATCACGTCGGGCACGGAGGGCTCCTCAGGTCGGGCGGACGGTGGGCGGGATCAGAAGCTCGACCGGGGGACGCCCATGCCTGGGTCGATCCGCGTCGGTCCGGACGCCGAGGGGGTGACGTCGATGTCGAAGATGCCGGTGGGGAGGTAGACGGTGGAGCAGGAGTTGGGGATGTCGACCACCCCGGACAGCCGGCCCTCGATCGGCGCGGCGCCGAGGATCATGTAGGCCTGCTCGGGCGACCAGCCGAACTTCGTCAGGTAGTCGATCGCGTGCAGGCAGGCACGCTGGTAGGACAGGTGCGAGTCCAGGTAGCGCTGCTCGTCGTCCAGCGTCACCGACGTCCCGGAGAAGGCCAGCCACTTCTCGTACCGGGGGTCGACGTTGCCCGGCATGAAGATGGCGTTCTCGCCGACCCCGTAGGTGTCCATGCCGCCCTTGATCAGGTCGACGTGCAGGTCGATGAAGCCGCCCATCTCGATGGCGCCGCAGAAGGTGATCTCGCCGTCGCCCTGGGAGAAGTGCAGGTCGCCCAGCGAGAGCTTCGCGCCGGGCACGTAGACGGGGTAGAAGACCCGGCTGCCCTTGGTCAGGTTCTTGATGTCCTGGTTGCCGCCGTTCTCCCGGGGCGGGGCCGTGCGGGCGGCCTCCCCGGCGACGCGGTCGTACTCCTGGCCGGTCAGGCCGCTGAGGATGGCGTCCTCGGGCAGCGGGGGCAGCGCCAGCGGCGGCACCCGGTCGGGGTCGGTGGCGATCAGCGCGCCCTCCCGCCGGTTCCAGCGGGCCAGCAGCTCCGCCGAGGGCGCGGTGCCCATCAGGCCGGGGTGCACGATGCCGGTGAACGAGACGTGCGGGACGTGCCGGGAGGTCGCCGTCTGCCCGGTGAAGTCCCAGATCACCTTGTAGGCGTCGGGGAACTGGTCGGTCAGGAAGCCGCCGCCGTTCTGCCTGGCGAAGATGCCGGTGTACCCCCAGCCCTGGCCGGCCAGCGGGCCGGAGTCCTCCTGCGGGATCGGGCCGAGGTCGAGGATGTCGACGATCAGCAGGTCGCCGGGCTCGGCGCCCTCCACCGCGAAGGGGCCGCTGAGCACGTGCACCGTGGACAGCGGCGCGTCCCGGATGTCGTCGGCGGAGTCGTCGTTGTGGATCGCCCCGTCGAACCACTCGCGGCAGTCGACCCGGAAGACGTCCCCGGGGCGGACGGTCACCTGGGCCGGGATGTCGGGGTGCCAGCGGTTGTGGCCGATGTGCTGCTGCTCGGTGAACGGCTTGCTGGAGTCGAGGGGGAACAGGCGCTCGGGCATGGTCTGGCTCCTGGGCTCGGGTCTGGCTGCGGGGAGTGGGCGGCCGACGGCTCGGTGGCAGGCCTCACCCCCGCCGGTCGGCCGGTGCGTCCGCGGTGGCCGGCGCGGGTTGCCCCGCCGCGTCGTCGTCCGGCGGCGCGGGGCGCCGGTCCCGGAATGCGGGGAACAGGGCCAGGGACAGCAGCAGGACGACGGCGAGCACGATCGCCCACGTGGTCACGTTGTCCACCCAGGCGCCCGTCATCAGCAGGAATGCGGGGACGGCGCAGGTCGCCACCCCGGCCACGATGGCGACCAGCCCGGTGAACCGGGTGAACTCCTCCCGCTTCAGCCCCAGCACCAGGAAGAACAGCGCCCACAGCACTGCCCAGTACAGCCAGATGACCCCGAAGGCCGGGTCGTCGAGCCGGCCGAAGTTCAGCCCCGCGTAGACCACGGCGCAGCCCGCCACGAAGGCGGAGAACCAGCCGAGCCCGGTGCCGTCCAGGCCGCGGGTCAGGTTCAGGCCCACGTACAGGTAGGTGAAGCCGAACAGGTAGAGGCCGGAGGCGCCGAGGATCGCGTCCGGGTCGCCCCCGGAGGTCACGATCAGGTAGGTCGGCGTGAACACCTGCAGGCCACCGACGAAGAAGTTCAGCGGTGCGGCTGCCCGGGCGTCCACCCGCCCCAGCAGCATCAGCCCGTTGAGGATCAGGACCGCTCCGACGTACAGCAGGCCGACGCTCGCCATCTCGGTCGCTCCCCTCTGTGCCGTCGATCGGGATTCCCCGTCGGGACCTGCGGAGGCCCTCCGTCAGGGGCGGGGCAGCCGGCTCAGGGCCGGGTTGCGCAGCACGTCGGCCCGCCGACCGGAGCCGGGGCCCGGGGGCGGCGCGGCGACGACGTCGGGCTGGTCGCCGCTGCGCTCCGTGCGTTCGATCAGGGCCCGGCGCACCGGGGACCCGAACGAGAGACGGGGCGCGGTGAACACCCGCGCGGCGGTCGAGCCGCAGGCCGGGCACGCGACCGCGGCGGGGGCGGTGCCCATCGCGCAGCGGGTCTCGGTCGTGCCGTGGTCGTGGCAGCGGTACAGGTAGACGGCGATGTCGGACCTCCGGGTGCACCGGCGGAGGGGCACTCGGCCCTCCGGACCAGGCGGACCCTCGTCCCGCCCGGTGGAGGCGGTCAAGGCACCGGCGATCCCGGGCACGCTCCCGCCCCCACCTCGAGCGGCGCGTCGTGACGCCACGGCTGCAGTCGCTCGGGCATGTCGGCCGGAGCCGGAGACCTGTCCGGGACGTCCCGCCGCGCCGGGCACGGTGCTCGCTGGACCGTGGGCAGGCCGGACCGGGACGGCGGGTGCTGCCCGGCGGGCCCGGAGGTGGCAGTCTCACCGTCCGTGACCGTCGTCCCGCCGCTGCCGCCCACGTCCCGGGACGGGCGCTGACGGTGGGGCTCCCGGACGCCGCCGAGCGCGCTCGGCGGGCAGAGGAGGTGCGCGCGGCGACCAACGCGGTGCTGCGCGGCATCGACCCGCCGCTGCCGCACGCCCCCGACGGTCCGCTGGCCGGGGTCCGGGTCGGGCTGAAGGACAACATCGACACCGCCGGGGTGCCCACCACCTGTGCCTCGGCGTTCTTCGCCGACCGGGTCCCCGACGCCGACGCCGTCGTCGTCAGCCGGCTGGCCGCGGCCGGCGCGCAGATGGTCGCCAAGCTGAACCTGTCGGAGTTCGGCATCGGGCTGACCAGCCAGAACTCCGCTGCCGGACCGGTCCGCAACCCCTGGGCGCTGGACCGGCTGCCCGGCGGCTCCAGCGGCGGGGCCGGCGCCGCGGTCGCCGCCGGCCTGGTCGACCTGGCGCTGGGCACCGACACCGGTGGCTCGGTGCGGCTGCCCGCCGCGGCCTGCGGGGTGACCGGGCTCCGGCCGGGGATCTCCGTCGTGCCGGACGCCGGCACCTTCCCGGTCTGCGAGCTGGTCGACACCGTGGGCCCGCTGGCCCGCACCGTCGAGCTCGTCGCCCGCGCCTTCGCGGTGCTCGCCGGCCGGCCGCCGCGCGCCCTGCGCCCGGCCGTGCCCCGGCGGATCGGCGTCCCCGAGCCGTGGTTCGACCACCTGGACCCCGGCGTCGCCGAGGTGGTCGCGGCGGCCGGCCGGGTGTTCGCCGAGGGCGGCGCCGAACTCGTGCCGGTGACGGTGCCCGGGATCAGCGTCGCGCAGGACGTGCTCTACACGATCGTCTACTCCGGCATCGCCGACCTGCACCACGAGCGGCTCGCCACCCCCGGGCTCTTCCAGCCCGACACGCTCGCCCGGCTGCGGGTGGGCGAGGGCGTCTCCGAGGGCGACCGGGCGGGTGCGCTGCAGGTGCGGGCGGAGTACCAGCGCGGCCTGGAGGAGGTGTTCGGCTCGGTCGACGTGCTGCTCACGCCGACCCTGCCGGCCGACGTCCCGACGGCGGTCGCCGCCGACGACGACCTGCTCACCCTGACCCGGCGCCTGAGCACGCTGACCGCGCCGTGGTCGCTGCACGCCGGCCCCACGCTCGCCCTGCCGGTCGGCCGGCACCCGGTCTCCGGCCTGCCGGTCGGTGCGCAGCTCACCGCGGCGGTCGGCGGGGAGGAACTGCTGCTGGACGCCGGCGCCTGGTTCCAGCAGCGGACCGACTGGCACGCCGAGCACCCGCCCTGCCGGGTGGACTGACCGGGCCGGGGTGTGGCGCTGGTCACTCCGGGGTGTGCGGAGGTCCGGGGTTACCCGAGAGTAGGGCGCACCCGGACCGCCGGGTGCCCGACTCCCGAGTGCCAGACTCCCGAGTGCCAGGAGGACCGACGATGACGTCGACCACCCGCCGCCCCGAGCCCGCCCGCATCGAGCCGTGGCCGCCCCAGCCGCCGGTGCTGCACTCGCCCTGGCACACCCCGGCCCGGGCCGCGCTGATGGAGCAGGCCCGCCGGTTCGCCATGGAGGAGGTGCTGCCGGTCGCGAACGAGCTCGACCCGCAGAAGGGCGAGATCCCGCAGCACCTCCTCGAGCGGCTCGGTGAGCTGGGGTGGTTCGGCATCACCGTCCCCGCGGCCGACGGTGGGCTGGGGCTCGGCGTCTTCGAGTACTGCCTGGTCAGCGAGGAGCTGGCCCGGGCGTGGATGAGCGTGGCCAGCATCCTGGCCCGGTCCCAGGGCATGGGGACGGCGGTCGCCGACCCCGACCGCCGTCGCGAGCTGCTGCGGCGCAGCGCCGGTGGCTCCTGGATCGGCGCGGTGGCGCTGTCCGAGCCCGAGGCGGGCTCGGACCTGGCCAACGTGCAGACCCGCGCCGTGCTGGACGGCGACGAGTGGGTGGTCACCGGGCACAAGCGCTGGTGCGGCAACGCCAAGGCCGCCGACTTCATCCAGGTGCTCGTGCGGGTCGCCGACCCGCAGCCGGGGGAGTCCCGTTCCCGCGGGCTGCGCAACCTGCTGCTGGTCAAGGAGCGCGGCTCCTTCCCGCCGGGGCTGTCCGGCTACGCCATCGACAAGGTCGGTTACCACGGCTTCCTCACCTGGGACCTCACCTTCGACGGGGTGCGGATCCCGGCCGGCGACCTCATCGTCGGCCCGGGTGAGGGGGGCGGGTCCGACAGCAGCGGTGACTCCGGCGCCGGGTTCCGCGAGGCGCAGGCCTTCCTCAACACCGCGCGGGTGCACACCGCGGCCCGCGCCGTCGGCCTGGCCCGCGCGGCGGTGGAGGACAGCACGCTCTACCTGCAGGAGCGTGCGCAGTTCGGCCACCCGATCGGGGACTTCCAGGCGCTGCGCTTCACCCTGGCCGAGATGGCCGCGGAGGTGGAGCAGGCGCGGGCCTTCTACCGCCAGGTCGCGCACCTGCTCGACGAGGGGGTGCCCTGCGAGCGGGAGGCGGCGATGGTGAAGCTGCAGGCCACCGAGATGGCGGTGCGGGTGACCAACGCGGCCATGCAGCTGCACGGCGGCAACGGCTACACCACCGAGCGCCAGGTGGAGCGGCACTGGCGGGACGCCCGGCTGACCACGATCTTCGAGGGCACCAGCGAGATCCAGAAGCGGATCATCAGCAACCGGATGCTGCCGCGCAGTCCGCTGTCCTGACCACCGGCTCCCCGGACGGGGAGGGGCCGCGCCACCGGCGCCACCGGTGCCGGCGTTGTCGCCCGAGATCTGGCGGATCGCGGGCGGCGTCCGCCGTTGACGTCGACCTGTGACGTGGCTAACGTCCCTGTTCGAGAGGTGCACTCCTGTTCGGATCACGAACACGATGCCGAGCGCGAGGGCTCCCCGCTCCGGGAGAAACGGACGGCCGCGATGGAACTGCACGAGATCCTCGACCCCACGGGGGCCGGTGAGCAGGGGCAGGACACCGCCCTGGCGCCGCGCACCCGCACCCTGCGGGGAGCCACCCTCGGCCTGCTGGACAACGGCAAGCCCAACGGTGCGGCGCTGCTCAACGAGTTCGCCCGCCAGCTGCGCGAGCGGCACGGCGTGGGCGAGGTGCTGATGTTCACCAAGCCCTACTTCGGCACGCCGGTCGAGCCGACCCAGACCCAGCGGATCTTCGAGGAGTGCGACTTCGCGATCACCGCGATCGGTGATTAGGGCTCCTGCAGCGCGGCCAGTGTGGCCGACGGGATCCTGCTGGAGCGCCAGGGCGTGCCTGCCGTCTCCATCTGCACCGACGCCTTCCGCATCACGGGGGCGGCCATGGCCAGCGGCTACGGCTTCCCCGGCTACGAGTACGTCTCGGTGCCCCATCCGGTGGCCAGCCTGACCGCCGAGCAGATCCGGGAGCGGGTGAGCACCGCGCTCCCGCAGGTGCTGGAGATCCTGGGGGTGGAGGAGTGACCACGACGCTGGAAGCGCTCGAGCACTGCTACGAGAAGGGCTGGACCGACGGGCTGCCCGTCGTGCCCTGCACCCAGGAGCAGCTCGACGCGTTCCTCGCCACGGTCGACCGCGACCCGGGCGAGACCGTGCTCGCGATGCCGCAGATCAACCGGGCGATCACCGTGCGGCTCGCGGCGATCAACGCGGTGATGGCCGGCTGCCGGCCGGAGTACTTCCCGGTCGTGCTCGCCGGCTGGGACGCGCTGTGCGAGGAGGGCTACGTCCGCAAGGGCATCTGGCAGAGCACCACCGGCACCGCGCCGCTGCTGCTGGTCAACGGGCCGGTGCGCGAGCAGCTCGGGCTGAACAGCAAGGGGAACGTCTTCGGTCCCGGCTTCCGGGCCAACGCGACCATCGGCCGGGCGCTGCGGCTCACCGCGCTCAACGTGCTCGGCGTCCGCCCGCACGAGCTCGACCAGGCCACCCAGGGCACCCCGGCGAAGTACACCTGCTGCATCGCCGAGAACGAGGAGGAGTCCCCCTGGGGCCCGTTCCACGTCGACGAGGGGCACGCCCCGGGCGACAGCACGGTCACGGCGATGACGATGCGGTCCACCGTGCACATCGAGGCCCGGCACACCTCGGTGCCCGAGCAGCTGCTCACCGACATCGCCGGCACCGTGTCCCGCACCGGGGCGCTGATCCACGCCGGCATCAGCGCCTGCATCGTGCTCAGCCCCGAGCACGCCCGGCTGCTGGCCGGGCAGGGCTGGAGCAAGCGGGACATCGCGGAGTTCCTGTACCAGGCCTCCTTCCGCAGCCGCGCCGAGCTCGACGCCGTGGGCAAGGGGGCGGTGTCCCAGGTCAGCCGCTGGCGGGTGCCCACCGGGCACCCCGACGGGGAGATCGACGCCGGACCCGACCCCGACCGTGACGGCATCCACGCCCTGGCCTCCCCGGAGTCGGTGCTCGTGGTGGTGGCCGGGGCGTCGAACGCCGGCGTCTCCGCGGTCGTGGAGACCTTCGGCCCGCGCGGTGGGCGCCCGGCCGTCGCGCGGGTGCAGCCGGCCGCCGCGCCGGCCGGCAGCTGAGCAGGGCAGGGGTCCCGATGCCCGCAGCCACCGTCGTCACCGGCGTCGAGGAGACCCAGGCACTGGCCGGCCGCACCCTGGGCACCAGCTCGTGGGTGGAGGTCGGCGCCGAGCGGGTCGACCGGTTCTGCGCCGCGACCGGCACCCGCCCGCCCGTGGGCCCGGCCGGCCCCACGGTCCCCGGCCTCCTGGTGCTCTCGCTGACCACCACGCTCATGCCGGAGCTGCTGGAGTCCCGCGGGTTCGCCCTGTCAGTCAACTACGGCTGCGACTCGGTGCGCTTCCCCGCCGAGATGCCGGTGGGCGGTCGGGTGCGCTGCACCGCGACCGTCGACGCGGTCGGTGCCGTGCCGGGCGGGGTGCAGCTGGCGCTGACCCTGGTGTTCGAGGCCGACGGGCAGGCCGAGCCGGCCTGCGTCGCGTCGACCGTCGTCCGGCGGTACCTGTGACCGCCCCGTCGCCGGCCGCTGCGGTCGAGCAGCGGGACGACACCTCCCCCGGACGGGATGACGTCGCCTCCCGGCTCGAGGCGGTGGCCGATGCGATCAGCTCGCTGGACCCGGGCCGGGCGGCCCTGGTCGCCGGTGGGCGGGCGGTCACCTGGGCCGAGTTCGACGAGCAGGCGGCCCGGCTGGCCGGGCACCTGGCCGCGGCCGGGGTGGGCGTCGGCGCCCGGGTCGGCATCGGGCTGCACAACTCCCCGGAGTACCTGATCGGGGTCTTCGCCGTCCTCAAGCTGCGGGCGGTGCCGGTCAACGTCAACTACCGGTACCGCGCCGCGGAGCTGGCCCAGGTGCTCGGCTACGTCAGCGCCGAGGCGGTGCTGGTGGACGACGGCCTGGCCGCGACGCTGGCCGCGGTGGCCGGCGACCTGCCCGCCCTGCGCACCGTGGTGCGCTGCGGTGCGGACGGCGCGGGCCCCGCGGACCGCACCGTCCCCTGGGAGCAGGCGCTGCGCACGGCACCGCTGCCCCGCTGCGAACGCTCGCCGGACGACCAGGTGTGGCTGCTGACCGGCGGCACGACCGGGGCGCCCAAGGCCGTCGTCTGGGACTCCGCCGGCGTCTGCGCGGTCGTCTCCTCGGCGTACAAGCGGGCCGGCGTGCCGGTGCCGCGGGACCGCGGCGAGGCGGTGGCGTCCGCGGTCGAGGCGGTGCGGACCGGTACCGCCCCGGTCGTGCTCCCCGGGTCACCGCTGATGCACGGCACCGGCTTCTTCTCCGCCGTGGGCAACCTGCTGCGCGGTGGCTGCGTCGTCACCCTCACCGACCGCTCGCTCGACCCGGCCGAGCTCTGGCGCGCCGTGGAGCGGCACGGGGTGGAGGAGCTGGCGATCGTCGGCGACGCCTTCGCGGTGCCGCTGCTCGCCGAGCTCGATCGGGCGGCCGCCGCCGGCCGCCCGTACGACCTGGGCAGCCTCCGCCGGGTGATCAGCTCCGGGGTGCGCTGGAGCCCGGACGTCAAACGCCGGCTGCTGGCGGCCGGCCGGATGACGTTGCAGGACACCATCGCCTCCACCGAGGGCGGTCCGTTCGGGATCTCCCTGGTCGGCCCCGACCCGGAGTCGGTCAGCACCCGGTTCGCGCTGCCGGACAACGCCCGGGTGCTCACGCCCGACGGCCGGGACGTGGTGCCCGGCTCCGGGGAGGTCGGCGAGCTCGCCAGCCGGGGTGCCCTGCCGCTGGGCTACCTCGGCGCCCCCGAGCTGACCGCCTCGGTCTTCCGGGTGGTCGACGGTGTCCGGTACGTGGTGCCCGGGGACGCCGCCACGGTCGAGGCCGACGGCACCCTCACCCTGCTGGGCCGCGGCTCGGGGGTGATCAACACCGGCGGCGAGAAGGTGTTCGCCGAGGAGGTGGAGGAGGCCCTGCTGAGCCACCCGATGGTGCGCGACGCCGTCGTGCTCGGGGTGCCCGACGACCGGTGGGGCAGCCGGGTCACCGCGCTCGTCGTCGCCGACCCGCCGGGCGACGCGACGGCGCGGACGCTCGCCGACCACGTCGGCAGCATGCTCGCCGGGTACAAGCGGCCCCGCTCGGTGCTGTTCGTCGAGACGGTGCAGCGCACCGCCTCCGGCAAGGTCGACCGTTCCTGGGCCCAGCAGACCGCCCGGGAGCTGACCCCGGGCACGCAGCCCCCGTCCGCGGGGGCGTGAGCCGGCGGGTCAGAGCAGGGGGTGGCCGGCCGACCGGACCCCGGCCAGGAGCATGTCCCGCTCCAGCTGCCGCACCGCGTCGGTGAGCGGGGGGAGGGCGACCTCCCGCAGCTGCTCGGGGGTGTGCCGGCTGGAGTGCGCGCCGATGTTGATCGAGGCCACCGCGGCGCCCGTCGCGCCGTGCACCGGCATGGCCATCGAGGTGACGCCCTCCTCGAGCTCCTGGTCCAGCAGCGCCCAGCCCTGCGCGCGGGCGGCGAGGACCCGTTCCCGGAGGGCCACCGGGTCGGTGATCGTGCGGGCGGTGCGGCGGGTCAGCTCGGTCCCGGCCAGGTAGGCGTCCAGCCGGTCGTCGGGGAGGTCGGCCAGCAGCACCCGGCCGTGGGAGGTGGCGTACGCGGGCAGCCGGCTGCCCACGGTGATGCCGCTGGTGATCACCCGGCGGCCGCCCACCCGGGCGACGTAGACGACGTCGGGCCCGTCGAGCACCGCCATGCTGGTGGTCTCCTGCAGCTCGCGGGAGAGCTCGGTCAGGTACGGCATCGCCAGGTCGGGCAGCCGCAGCAGGGACAGGTAGGTGAACCCGAGCTCCAGCACCGTGGGGCGCAGCCGGAAGCGGCGGTCGTCGACCGCGACGTAGCCCAGGTCGACCAGGGTGAGCAGGAACCGCCGCGCCGCCGCGCGGGTCATCCCCGTGCGGCGGGCGATGTCGCTGAGGGTCAGCTCCGGCTCGTCCGCGGAGAACGCCTTGATCACCGTGAAGCCGCGCTCGAGGGACTGCACGAAGTAGTCGCCCCGCGGGGCCTCCGAGGCGCCCTCGTCCACTGCGTCCGCCGCTGCGCCGTCCATGCCGTGTCCCGTCCCCGATCCTGCGCCGTGGTGCTCGCCGAGGGCGGCGAGGGCCGGTGTGCCGCCCGTTCCCGTTCCGGGACGCTACCCGGTGGCCCGGAGGACGGTCAGCTCACCGCGGTCGGCGTCGACCCGGACCCAGTCACCGGTGCGGATCGTGGTCAGCGGATCGGCGTCGAGATCGGTGAGCGCCGGCACCCGGGTGACCACCACGCCCAGCGCGATCTTGGTGTTCATGGTGGTGAACACCATCGCCGCCGGCGCGGTGCCCATCAGCCGGGACATGTGGAACATGCCCGACCACCCCGAGGAGCCCTTGGCGCCGGGGAAGACCAGCACCTTGCCGGCGAAGGACTGCCCCACCAGCTCGTGCCGCAGCTCGATGACCCGGCCGCGCCGGGGCTCGACCCCGCCCCAGCCGGACAGCGCCTCGGTGGTGACCAGCGCCTCGCCCTCGGCGACGCCGCCGACCAGCCCGCGGCCGTGCAGGGTGCGCCCGGTCATCGCAGGGCCCCCTGCCAGGTACCGGTGACGGCGGCGTCGACGCAGTCGCGCAGCGTGCCGAACCAGCCCTGAACGTCCATGATCGCCGGCAGGTAGTGCACCTGCTTGGCCGAGTCGGTGGCGATGACCCGGGTGCCCTTGGGCAGGAACTGGCCGATCGCCGGGCAGGTGTCGCTCATCAGCCGGGCGCCGGCGGCCTCCAGCGCCCGGGCGTAGCCGTTCTGCTCCGCGACCTCGCGCAGCGCCCGCGGGGTGAACACCCACAGCTCGCTGTCGGCGTGCACCCGCCGGCCCTCCAGCAGCCGGACGACGTCCCGGATCTGGCCGAGGGTGGCGTGCGGGCAGCCGATCATCACCAGGTCCACGGAGGTGTCCCGGCCGGTGGAGTTGAGGTGGTCGTAGGTCTGCTGCCGCTCGGCCGGTCCGTAGGACAGCCGCTCGGCGGGCAGGGCCCCGTTGAACGCCTCCTCGACGGTCCGCGCCTCGGCCGTGATGCCCGGCACGTGGTAGAGCTCGACCCCGCCGGAGGAGGCGGCGGCCGCGCCGAAGTGCTTGAGCTTCACCAGGTCCGGGGTGGCGGTGATCCCGTCGAGCACCGGCACGCCCTCGGCGACCTGCTCGCCGATCCAGTAGCCGAGCAGGCCCCAGTCCAGCGTGTCGACGACGGGGACGCCGACGTCGACCAGGTGGCTGCCGAACCGGTTCTCCGGCAGGTGGTAGCCCCAGTACGGGATCTTCCCGGTGAGCATGGCGGCGCCGGTGCTCTCCCGGCCCTCCACGTTGGTGCGCGCCCCCAGCACCGAGTTCACGTAGACCACCGCCGAGGACTCCATCCAGGCGCAGTGCTCGCCCTTCACCGGCACGTTCCCGACCTGGTACGGCGTGCAGGTGTTCATCAGGTGGATGCCGTGCTCGGCGCTGTAGGCCTCGCTGGCGACCACGGCGTCCCGCTCCTCGACGGAGACGCCCTGCACCTCCCAGTTCCGGGTGTCCATCGGCCCGATGAGCTGGTAGCTCTGCGCGCGCACCGGCGGGATGGGCAGCGGGACGGGGGCGTCCAGGCTGTGCTCGGAGAAGGCGGCGTCCGGCCCGGGGGAGCCGCAGACCATGGTGTGCCGGGAGCCGAACAGGTTGGCGCCGCAGACGTTGTCGGTGTCGACCAGCCGTTCGGCGCCCAGCACCTCGCCGTAGCGGACCAGCAGGTCCATCGCGGCCTGCACCGCCTCGCCCTGCGCACCGTCGAGCATCGCCTGCTCGTCAGGGGCCAGCCTCATGCGACCTCTCCTCCGCCCAGCCACGCGCCGTCCTTCTCCAGCCGCCGCTGCAGCTCCGGGACGTCGATGTCGCCGACGGCGACGCCGGCACCGAGGGCCAGGTCGGCGGCCACGCCGGCCGCCTGGCCCATCTCGAAGCACGGCCCGGTGACCCGGGCGCTGGACTGCCCCTCGTGGGTCATCGAGGCGCAGCGGCCGGCGACGTAGGTGTTGGTCAGCAGCTGCGGCACGATCATCCGGAACGGCAGCTGGTTGTAGCCCCGGTTGTCCGCGCCGCGCTGCCAGCGGAGCTCGACGTCGCCCGCGACGTGCGCCTCCACCGGCCAGCCGTTCACGCCGATGGAGTCGGGGAAGTCGACGCAGTCGAGGATGTCGTCCTCGGTGACCTGGTAGGCGCCGATGATCCGGCGGGTCTCCCGGATGCCGATGGACGGGGCGATGTCGACGACGTACGAGTCGGCGAAGCCGGGCACGGACTCCTGGAAGAACGGGAAGACGTCGCGCACCTGGCGGCGGCCCTGCAGCTCCCCGCGGGACAGCTGCCGGACGTCGGTGCCGTCGATCGCGCTGCCGTCGGGGTTGCTCAGCTGGGTGATGTTGGCCCGCCACTCCAGCGGGTTGCGCTGCGGGCGGACGATCGGCCGCTTGCGCGGGAACCGGTAGCGCCCGGAGCGCTCGGCCTCCTCCATCAGCGCCGGGATCTCCCGCTGGGCGTCGGCCGCCGCCGCGGCGTCCACGCCGTTCACCCGGAACATCAGCGAGGGGTACAGCATCCCGTGCGCCGGGTCGGTCTTCTCGTACGGCGCCCCGGCCCAGGCGGCCACGTCGCCGTCGCCGGAGCAGTCGATGAACACCTCGCCGGTGATCGCGCCGCGGCCGGACTTGGACTCGACCAGCAGCGCCCCGACGGTGTGCTCGTCGCGCATCAGCACCCCGACGCCGAGGGCGTGGAAGAGCACGTCGACGCCGGAGGCGACCAGCAGGTCGTCCAGGGCGATCTTGTAGGCGGAGATGTCGTAGGCCTGGGCCATGATCCGGTCGGCGAAGCTCAGGTGCGGCGGGTTGAGCCCGCCCAGCCGGTCGACCCGCTCGAGGATCTCGTCGGCCAGCCCGTGCACGACCTGCCGGTGCTCGCCGTGCACGTTGGCGTGCAGCCCGCAGAAGGTGCTCAGCCCGCCGGCGCTGCCCGCGCCGCCGGAGTACCCGTACCGCTCGACGAGCACGGTGGAGCGGCCGGCGCGGGCCGCGGCGGCCGCCGCGGTCACCCCGGCGGGGCCGCCACCGACGACGACGACCTCGTAGGCGCCGAGCACCGGGGTGCGGCGGCTGGGCTCGTCCAGCCAGGTGGGCGGTGCGCTCACGGGGTGCTCGTCTCCTGTGGTTGCGGGAGTGGGGTGGCGGGGTCGGCGGGGGCGCCGGCCCGGGCGTGCGGGGAGGGGGTCAGGACGGCGCCCGTCGCGACCGGCGAGACCAACTGCCGGTAGATCGACAGCCAGCCGGTGTCCGGCTGGACCTGGGTGCGCTCGGCCCAGGCCGCGGCGCGGCGCTCCAGCTCGTCGGCGGGCACCTCGAGGTCGACCCGGCGGCGGACCAGGTCGATGACGATCGGGTCGCCGTCCTCGACCAGGGCCAGCGGCCCGCCCACGGCCGCCTCCGGGGAGACCTCCCCGACCACGGTGCCGGTGTTGACCAGGCCGGACATCTGCCCGTCGGTCACCAGCGCGACGCTGTCGCCGAGCCCCGCGCCGTCCAGCGCGAACACCAGCGCCGACCCCAGCGCCATGCCGGGGCCGCCGACCGGCCCGAGTCCGCCCAGCACGACGACGTGCCCGGGCCGGATCTCCCCGGCGGACAGCCCGGCGAGCGCCTCGTCCCGGGTGCCGTAGCAGAGCGCGGTGCCGCGGAAGACCTGCTCGCCGGTGTCGTGCACCGGCCGCTTGACCACGGCGCCGCCGGGGGCCAGCGAGCCGTGCACGATCACGATGCTCGGTCGCTCCCCGAAGGGCCGGCCCACCGGCCGGACGACCTCGGGATCGGCCACGGTCACCCCGGCCAGGGCGTCGCCGAGGGTGCCACCGGCGACGGTGCGGGCCGAGAGGTCGAGCAGCTCGCCGAGCTGGCTCATCACCGCCCGGGTGCCGCCGGCCGCCTCGAGGTCCTCGATGGAGTCCGAGCCGTTGGGCCGCACCGAGCACAGCAGCGGCACCCGGTCGGCGAGCTCGGCGAACAGCCCGGGCACGTCGACGTCGCAGCCGGCCTCGTGCGCGATGGCCTGCAGGTGCTTGATGCTGTTGACCGACGCGCTGGTCGCCAGCATGACCGTCACCGCGTTGGCGAAGGCCGCCGGCGTGAGCACCTCACGGGGCCGCAGCCCCTCGGTGACCAGCTCGACGATCCGGGTGCCGGCCCGGCGCACGCCGTCCCACATCGCCGGGCTGTTGGCCAGCACCGGGGTGGTCCCGGGCAGGGTGATCCCGAGCGCCTCGCACGCCATGTGCATGGAGTTGGCCGTGCCCATGCCGGCGCAGACGCCGGGCCCGCGGATCGCGTTCTCGCTCATCCCGGTGAGGTGGTCCAGGGTCATCCGGCCGGCCGCGACGTGCCCGGCGGCGAGGAAGACCTCCTCGATGTCGACGTGCTCGCCCGCGTACCGGCCGCTGGGCTGGTAGCCGCAGCCGACGATGATCGTCGGGATGTCCAGCCGGGCCGCGGCCATCACCTGCCCGGGCGCGGTCTTGTCGCACGAGGCGAGGCAGACCATGCCGTCGAGCTGGGCACCCTCGACGGCCACCTCGATGTCGTTCACGATCAGGTCGCGGCTGGGCAGGATGTAGCGACCGTCGCGCCCGGCGCTGGTGATGAAGTCGCTCGGGGCCGCGGTGCGCACCTCGAACGGGAGCCCACCGGCGGCCCGGATGGCCTCCTCCATCGGCCCGACGACGTCGTCGAGGTGGCTGAAGCAGATGGCCAGCTTCGACGAGGAGTTGACGATGGCGATCTTGGGCTTCGTCATGTCCTCGTCGGAGATGCCCAGCGCCCGCCACTGCGCCCGGCGGACGGCCCAGCGCGAGCTGCCCACCGCCAGGTTGCTGCGCAGCGGAGGACGGGTCACTGCTTGGCCACCGAGTCGTGCCACGGGATGACGAGCCGCTTGGTGGTGGTGACGGCGAGGTAGAGCAGCGAACCCATCAGGGCGAGCAGGACGATGACGGCGAACAGCTGCGGGGCGTTGAGCGCGTTCAGGCTGGAGACCACCAGGTGGCCCAGCCCCTCGCTGCCGCCCAGGTACTCCCCGACGATCGCACCGATGACGGCGAAGACGATGCCGACCTCCGCACCGGCGAAGACGTAGGGGAGGGTGCTGGGGAGCTCCAGGCTCTTGAAGGTGGCCCAGCGGCTGGCGCCGAGGCCGCGCATGACGTCGCGGTGGCCGCGGTCCACCGACCGCACCCCGAGCATCACGTTCAGCATGATCGGGAAGAACGCCAGGATCGCGGCCATGATGATCTTCGAGGTCATGCCGAAGCCGAACCAGATGACGAAGATCGGGATGAAGGCGACCTTCGGGACGACCTGCAGCGCGACGAGGGCGGGCTGGACGGCCCGCTCCAGCCACAGGACGCGGCCGAGGACGGCGCCGACGGCCATGCCGACGATCAGGGCGATCCCGAAGCCGATCAGGACCTCGGCCAGGGTGATCCAGATGTCGCGGTAGACCGCGCTGCTGGAGAGCAGGTCGACCAGGGAGTCCCAGACCGCCAGGGGCGCGGGGAGGATGAACTCCGAGACCCCCACGACGCTGACGGCGAACTGCCAGCTGCCGATGAGCAGGATCAGCATGATCGGCGTGCTGATCCAGGGCAGGGCCTTCATCAGGCCTTCGCGGTCGCCGAGCCCTCGACCGGGCTTGCTCGTGCTGGCGCTCGTGGTCGTGTCGTCGCGGACGTCGTTCTCGACTGCGGTCATCAGTCCTCCTCGTCCAGTTCGGTGCGCAGCGTGCGGACGATGGCCTGGAACTCGGTGGAGGTCTCGGTCTCCAGCGAGCGCGGCCGGGGCAGCCCGACGGGGGTGACGGAGCGGATCCGCCCGGGCCGGGGCGAGAGCAGGACCACCCGGTCGGCGAGGAACACCGCCTCGGGGATGGAGTGGGTCACGAAGACGACCGTGGCGCCGGCCTGGGCGTGGATGTTCTGCAGCTCCAGGTTCATCTTGTCCCGGGTCAGCGCGTCCAGGGCGCCGAAGGGCTCGTCCATCAGCAGGATGGTCGGGTCGTAGCTCAGCGCCCGGGCGATCGCGGCGCGCTGCCGCATGCCGCCGGAGAGCTCGCGGGGGTAGGCGTTCTCGAAACCGGGGAGGCCGACGAGCTCGGCGAGCTCGGAGGCCCGGGCCAGGCGCGCCTTCTTGCCCATGCCCCGCAGCTTCAGCGGCAGGGAGATGTTCTCCGCCACCGTGTACCAGGGGAACAGGTTTGCGTCCTGGAAGACCAGGCCGAACTGCTTGAAGGCCTCGTCGTTGCGCTTGCTGCCGCGCCAGATGGGTGCCCCGTCGGCCTCGACCTCCCCGGAGGTCGGCGGCAGCAGCCCGGACAGGATCCGCAGCAGGGTGGTCTTCCCGCAGCCGGACCGGCCGACCAGGGAGATGAACTCGCCCCGGGCGATGGTCAGGTTCACGTTGCTGAGCGCGTGCACCTCCCCCTGCCGGGCCTGGTAGGTCTTGTCCACGTCGGTCAGCCGCAGCTGCGGCGGTGCCGTGTCACCCACCGGCGCACCGGCCGGGGCCGGCGCCCCGGCGCCCCTCTCCGGGGCGCCGGGCGGCGGGGCCGGGGCCGAGGTCGACCCGGTGGTCGGCGGGTCGGTCGCGGGGTGGTGGGTCACCCCGGCGTTGGTCCCGGGCGCGGTGCCGGGGGTGCTGGTGTCGGACGGGGGAGTGGTGCCGGGCAGCCGCATCAGTTGCTCCCGGGGAGGAACTCGTTGGTGTACCACTCGGACGGGTCCAGGCTGTCGTCCTGGATGAACCCGCCCTCGACCATCTCCTCGTAGACGGCCTCCCACTGGTCGGACACGACCGCGCCGAGCTCGTCCTCACCGGCCGCCGTCCAGGACTCGACGTAGGTCGACATGCTCTCCCGGGCCACCTCGGGGTTCTGCAGGGCGGGGATGTCGTAGGGCGCCAGGCACTCGAAGGTCTCGGCGAAGCCGTTCGCCTCGTCCTCGATGATGAACTGCAGCGTCTCGTCGATCGCCGCGAGGTATCGGCGCAGCTGCTCCTGCTTCGCCGGGTCCTCGCTCTGCTCCTGCGAGGTCACGTAGACCTGGCCGCCGCTGGAGATGGCGTCGTTCGGCGCGTAGACCACCGCCTCGGGCTGCTGCTGCTCCAGCTGCACGGCGGTGTCCAGCGAGACGATGTAGCCACCGATCCGGCCGGAGGAGACGAGGTCGAACACGCCGGGGGCCAGCCCGACCACCTGCGTCGGCACCTCCTCGGCGGGGATCCCGGCCGAGGCCGCGACCAGCTCGAGCAGGATCTGGCTCGTGCCGCCCTCCGACGGGGTGCCCATCAGCCGGCCCTCGAGGTCCTCGGCGGTCTCCAGCGGGTCGCTCTCGGCGGAGATGAAGCGGATGGTGCCCTGCTTGGTGGGCTGCCCGACGGCGACCAGCGGGGCGCCGCGCTCGGCCACCGCCAGCTGGGTCTCCAGGTCGCCGACCCGGGTGATCAGCGCCGACCCGGCGAGCACCGTCTGGATCGCCTGCGCGGAACCCTGGGTGGTCTCGAAGCTGACCTCCAGGCCCTGGTCCTCGAAGTAGCCGCACTCGGTGGCGACGAGCTCGGGGGCGAAGGAGAGGCTGGCCAGCGGCAGGATGTTCAGGAACGTCACCTGCTCGACCTCGCCGCCGCCGTCGGCACCGGCGCCGGCGCCGGCCCCGGCGTCGGACCCCTCGGAGTCGCTCCCGCCGCAGGCGGTCAGCAGCAGCGCGGCGAGGCCGAGGGCGAGGGGGGCGCGGGCTGCGCGCACCGGGGATCGGGTGGAGGTGCGGCGACTGCTCATGAACGGTCTCCTCGTGAGGGGATGGGCGTGCGGTCGGGTTCGGGGGACGGGGAAGCGGGGTGCCGGGTGATCCACGGCGAGTCGACGTGCGCGACCAGCAGGGCGCACCGGCCCTCGGCGAGCGCACCGAGCGCCCGCTGCAGGGCCGGCCCGAGCTCGGCGGCGGCCGACACGTCCTCGCCCCACGCGTGGCAGGCGGCGGCCAGCAGGGCGGCGTCGGGCGGCTCGGGGAAGAGGGTGCCGACCACCTCCCCGGTCCGCGCCGAGGCGCCGTCGGGGAAGAGGTCGAACACCGGCCGGCGGCTCGCCGCGTAGCCGCCGTTGGCCAGCACGACGGCGAGGAACGGGGTGCCGGCGTCCCGGGCGGTGAGCAGGGTGGCCACGGGCTGGGAGAACAGGAAGGTCCCGTCGCCGACGACGGCGACGACGCGGCGCCCCGGTGCGGCCAGCCCGGCGCCGATCGCGCCCGGGAGGGCCCAGCCCAGCCCCGAGCCGCCGCACTGGAACGCCGTGCCCGGCAGCGTCCGGGACAGGCCGGTGCGGACGACCTCGATGTTGGTGACCGCCTCGTCCAGCAGCAGGTCGGCCGGGTCGAGCACCTCGTCGAGCGCCCGGACGACGGCGGCCACGGTCAGCGGGTCGTCCACCGGCGCAGGCGCGGCCGGGACGACCCGGGGGAGCGGGCGGGGGGTCAGGGCGCCGCTGGCGGCGAGCGCGGTCAGCTCACCGGCGAGCGCCCGGAGCCCCAGTCGCGGGTCGGCCTGCAGGGACAGGTCGACCGGGAAGTCCCACCCGGGCATCGACAGCTTGAGCGGGTCGGCGTCCAGCTGGATCACGGTCGCCTCGGCCGGCGGCGCCGACCGGGACGGCACCCACGGCACGTCGCAGTCGACGACCAGGACGACGTCGGCGCCTTCGAGCAGCTCCGCCGTCCGGCCGGGGCCGGTGACGTAGCAGGGGTGGTCGGAGGGGAGGTTGACCCGCTCCCGCCGGTCGAGCACCGGCGCGCCGAGGAGCTCGGCGACCCGGGCCAGCTCCGCGACCGCGGCCACGTCGCGGCCCAGCCGGCTGGTGACGACGACCGGCCGTTCCGCCGCCGCCAGCAGCGTGGCGGCCCGGGCCAGCTGCACCGGGTCCGGGGCCATGGGCGCCGGGAGCGCGCGCCGCGGGGCGGGCGGCGGGGTGGCCGGCGCCGACTCCATCAGCACCTCGCGCGCCACCGTGACGTAGACCGGGCCGGGCGGCGTCGCGGCGGCCGCCTGGAACGCGCGGGCCAGCTGCTCCGGGACGGTGGCGGCCGCGTGCAGGTCGGTGGACCACTTCACGTACCCGCGGACGATGCCGGCCTGGTCGGGGACGTCCTGCTGCCAGTGCACGACCGTGTCGCGGCCGCCGGGCACCTGGCCCGAGCTGGTGCGCGGGGTGAGGCCCGCGATGACCACCACCCCGGCCTCGGCGCGGGCCGCGTTGTGCAGCATCGCGCCGAGGTTCTGGGTGCCGACGTCGACGTGGACCATCACGACCTGGGGACGCCCGCTCACCGCGAAGGCGGCGTGCGCGGCGGCCAGGGCGACGGCCTCGTGCCGGCAGAGCACCACCCGCGGCACGGCGCGGCCGGCGGACCGCAGCGCCGCGATCGCCTCCTGGACGGGCGCGGTGTCGGTGCCGGGGTTCAGGAACACCCGCTCCACGCCCTGGGCGACCAGGGTGGAGACCAGGGTCTCGGCCACGTTCCCGGTGAGGCCCGGGGCGGGGGCGGCGGCCGTGGTGCGCGGGTCGAGCAGGTCCTGCGGAGCGCTCACGCTGCTCTCCCGGTGACTCGACGGCGACGTCCCGAGGCGGCATTGCCAGGGGCGGTGTTCGGCATCCGTACAACCGTGCTGCTGCCGTACATGTTATCCGGGTCACAACTGTCGCTGTCAATGCCGATCCGCGCCCTTCCGGAGCGCACTCGGACGACCACCGGGAGCAGGGGCACCGGGTGGGGTGATCGGCGCAGCGGTCCGGGCCGCCCGTCGGTGCGGGCGGGGCGGGGGCGGGGTGTGGCGGGCGGTGCCCGGGAGTCAGACCGAGGTGGCGTCGTCGTCGGCGCGGTGGGCGCGGATGACGACGGTGGTCCCCTCGGGACCGGGCGTCGCGGTGATCTCGGCGAAGGCGCTCATCAGCATCCCGCCCCGGCCGCGGTCCATGCTCGGGACCCGCTCCCGCCACTGGCCGTAGTCGCGCACGGTGATGACCACCGCGTCGGCGGCGGCCTCGGCGGTGACGTCGAAGAAGGGCTCGCTCGGGTCCTGGGCGTGCTCGATCGCGTTGGTCGCCGCCTCGCAGGCGGCCAGCGTCAGGTCGTAGGCCTGGTCCTCGTCCAGCTCCGCGGCGGCGAGGAAGCGGCGCAGTGCCCGGCGCAGCCCGGCGATCGACTGCGGGACGGAGGCGAACCGCCAGC
This sequence comes from Modestobacter sp. SYSU DS0904, assembly GCF_054051115.1. NCBI lineage: Bacteria > Bacillati > Actinomycetota > Actinomycetes > Geodermatophilales > Geodermatophilaceae > Modestobacter > Modestobacter sp. SYSU DS0904. The sequence goes on along the minus strand of NZ_JBJHAQ010000004.1, from coordinate 115,324 downwards.
GCTCCCGGGAGACCCCGTCGCCGGTCGGGGGCGGCGGCGGGGTGGGCACGTGCACCGTCGGCCGCCGGCTGGCCGGCACCAGCGAGCGCACGTCCGGGGCCGGGCCGGGCGTCGCGGCCGGCGGCGGGGGCGCCGGGCGACTCTGGCCCGCCCGCTCGACCGCGACGCGGACGCGGTGCACCAGCTCGGTGGCCTGGAAGGGCTTGGCCAGGTGGTCGTCGGCGCCGGCGGCGAAGCCCTCCACCGCGGCCTCCTGCCCGGCCCGGGCGGTCAGCATGATCACCGGGATCGACCGGGTGTCCGGGTGGCCCTTCAGCCGGCGCAGCAGCTCGAACCCGTCGACCCGCGGCATCATCACGTCGGTGATCACCACGTCCGGGCGGTGCTCGGCGATGCTGCGCAGCGCCTCCTCGCCGTCGGCGCAGGTGCGCACCGCCCAGATCGGGGAGAGCAGGCGGACCAGGTAGCTGCGCATGTCGGCGTTGTCGTCGACGATCAGCACCGTCGCGGCGGCGTCCGGTGGTCCGACCGGGTCCGGCAGCACCGTGACGTCCCGCTCCCAGCTGGCCGCGGTGCCGTGGGCGGTCGCCGACGGGGCCGGTGGGGCGGCGTCGTCCGGGGCGACGTCGGGGGAGCCGAACGGCACGGTGACGGTGAAGGTGCTGCCCGCGCCCGGCTCGCTGGCCACCGTGACCGACCCGCCGTGCAGGGCCACCAGCTCGCGGACCAGCGCCAGCCCGATGCCGGTGCCCTCCCGGGTGCGCGCGGCCGAGCCCTGCACCCGGTGGAAGCGGTCGAAGACCAGCGGCAGCTCCGCGGCGGGGATGCCGATGCCGGTGTCGCGGACGGCGAGCACCAGCTCCTCGCCCGCCGCGCGCAGGGTGACCTCGATGCTGCCGACGAAGGTGTACTTCACCGCGTTGGACAGCAGGTTCAGCACCACCTTCTCCCACATCCGGGGGTCGACGTAGGCCGGGTGCGGCAACGGCGGGCAGTCGACGGTGAGCTCCAGGCCGGCCCGCTCGGCGGCCGAGCGCAGCACCCCGGCGAGCTCGGCGGTGAACGCCGCGACATCGGTCTCCACCCGGACGGCGGCGGCCCGGCCGCCCTCGATCGCCGCGACGTCCATCAGGTCGTTGACCAGGCGCTGCAGCCGCTGCCCGTTGCGCAGCGCGAGGGTCAGCTGCTCGCGGGCGCTCTCCGGCAGCGGTGCGTCCGGGTCGGCCAGCACGTCGCTGATCGGGCCCAGCAGCAGCGTCAGCGGGGTGCGCAGCTCGTGGCTGACGTCGGAGAAGAAGGCGGTCTTCGCCCGGTCCAGCTCGGCCAGCGACTCCGCCCGCCGCCGCTCGGCCTCGAAGGCCCGGGCGTTGCCCAGCGCGGTGGCCACCTGGCCGGCGGCCAGCTCCAGGAAGGTGCGGTACTCCTGGTCCAGGGCGAGGTTCGGGCTGACCCCGGCGACCAGGACGCCGATCCGCTCCTCACCCGCTGCGCCGACCAACGGCAGCACGACCGCCTCGCGGACCGGGTCCTGCCAGTACCCGCCGACCAGCCCGAGCCCGGCAACCGGTCCGGGCAGCGCGGAGGCGTCGGCGACGGATGTGGGCAGCAGCTCGGCCGGGCAGCCGACCGTGACGGTCCGTCGCAGGCCGTCGCCCTGGTCGAGGTAGACCGCCGCGAACGGCACATCGAGCGGATCGCTGCCCAAGGTGCCGCACAGGCCCGCGAGCACGGCCTGCTCGTCACCCCGTTCGGCCTGCGTGCAGGAGAGCTCGTGCAGCAACCGCTGGCGCCGCTCGCCGAGCACCTCGTTGGTCACCTCGGTGCAGACGGCGTGCATCCCCGCAACCAGCCCGTCGTCGCCGAAGGCGGGGGCGTGGGAGACGGTGAAGTAGGTCTCCTCGCGGTAGCCGGCGCGCTCCAGCAGCAGGGGCAGGCGGGGTAGCCAGGTGGCCTCGCGGGTGGTCATCGCGTGCTCGATCGGGCCCTGGAGGACGCCCCACCCCTCGGCCTGGGTGACCCGTAGGTCGCCGCCGAGGGCCTCGGGGTGCTTGGCGCCGATCAGGGTGGCGTAGCCGTCGTTGTACATCTGGGTGTACTGCGGGCCCCAGGTGATGATCATGGGGAATCGCGAGGCCAGGATCGTGCGGACGGCGTACCGGAGGCTCGCCGGCCACCCTTCGACGGGGCCCACCGGCGTGGCGGACCAGTCGAGGGCAGCCATCAGCCGGCCCGCCTCGCCGCCGCCGGTGAAGAGGTCGTCTCCGCCGCCGGGGGAGAGGTCGGGGGTCATGGTGCAACCTCCTGAGCTCTGCCGGTACGACGGGGGGCGACGCGCGACGCGCGCCCCGGGACCGCAGCCGAGTGTGCGCACCCGGCCACCGTGGGCAACCTACCTCCCGGCGCCCGGGTGCGCCTCATCCAGGCGGGCGGCCCGGCCTGCGGTCCCGGGGCGGTGGCGGGTTGGATGGGGCGGTGTCCGCCGGGACAGCCCTGGCACCGAACCCCTGGCACCGAACCCCGAGGAGACCCCGTGGCAGAACTGACCCGCCCCGACGTCGAGCCGCCGACCGGTCCGGCCCCCGACGACCTGGTGATCGAGGACCTGGTGGTCGGTGACGGCGCCGAGGCCACCGCCGGCAGCCTGGTGAGCGCCCACTACGTCGGCGTCACCCACGACGGCGGCGAGCAGTTCGACGCCTCCTGGGACCGCGGCGACCCCCTGGAGTTCCGGATCGGCGTCGGCATGGTCATCCAGGGCTGGGACGAGGGCATCGTCGGCATGAAGGTCGGCGGGCGCCGCCGGCTGACCATCCCCCCGCACAAGGCCTACGGCGACCGGGGTGCCGGCGGCGTCATCAAGCCCGGCGCCACCCTGGTCTTCGTCGTCGACCTCGTCGGCGTCCGCTAAGGGCCCCGCTGCCCCCCACCGCTCGCGGGCTCACGGCGGGCCCCTGCCGCGGGGCCTGCGGCGGTGGGGTGGCTCAGCCGGCCTGCGGTGCGTAGAACTCGCGCGGGTCGGCGGACAGCGAGGCCTTGACGCCACGGCTCCAGTCGTCGACCAGCACCTCCCAGTCGCCGGCCTGGACGCCGTCGAGCGCCGCCCGGACGACGTCGGCCGGGTCGCTCATCGGGCCGGTGTAGCCGGCCATCATGTCGGTGTCGGCCGCCCCCAGCACCACCCCGGTCACCTGCGTGCCCTGGCCGGTGAGCTCGAGCCGGACACCGTTGGTCAGGCTCCACGCCGCCGCCTTCGCCGCGCTGTAGGCGTTCGCGCCGTCGTAGGAGAACCAGGACAGCGCCGAGAGCACGTTGACGATCCCGCCGCCGCCGTTGCGGGCGAGCACGGGGGCGAACGCCCGGACGACGCCCAGCGTGCCGTAGAAGTGCGTGTCCATCTCCCGCCGGATCTCGGCCAGGTCGCCGGTGACCAGGTTCGCGCCGGTGGTGATGCCGGCGTTGTTGACCAGCAGGCTCACGTCGCCGGAGGCCGCGGCTGCCGCCGACACCGACTCCGGGTCGGTGACGTCGACCCGCAGCACCTCGACGCCGGGGACGTCGACCAGCTCCGGACGGCGGGAGGTGGCGTAGACCTTGGCGGCGCCGCGCTCGACGAGCTGCCGGGCGAAGTGCCGGCCGAGGCCGCGGTTGGCGCCGGTGACGAGGGCGACCGATCCGGTGAGGTCCATGGGGTTCTCCTTGCGTTCGGGATTGCTGTGCGGGACGCTAGAACCTCACGTTGACGTCAGGGTCAAGTGTGAGCCCGAACACCCCAGGAGGTCCGGTGCTGCGCATCGGTGAGGTCGCCGCGCGTGCCGGCGTGAGCGTGCGGGCGCTGCGCTACTACGAGGAGCAGGGGCTGCTGGACGCCGAGCGCACCCCCAGCGGGCAGCGCCGCTACGCCGAGAGCGCGGTGGGCCGGGTGCGGTTCGTGCAGCAGTTGTATGCCGCCGGGCTGACCAGCAAGGACGTCCTCGAGCTGCTGCCGTGCGTGCACTCCGGCGTCGCGACCCCGGCCATGCTGGCCCGGCTGGTCGAGCAGCGGGACGGCATCGAGCGGCAGATCGCCGAGCTCACCCGGGCCCGCGAGCGGCTGGACGAGATCATCCGGATCGGCGCGGAGCACGTGCCGGGGGCTGCCGTCTCCTGACCAGCCGGAATGGCCGGGGCCGGCCGCCGGTTGCGCGGGGCATGCAGGTCGAGGTGTGGTCCGACGTCGTGTGCCCGTGGTGCTACATCGGCAAGCGCAAGCTGGAGACGGCGCTCTCCCGCTTCCCGTACGCCGACCAGGTGGAGGTCGTCTGGCGGTCGTTCCAGCTCGACCCGAGCATCCCGGAGGGGCACACCGAGCCGACCCTCCCCGCGCTGGCCGCCAAGTACGGCAGCAGCGTCGAGGAGATGGCCGGCCAGATGCGCCGGGTCGAGGAGATCGCCGCGGGTGAGGGCCTGGAGTACCACCTGGCCGACGGTGTCAGCGGCAACACCCTGCTGGCCCACCAGTTGATCCACCTGGCCGCCGGGCGCGGGCTGCGCAGCGAGATGAAGGAGCGGCTGCTGCACGCCCACTTCACCGAGCAGCGGTCGGTCTTCGACGTCGACTCGCTCGTCCCGCTGGCCGTCGAGGTCGGGCTGGACGAGGCGGAGGTGCGCGCGGCGCTGGCCGACCACCGGTTCCTGCCCGCGGTGCGCTCGGACATCGAGACCGCCCGGGCGCTCGGCGCGACCGGCGTGCCGTTCTTCGTCGTCGACCGCACCTACGGCGCCGCCGGTGCCCAGCCCGCCGAGACGCTGCTGCAGCTGCTCGAGCGTGCCTGGGCCGACACCCACCCGCTCACCACCGTCCCCGCCGCCGAGGGCTGCGAGGACGCGTGAAGGACCCCCTCGCCCCCCGCCCCTCGCAAGCTCGCGTCGGGACCCTGCGAGGGGGCCGGCTCAGCCGAGCAGGCGGGGGGCGCGCTCCAGGGCCTTGCGCGCGTCGGCGCTCAGCCGCCGGACGACGTCGGTGGCCGACTCCTCCGCGGTGACCAGCCCGACGGACTCCCCGGCGTAGACCGGCGCGGCGGACAGGTCGCCCTCGGTGCGTGCCCGGTGCACCCACTCGGCCGCCCGGGTGTCCCCGCGCAGCTCGGCCTCCCGGCCGTGCCAGGTCTCGGTGAACTCGTTGACCAGCGCCCGGCCGGGCCAGCGGTCCGGCCACGCCAGCCCCTGGGCGATGTCGAAGGCCCGGGTCAGCACGGTGTCGTCGCCGCTCGCGGCCCGGATCCGCTCGCGCGCCGCGGCCGAGATGGTCGCCTCGGTGCAGCTGAGGAACGGGGTGCCGACCCACGCCCCGGCGGCGCCGGCCACCAGGACGGCGGCCAGCCCGGCACCGGTGGCCACCCCGCCGGCGGCGAGCACCGGCCGGTCGGTGGCGGCCAGCACCTCCTGCAGCAACGGCAGGGTGGCCCGGTGCCCGGTGTGCCCTCCGGCCTCGGTGCCCTGGGCCACGATCACGTCGACCCCGGCCTCCTGCGCCCGGTCCAGGTCGGCGAGGGTGTTCACCGCGGTGGCGACGGCGATCCCCGCGTCGTGCAGCGGGCCGACGAACGGCGCCGGGTCGCCGAAGGAGACCGACACCAGCGCCGGCTCGCTGGCCACCGCGGCGGCCAGCAGCTCGGGCCGGTCGGCGAGCACCCAGGCCATCAGGCCGATGCCGAAGGAGACGTCGGCCTCGGTGGGCAGCCGGGCCTGCTCGGTGATCCACTCCGGGGCCGTCCCCGCGCCGACGCCGATCATCCCCAGCCCGCCCCCGAGCGACACCGCCCGGGCGAGTTCGCCGCCGGCGACGCCGGCCATCGGCGCACCGAACACCGGGGCGTCGAGGTCGAACCAGCGGGTCAGGGGGGTCTTGATCATCACCCCATCGTCGTCCCCGGGGCTCAGCGGCGCAGCACGTCGGCGGTGAACGCCGCCAACCGCTGGCGCAGGCCCTCGGCCTGCTCCTGGACGGCGAGGGCCTGCAGCTCCTCGTCCAGGTGCTGGGCCGACGGCGGCACCTCCCGCACCCGGCCGGCGCACCGCAGGTCGGCGCAGACGTAGGTGCCGATCGTGTTGCCGTTGCGGCCCGCCTCGCCCACCCGGCGGGCGGTGAACAGCGAGATCGCATCGGCGCTCTGCACCGTGTGGCAGAGCAGGCACATCGCCGACCGGCGGCTGGACATCTTCGTGTCCGCCGCGCGCAGCGCCACCCCGACGGGCCGGCCCTCGTGCTCGTGCACCAGCCAGCCGCGCAGCTCCGCCTTCGGGTCGCGCCAGCCGAGCACGTCGACCGCGGGCCAGTCGACGTCGTCGATGTCGCGGGGGAGCGTCATCGCCGCGGCCTCGCTGCGGGAGCAGTTGACCAGCGACCGGCGGATCGCGGCCTCGGACAGGGCCTGCACGGGGGACCTCCAGGAGCGGTGGGAGGGGCGGCCGCAGAGGCTACGTACCGCGTCCGTCGCGCCGCACCCGGATTTCGCCGGCCGCACCAGTGCGCCGGAATGGCCACTCCGGCGCCCGGGAGCGCCGGAGTGGCCACTCTGGTGCGTCGGGACGGATCAGCTGAGCGCCGGTCCGCCCGTCTCGGTGTCCGAGAGCTTCCGCAGCAGGTCGTGGCAGCGCTTCGCCCGCTGGGAGTCCTGCTCCATCACCTCGCGGAAGAACGAGGCGACGTCGTCCAGGCCGGCGTTCTCGGCGTCCCGGACGTACTGGCCGTAGTCGTGCCCGGCCTTCAGGGAGTGGTACTGCACGGAGATGAGGTCGTAGCTGACGTCGGCGAAGCCGGTCTCACCGGTGGCCATGGGTCCTCCTCGGAGACTGCGCGCGGGCCGTTGCTCAGCCCGTGCCGCAGCGCTACCCGGCCACCCGGTGGGTGACACGCCCCCGGGACGGACCGGTCCGGCTCAGGTCCGGTCGGCCGGCGGGGCCTCGCCCACCGCGCCGGCGAACCCGCCGGTGACGTCGCCGCCGCCGGCCTCGTCGGCCTCGGTGCGGGCGGTGGCGAGCTCGTCCTCGCCGGTGGCCACCTCGTCGTCCTCGGCCGAGGCGAGGTCCTCGCCCTCGCCGAGGGCGCCGGGGTCGGCCTGGGTGGTGCGCGGGTCGTTGAGCGGGTCCGGGACGTCGGGGTCGGTGACGGTCATGCCCGGGGCGTTCCCCGTCGGCCGGCGTCCGAACCGTCGTGCGTAACTGGAGGCTTACGTAAGCTTCGTGTTACACATGCTGCATGGAGGCGCTCGGAGCCCTGGCCGACCCCATCCGGCGGCAGATCGTCGCCCTGCTCGCCGCCGGTGAGCAGGGCGCCGGCGAGCTGGCCGAGCGCTTCCCGGTGAGCCGCCCGGCGGTCAGCCGGCACCTGCGGGTGCTCCGCGAGGCCGGCCTGGTCCGGGTGCGGGCCGACGGGCAGCGCCGGCTGTACGCGCTGGACCCCGCGCCGCTCGCCGAGCTCGATGCCTGGCTGGCGCCCTACCGCCGGCTGTGGGCCCAGCGCCTGGACGCGCTGGACACCGAGATCGCCCGCGGTCGGCGGGCCCGAGGGCAGGAGGACGGTCGATGACCACGGACGACGAGCGGCTGGGGCAGGTCGGCGAGGTGCCCGAGGGGGTGCGCCTGCAGTTCCGCCGCAGCTGGCCCGACCCGATCGAGGACGTCTGGGCCGCGCTCACCGAACCCGACCGGATGGCCCGCTGGATCGGCACCTTCGAGGGCGACCGGTGCGTCGGGGGCACCGGCACCTTCACCATGACCCACGAGGAGGAGCTGGTCGGCGAGCCGATGCGGATCGCCGAGTGCGCGCCGCCGCACCGGCTGGTCGTCGAGTGGCTCACCGACGAGGGGTGGCGGGTCGAGCTGGACCTCACCACCGAGGACGGCCGGACGATCCTGCGGTTCACCCAGGTCTTCCCGGCCGGCACCGAGGTCGCCGACTTCGCGATGGGCTGGCACTGGTACCTGGACAAGCTCGCCGCCGAGGTGGGCGGGAGCCCGGCCCCCGGTGGCTGGGACACGTTCCTGGCCGAGCACGGCCCCGCCTACGGCCACAGCGGGGGTTGAGCCGCGCCACCTGAGGGGGAGCCGCGCCACGGCACGGCTCCCCCTCAGGTCCGCCGGCTCAGGCCAGGGCAGTCGGCTCCGACACCCGGACCGGGTCCGGGTGTCGGCTCGCCCCGCGCACAACGGGACATCCGTCCCGGTACATCCCCCGGCGAGCTGGGTCACACTTGAGGTAGACGTCTTATACGTACGCAATTCACCCGCTAGTCTCATGCGATCCGCCCCGGCCCCACCGACGTGGCCGGGACGGCGCTCCCCAGCCGCCCAGCTCCAGCGCCGGTGCCGTTCCGCACCCGGCGTACCCCAGAGGAGACGCCGTGACTTCTGTTGCCACCCCCGGTCTCGACAACGCCCCGACCACCCACCCCCGGCTGCTGGCCTGGGTGCAGGAGATGGCCGAACTGACGGCGCCGGACCAGGTGGTGTGGGTCGACGGTAGCGACGAGGAGTGGGAGCGGCTCACCACCAAGCTCGTCGACGCCGGCACCTTCACCCGGCTGGCGAAGAAGCCCAACTCCTTCCACTGCGCCTCCGACCCCAGCGACGTCGCCCGGGTCGAGGACCGCACGTACATCTGCTCGGTCGACGAGGCCGACGCCGGCCCGACCAACAACTGGATGGACCCGGGCGAGATGAAGGCGGTGATGACCGAGCTGTACCGCGGCTCCATGCGTGGCCGCACGATGTACGTCATCCCGTTCTGCATGGGCCCGGTCGAGGCCGAGAACCCGATGTTCGGCGTGGAGCTCACCGACTCCGAGTACGTCGTCGTCTCCATGCGGGTGATGGCCCGGATCGGCAGCCGGGTGCTCGAGGCGATGGGCACCGACCGCGACTTCGTCCCGGCCATGCACTCCCTCGGCGCGCCGCTCGAGGCCGGCCAGGCCGACGTCCCGTGGCCGTGCAGCCAGACCAAGTACATCGTGCACTTCCCCGAGGAGCGGGCCATCTGGTCCTACGGCTCCGGGTACGGCGGCAACGCGCTGCTGGGCAAGAAGTGCTACTCGCTGCGGATCGCCTCGGTGATGGCCCGCGACGAGGGCTGGCTCGCCGAGCACATGCTGATCCTCAAGCTGACCAGCCCCCAGCAGAAGACCTACTACGTCGCCGGCGCCTTCCCCAGCGCCTGTGGCAAGACCAACCTGGCGATGCTCGAGCCGACCATCCCGGGCTGGAAGGTCGAGACGATCGGCGACGACATCGCCTGGATGCGCTTCGGCGAGGACGGCCGGCTCTACGCCATCAACCCCGAGTACGGCCTGTTCGGCGTCGCGCCCGGCACCGGGTGGGACACCAACCCCAACGCCATGCGCACGATCGAGCACGGCAACTCGGTGTTCACCAACGTCGCGCTCACCGACGACGGCGACATCTGGTGGGAGGGGATGACCGACGAGCCGCCGGCCCACCTGACCAGCTGGAAGGGCGCCGACTGGACGCCGGGGTCCGACGAGCCCTCCAGCCACCCGAACAGCCGGTTCTGCACCCCGATCAGCCAGTGCCCGATCCTCGCCCCGGAGTACGAGGACCCGAAGGGCGTGCCGATCTCGGCGATCCTCTTCGGCGGTCGCCGCAAGACGACGATCCCGCTGGTCAGCGAGGCGCGGGACTGGAACCACGGCGTCTTCATGGGGTCCACGCTCTCCTCGGAGACCACCGCCGCGGCCACCGGCGCCGTCGGCGTCGTCCGCCGCGACCCGTTCGCGATGCTGCCGTTCATCGGCTACAACGCCGGCGACTACTTCAAGCACTGGGTCGAGACCGGCAAGCAGCACGACGCCAGCAAGCTGCCGCGGATCTTCTACGTCAACTGGTTCCGCCGGGACGACGAGGGCGGCTTCCTGTGGCCCGGCTTCGGCGAGAACAGCCGGGTGCTCAAGTGGGTCGTCGAGCGCCTGGAGGGCACCGCCGCCGCCGAGGAGACGCCGGTCGGGCACGTGCCGACGCCGGACTCGCTGGACGTCTCCGGGCTCGGCATGACCCGCGAGCAGGTCGAGCAGGCGCTGCGCGTCGACCCCGAGGAGTGGCGCGCCGAGGTCCCGCAGATCACCGAGTGGTTCGAGAAGTTCGGTGACAAGCTGCCGACCACCCTGTGGGACGAGCTGGAGATCCTCAAGAGCCGGCTGGCCTGAGAAAGGACCCCGGTCCGCGCGGCAGCGTCGCCGTCGCGGCCCGGCCCCTCGACGGAGTCCCGTTCCCGACAACGTGGTCGGGGACGGGACTCCGTCATGTCCGGGGCCGGACGGGTCCGTCGGTTACCGTGGCTGCGGCACGCCCGACCCCGTCCCGGAGGCAGCCCCGCTCGTGCCCAACCCGTACCTGCACGTGCTGCGGACGCCGCACGCGGTGCCGATGGTGCTGGCCGCGTTCATCGGCCGGCTGCCGCTGTCGATGCTCGGCCTGGGCAGCGTGCTGCTGGTCCAGGACGAGACCGGCTCCTACGGACTGGGCGGCGCCGTCGCGGCCGTCGGGGCGGTCGCCACCGCCGTCGCCGGGCCGGTGATCGGCCGGCTGGCCGACGCCCACGCCCAGCGGCGGGTGCTGCTCGCCGTGCTGGCGGCCTTCGTCACCTCCGCCGTGGTGTTCCTGGCCGCGGTGCGCCAGGACTGGCCGCTGTGGACGGTGTTCCTCAGCGCCGCCGCCGCCGGGGCCACCATCCCGCCGGTCGCCTCGATGATCCGGGTGCGCTGGACCCACCTGCTGCGCGGCACGCCACGACTGCCCACCGCCCTGGCGATGGAGTCGGTGGTCGACGAGTTCGTCTTCATCGTCGGGCCGGTGCTGGTCACCTTCCTGTCCACGACCGGGCACACCACCTCCGGCCTGGTCACCGCGTTCACCCTCGCCGCGGTCGGTGGCCTGCTGTTCGCCGCCCAGCGGCGCACCGAGCCGCCGCCGGCCGAGCACGAGCACCGCGGCGGCCCCTCGGCGATGCGCACCCGCGGGTTGCGGGTGCTCTTCGTCGTCGGTGCTGCGGTCGGGGCGGTCCTCGGCACGCTGGAGATCGCGCTGGTCGCCTTCGCCGACGAGGTCGACCAGCGGTCCCTGGCCGGCCTGCTCATCGCCGGGCTGGCGGCCGGGTCGATGGCCTCGGGGATCGGCTGGGGCGCGGTGCACTGGCGGCTGCCGCTGCGCCACCGGCTGGTGGCCGCGCTGCTGGTGCTCAGCGTGCTCACCGTGCCGCTGCTGCTCGTGGAGGACTTCTGGCTGATGCTGCCGCTGGTGGTCGTCGCCGGGGTCGCCGTCTCGCCGTCGCTGATCAGCGCGTTCACGCTGGCCGAGGTGCTCGTCCCGCGGGCCGCCGTCACCGAGGCCTTCACCTGGATCGGGACGGCGCTGGCCCTCGGTGTGGCGGTGGGCGCCTCGCTGGCGGGCCAGATCGTCGACACGGTCGGCGCCAACGCGAGCGTGCTGGTGGCCGTGGTCGCCACCCTGGTCGCGGCCGCCGTCGTGGCCCTCGGGCAGGGGCTGCTGCACGTGCCCGCCGAGCACGTCGCCGACCCCGCCCTCGCGCGATGACCTCGCCCCGACCGGCCGCCGGTGGTGGACGGCTGCTCGGGGTGGCCCCCGAGCGGCTGGGCCGCTGGCTGGACGGCGTCGCGGAGCGGCACGGGGCGTTCGGCGAGGTGCGGGTCGAGGACGGCGACGCGGTGATCACCTGCGCCGACGCCACCTGGCTGCAGGTGACCGGCCCGCCGGGCTGGACGCCGGGGCCGGCGGTGCTGACCTCGCTGACCGTCGCCGCCCGGCAGCCCCGGCGCACGGCCGTGCTGCTGGTCCGGCGCGGCCGCTGGGCGGTCGGGGTGTTCGACGGCGCCGCGCTGGTCGTCTCCAAGGTCGACGCGCGCCGGGTGCAGGGCCGCACCGCGGCCGGCGGCTGGTCGCAGCAGCGGTTCGCCCGCCGGCGGGCCAACCAGACCGACGCCGTGGTGGGCGCGGCGGCCGACACCGCGGCCCGGGTGCTGCTGCCGCACGCCGACGGGCTGCAGGCGCTGGCCCCCGGCGGCGACCGGGGGCTGGTCGCCGAGGTGCTCGAGGACCCGCGGCTGCGTCCGCTGGCCGAGCTGCCGCGGCTGGCCCCGCTGGACGTCGGGGAGCCGACCAAGGCGGTGCTGCTGCAGACCCCCGCCCAGTTCCGCGCCGTCCGGGTGCACATCGTCGAACCGGAGGAGCGACCGGCCTGACCTCCTCCGTGCGGATGGGCCGGCCGGCGGGTAGGGGACCGTGGTGTCCGTTCCCCGCCGCGCCGCCGACGGCCGCCTCGACAGCCGCCCCCTCCCCGACCCAGCCGGCGTCCCGTTCCCGCCGGGGCTGACCACCCTGGACCCGGGGACGGGGACGGGAGCGGTGCTCGCCGTCCCGCCGGGTGACCCGGTGCCCCGCCCATTGCTGGTGTTCTGCCACGGGGCGGGCGGTTCGGCGGACGACTCGCTGGCGCTGGTCGGCGAGCCGGCCGCCGCCCGCGGGGTGCTGGTGCTCGCGCCGACGTCGGCGGCGTCCACCTGGGATCTCCTCGCCGGTGGGCTGGGGCGCGACGTCGCCAGCATCGACGCCGCCCTCGCCCAGGTCGTCGCCCGCACGGCGGTCGACCGGGTCGCGATCGGCGGGTTCTCCGACGGTGCCTCGTACGCACTGTCGCTGGGGATCGCCAACGGCGACCTCGCCGAGGCGGTGCTGGCCTTCTCCCCGGGGTTCGCCGCGCCACCGGGCCGCTACGGACGGCCGCGGTTCTGGGTCGCGCACGGCACCGACGACCGGGTGCTGCCGGTGGCCCGGTGCGGCCGGCGGGTCGCCGCGGAGCTGGCCGCCGACGGGTACGAGGTCACCTACGACGAGTTCGCCGGCGGCCACGTGGTCACGCCGGGGCTGGTGTCCGGGGCGCTGGGGTGGTGGCTGGGCGGCCCCGGGGCCTGACCCGGCTCAGCCCCGCGGGTCCTGCACGGTGGTCAGCTCGACCTGCTCGCGGCGGAGCTGGTCACCGACCTCGTGCTGCTCCGTCGTCCAGGAGGTCGCCAGCCGCACCCGCTCGATCGGCTCCCGCTCGACCGAGACCACCGGCCGCTCGCCGTAGAGGGTCACCCACTCGCCGGTCCGCTCGCTGCCCGGGTCGATCGTCGCGTCGCCGTCCGGCCGGTCGCCGGGGCGGACCGGCAGGTACTCGATCCGGGCACGCTGCCGGGTGACGGTCACCGGCACCATCACCTCCTCGGAGACCTCCTCGATCCGCAGCACCGCGCGGGTCCAGGGCTCGATCACCGTGTCGACCTGGAGCTGCTCCTCCGAGCGGGTCATCGCACCGTCGGCCGAGGCGTGACCGGCGGGGGGAGTCGTCCCGGGGCGCTCCACCGCCGGCCCGGTGCCGGCGACCTCGCCGAGGCGGTAGTGCTCCTGCAGCACGGCCTCCTCCTCGGGGCTGAGGTGGTCCGGGCGGGCGACGCGCGGGGCGGAGCGGACCGCCGTGACGGGCACGGTCAGGTGCAGCCGGCCGCCGGTGAGCTCGGCGCCGGCCATCGGTGCGATGGTCGGCACCTCCTCGTCGTCGGGCGCGGCGTGCAGCCCCTCGGTGAGGCCGATCCAGGTGGGCTGGCCGGTCACGTCGTCGAGGAAGACGGCGGTCACGGTACCCAGGGGGGTGCCGTCCCGGTCGTCGACGATCGCCCCGATGACGGGAGGCGGCGCGGAGTCACTGGTCATGCCCTGGTGGGTGCTCCGGTGTGGGCCCCGCTACACATCCCCGGCGCGCCGCGCGCGGAAGTCGGTTGAGCCGGTCCCCGTGCACGCGTAGCGTCCTCCGACCGTGTCTCCGACCCCCGCCACCGCCGAGACCGCCCCCGATCCCGTCCTCGCCGCCGAGCGCGCCCACCTGGTCCACGCAGCCGACTGCCTGACCCGGATGCGCACCGCGGCCACGGCCGTCACCGACGCCGGGGTGGACGCCTGGGCGTCCGAGCGCCTCGGTGCCGCCCGCGCCGAGCGGCTGCGTTCGCTGGCCGCCGACCCCGGCGTCCCGCCCTTCTTCGGCCGCACCGACGGGGAGTCCGAGACCTTCCACATCGGCCGCCGGCACGTGCGCGACGCCGTCGGCGACCCGGTGGTCATCGACTGGCGGGCGCCGATGAGCCGGCCGTTCTACCAGGCCAGCGCCGCCGACCCGCAGGGGCTGGCGCGCCGCCGACGGTTCGGCTTCGCCGCCGGTGAGCTGACCGGCTACGAGGACGAGCTGCTGGCGGCCGGCCATGAGATCGGCCAGGAGCAGGGCAGCGAGTTCCTCCGGCAGGAGATCGAGCGCCCGCGCAGCGGCCCGATGCGGGACATCGTCGCCACCATCCAGCCCGACCAGGACGACATCGTCCGGGCGCCGCTGGCCGAGTCGATCTGCGTGCAGGGCGCGCCCGGCACCGGGAAGACCGCCGTCGGGCTGCACCGGGCGGCCTACCTGCTCTACACCCACGGCGAGCAGCTGGCCCGCACCGGCGTGCTGGTGGTCGGGCCGAACCGGGCGTTCCTGCGCTACATCGAGCAGGTGCTGCCCGCCCTCGGCGAGGTGGAGGTCGACCAGGCCACGGTCGCCGACCTCACCGCCCGGGTGACCGTCCGGGCGCAGGACGAGCCGGCGGTCGCCGTCCTCAAGGGCGACCCGCGGATGGCCGAGGTGCTGCGCCGGGCGCTGTGGGGCGGCGTCCGCAAGCCGGTCGACTCGGTGCAGGTGGCGTTGTCCGGCCGGAAGTACCGGATCGGCGAGGACCGGCTCAAGCGTTTCGTCGACGACCTGCGCCGGGCCGGCACCAGCGGCGCCGACGACCAGCAGCTGGTGCACTACGCGGCCGGCCGGGAGCGGCTGGCGATGGGGCTGGCCGAGTACGCCCGGCGGCTCAAGGAGGCCGGCGGGGGCAGCCCGACCGACGCCGAGACCCGCCGCTGCGCCCGCAGCGCCGAGGTGCGCGCCTTCTGCGACGCCGTCTGGCCCGCGGTGGACGCCGCCGGGCTGGTGCACGACCTGTTCACCGACCCCGGGCGGCTGGCCCGGGCCGCCCGCGGGGTCCTCACCGACGAGGAGCAGGCGCTGCTGCACTGGCCGAAGGCGCCGCGGTCGGTGAGGACCGCCCCGTGGACCGCCGCGGACGCCGTCCTGGTCGACGAGGTCGCCGGCCTTCTGGAGCGCACCCCCGGGTACGGCCACGTCGTCGTCGACGAGGCGCAGGACCTGTCCCCGATGCAGTGCCGGGCGATCGCCCGGCGCCTGGGCGCGGGCTCGCTGACCGTGCTCGGCGACCTCGCCCAGGCCACCAGCCCCTGGTCGGCGCCGGACTGGGCGCAGACGCTGGCCGGCCTCGGCCGGCCGGGGACGACCATCCGGCCGCTGACCCGGGGCTACCGGGTGCCCGGCGAGGTCCTCGACTTCGCCAACCGGCTGCTGCCGCGGATCGCCCCCGGGCTGCCCGCGGCCACCGCGGCCCGCGCGGAGCCCGGTGCACTCCGGCTGCGCCCGGTGACGGCACTGGCCGGGCCGCTGGCCGCGGTGGTCGCCGAGCTGACCGACGCCGAGGGTTCGACCGGCGTCGTCTGCGCCGACGCCGACGTCGCGGAGGTGGTCGGGATGCTGGCGTCCGCCGGGCTCGAGGTGACGGCGCTGGCCGACGACGGCAGCGCGCCCGCCCGGGTCTCGGTGGTGCCGGCGACCCTGGTCAAGGGGCTGGAGTTCGACCACGTCGTGGTGGTGGAGCCGGCCGCGATCGTGGCCGCCGAGCCGCGCGGGCTGCACCGGCTCTACGTCGTCCTCACCCGGGCGGTGAGCAGCATGGTCGTGCTGCACCGCGGCGAGCTCCCCGACCTCCTGACCTGAGGCCGGCGCGAGCGGCGTCCCTAGGCTGGGCGGATGTCCTCCCTGCGCCGAGCCCTGCGCGTGCCCCCCGCCCCGGTCCGGCTGAGCACGCTCGACCCCCGCTCGACGCCGCACGTCCCCGGCGACAAGGAGCACACCCGGGAGGTCATGCGGGTCGACGCGGAGCGGCTGGCCGAGCTGCAGCAGCGGCTCTACGCCGAGGGCACCGGCGGCAGCCGGCGTCGGGTGCTGCTGGTGCTGCAGGGCATGGACACCAGCGGCAAGGGCGCGGTGGTCAAGCACGTCCTCGGCGCGATGGAGCCGCACGGGGTGCAGGTGGTCTCCTTCGGCAGGCCGACGCCGGAGGAGCTGCGGCACTCGTTCCTGTGGCGGGTGCGCCGCGGCGTGCCCGGGCCGGGCAAGATCGGCGTCTTCGACCGCTCCCACTACGAGGACGTGCTGGTCGGCCGGGTCCGGCAGCTGGCCCCGCCGGAGGTGATCGAGCGGCGCTACCGGGAGATCACCCGGTTCGAGGAGCAGCTGGCCGCCGACGAGGTGACCGTGGTCAAGGTCTTCCTGCACCTGTCGCCGTGGGAGCAGAAGCAGCGGCTGCTGACCCGGCTCGACGACTCGACCAAGCGCTGGAAGTTCGACCCCTCCGACGTCGACGAGCGGGCGCTGTGGCCGGAGTACCAGGAGGCGTACGCCACCGCGATGGAGCGCACCGACACCGACACCGCACCCTGGTTCGTGGTGCCGGCCGACCGCAAGTGGTACCGCAACTGGGCCGTCGGCCGGCTGCTGCTGGAGACGCTCACCGACCTGCGCCCGCGCCTGCCCGAGCCGGCCTGGGACGTGGACGAGCAGCGCGACCGGCTCGTCGAGGAGCAGCCGCTCAGCGGCTGACCGCCCGCTGGGCGAGGCGTTCGTCCAGCGCCTCGGTGCACAGCCAGCCGCCGATGAGCACCAGGTGCAGCAGGAACAGCCAGAAGCCGACGGCGATCACCCCACCGACCACGGTGAGCCCGCCGAACGGGGCGCCGAGGTCCAGCGGCAGGGACAGGAACAGCACGAAGCCCTGCAGGAAGCCCGACAGGCAGGCCGCGGTGAACAGCGCACCGGCCAGCACCGCCCTCCACCGCAGCCGACCGGCGGCGACCACCCCGAACACCCAGGCCAGCGGCACGGTGAGCACACCGAGCACCGAGTAGTAGCCGACCGCGAGGGCGGCCAGCCCGTTCCCGAGGCCGGGCTCGGCGGCCAGCTCGGCGAGCGCCTGCCCGGCCCGCAGCAGCGGCCAGGTCAGCAGTGGGGCGACCAGCAGCAGCGGCAGCGCCAACAGCCGGCCACGCCAGGCGGTGAACCGGTCGTGCGCCGGGCTGAACCGCAGCAGCGCCCGGCGCAGCCCTTCGCCGTACAGCGAGATGGGCAGCAGGGTGAGCAGGCCACCGAGCACGGACAGGCCCGTGCCGGCGTCGGCCAGCCGGGCCAGGGCGGCCGGTGCGCCGAGCTCGGCGGGCAGCACCTCGCCCAGCCGGTCGGTCATCCGGAGGACGGTCTCCCGGCTGGTGACCCAGCTGGTCAGCGCGAGGGAGAGGACCAGGCCCGGGACGACGGCGATCCCCGCGTAGAAGGTGAGCCCGGCGGCGATGAGCGAGGTGTCCCGCCCGCGCAGCCGGCGGCGCACCGACGCCGCGAGGTCCCGCGCCTCGTCCGCCACCCGCACCGCGCCATGTGATCACGGCGGGTGGCACCTCTGCCCGTCGGCGGGCCGGTGGCGGCAGCTCGACGCGGGCCCGGTCAGTCGACGAGACCGCCGACCAGCAGCATGTAGCCGAAGATCACCACGAGGATCAGCACGATGACCCCGGCGAGGACGGCGAGGGTCCGCTTCCGCCGGGACCTCGGCGGCTGGCCCTGGTCGGAGGAGCGGTTCGGCGGGGTGCTCATGGTGCCTCCAGTCGTCGGGTTCGGTCCGTCTCGGTCTCTCGGGTGTTCGTTCCCCGGCCACGGCTGCTCACGCACGGATGCCGGATCCGTCACCGCCCGAGCAGGTGCTGGGCGGCGGCGAACCCGCCGAGCCCGCTGACCGCGCCGCCGCGCACCGTGCCCCCGGACGACGCCGCGACCACCCGCGGGTGTGCCGTCGCCACGCCCCAGGTGCCGGCCTGGGCCGGGTCGGTCGCCACCGGCCAGGACAGGTCGCCGTGGAAGATGTGCCCGCCCGGCATGGCCAGCGCGGCCTCGACGTCCAGCGGCGAGGCCGCCTGCAGGCACGGCCGGCCCTCGGCGTCGGTGGCCAGGCAGTCGGCCAGTGGCTCGGTCAGGTGCTCGTCGAGCTGGGCGACGACCCGGCGCACCGCCTCCTCGCGGGTGCCCACCGGGTCGGCCGCGTAGAGCTCGGCCGGGGTGTGCAGACCGAACAGGGTCAGCGTGTGCAGCCCCGTGGCGCCGGTGATCGACGGGTCGGTCAGCGAGTGGCAGTACACCTCGAACGGGACGACGTCGGGCAGCCGCCCGGCGCCGGCCGCCGCGAACGCGGCGTCGATGGCCGAGGCCGACTCGTCGACGTGCACCGTGCCGCTGAACACCCGGTGCGGGTCGTCCCCGGAGCGCAGCCCGGGCAGCCGCCGCAGCACCATGTTCACCTTGAGCTGGGACCCGGAGGGCCGGGGCGCCGGGGGCGCGCCCAGCAACTCGTCGAGCACCGTCGGCGCCGCGCCGCTGACCGCGTACGAGCAGTCGGCCGCCGAGGGAGTCCCGTCGGCGTCGGTCCAGTGCACCGTGACGCCGTCGGCGCGGGTCTCCAGGGCGGTGACCGTGGCGCCGGTGACCAGGTCGGCGCCCGCGGCGCGGGCGGCGGTGGCGATCGCGCCGCTGACCGTGCCCATGCCGCCGACCGGCACCCGCCAGCGGCCGGTGCCGTTGCCCACCAGGTGGTAGAGGAAGCACCGCCCGGCCAGCCCGTCGGCGGCGTGCACGTCGGCGAAGGTGCCGATCAGCCCGTCGGTGAGGGCGATGCCGCGCAGGTCGTCGTCGGTCAGGTGGTCGGCGACGACGTCGGCCAGCGGCCGCTCGCGCAGGTCGTGCCAGATGGCCGGGTCGCGCAGCCGGCCGGTGAGCTCCGCCTCGCCGGGCAGCGGCTCGGTGAGGGTGGGCGCCAGGTCCTCGGCCAGGGTGGTCAGCCGGCCGTAGAACCGCTGCCAGCCGGCCAGTTCGCCGTCGCCACCGGTGAGCGCCCGGAAGGACGCCGCCGTCGCCGGCCCCTCGTCCCGCTCCACCAGCAGGCCGCGGTGCCGGCCGTCGCGGTGCAGCGGGGTGTACGAGGCGACGGCCCGGTCGACCAGGCGGACCGGCAGCGCCAGGTCGGTCACGATCCGGTCGGGCAGCAGGCTGACCAGGTAGGAGTACGCCGACAGCCGGACGTCGACCCCGCCGAACACCTGCTGGCTGACCGCGGCGCCGCCGAGCACGTCCCGCCGCTCCAGCACCAGCACCGACCACCCGGCGCGCTGCAGGTAGGCGGCGGCGACCAGCCCGTTGTGCCCACCGCCGACGACGATCGCGTCGTACCGGGCCGCGGTGCTCACCCCAGCTCCCGGGCGAAGAAGACCGCGTGCGGGTCGTCGGCACCCACGTAGTGCCCGAACGCCTCGATCGGCCGGTAGCCCGTCGAGGTGTACAGCGCGATCGCCTCCGGCTGCCGGACGCCGGTCTCCAGGCGCACCGTCGTCCAGCCGCGGGCCACCGCCTCGGCCTCCAGCCCGGCGAGCAGCAGCTTGGACACCCCGCGGCCGCGCGCGCCGGGAACCACGTACATCCGCTTGATCTCGGCCTCCGCCGCGCCCAGCGGGCGCAGGGCGCCGCAGCCGATCGGGGTGCCGTCGTCGTCCCGGGCCAGCAGCACCACGGCGACGTCGGCGGCGGACGGCGGCACCCCCGGCTCGCCGGTGCCGTCGTAGCGGGCGCGCAGCTCGACCTGCTGGGCGGCGGTCAGCGCGGCGACGTCGGGGTCGTCCCAGGGGGCGGTGGTGAGGGTGGGCACCGGTCCATCCTGGCGCGCCGCGCTCCGGGCCCCGCTAGCAGGCTCCGGGTCGGCGGTCGGGGAGCGCCGCGCCGGGAGCGCCGTGGGACCGCGGAGCCACGACGGCGCTGAGCCGCGCCGTTGCTCGCGGAGCGTGACGGACGGTCGCCGACGGCGGTCGGGGTTCCCCGGCCCGGCCGCGGTCGGGGGCGCTGCCCGCGTCCGGCCGGGTGCCCAGCTCGGGAAGCGTGTCGGCCGCCCGACCGCGGTGTCCGAGACGGCCGACACGCCCGATCCGGCGCGCCTGTCACGCTCGGTGAGCGTGTTGGAGCACACGCCGGGAGTTTCTCAACAAAATCGCAATGAGCCTTTGTCACGAGCCCATAACGCCCTTACGGTGGGCGACGGTCCGGACGGGCTCCTCAGCCACCCCTCGGTGGCGACCGACCAGACCGCCGCCGAACTCCGCGGCCCGTGCACTCCGGCGGGCCAGGGGACCGGGGACCCACCGCAGCACTGGGGTGAAGCACCGCGCGGCCCAGCCGGGCCGCAGGTGCCGGGTGTCTTCCCACCCGAACCCGTCAGCTAACTCGGTAGGCGGCTCGTTGGAAGAAAGGACCACCCGCCGAACATGGCGAGTTCGCTCAACCCTGCCCGCCGCGGGTCCACCTCCCGCCGGGCGGTCGTCACCCTCCTCGCCGCCGGCGCCCTCGTGGCCGCCCCGCTGCTCAGCCCCGCGCCCGCCGCGGCCGAACCCACCACCTCCGCCGAGGCGGCCACCCTGGTCGCCGAGCGCGCGCACGAACTCGAGGTCGTCACCGAGCAGTTCAACGACGCCCGGGTCGAGCTCGAGACCAAGCAGGCCGAGGTCGACGCCGCGGCCGCCCGGGTCGAGGCCGCCGAGGCCGCCCTGGTCGGCGCCCGGGACCGGGTCCGCGAGGTCGCCCGCAGCGCCTACACCGGCGACCAGCTGAGCACCCTGCAGGCGATGCTGACCAGCGACTCCGCCGACGAGCTGCTGGACCGCGTCGGCACGCTGGGCTCCATCGCCGACCACAACAACGGCATCCTGGGCGAGGCCGTCACGGCCGACGAGCAGGCCACCGAGGCCCAGGCCGCGGCCGAGACCGCCGCCACCGAGGCGCAGCGCCAGCTGGACCAGGTCGAGAAGCAGCGCACCGACCTGAACAAGCAGATCGCCGAGTACCAGGCGATGTACGAGCGGCTCTCCGCCGCGGAGCAGGCCGCCTCCCGGGCCGAGGCCGAGCGCCAGCACGCCGCCGAGGCCGCCGAGGCCGCGGCGGCCGATCAGGCCGCCGGGTCCGCCGCCGGCTCCGCCCCGGCTCCGGGGGCCCGCGCCGGTGGGGGCAGCAACGCCGCCCGCGGCTCGGCTCCGGCTGCCGCCCCGGCGCCGTCCGCCCCGGTGGTCGCCTCCAGCGGCGCCGCGGCGACCGCGGTCAGCACCGCCATGGCCCAGCGCGGCAAGCCCTACGTCTGGGCCGCGGCCGGTCCGGGGTCGTTCGACTGCTCCGGCCTGGTGCAGTACGCCTACGCCGCCGCCGGCATCAAGGTGCCGCACTCCAGCCGGGCGCAGGCGACCATGGGCCGCGCGGTCTCCCGCGGGGAGCTGCAGCCGGGCGACGTCATCGCCTTCTACTCGCCGGTCAGCCACGTGGGCATCTACATCGGCAACGGCCAGATGGTGCACGCGCCGACCTCGGGCGACGTCGTCAAGGTCGCCAGCATCGACGTGATGGGCAGCATCACCGCGATGCGGCGGATCGCCGGCTGACGCCAGCGCCTCACGACGGTGCCCCGGTCGCCTCACGGCGGCCGGGGCACCGTCGTCTCTGGGCCCTGGAACGGCCCCTCCCGGGTCCCGCCCTGAGCCTGCGAAGGGTGGGAGGAGGGGGTCCTTCGTCACATCCGGGAGACCGGGGCGCCGGTGGTTCGTTGTCCCCGGTCGTGGCTGCCCGTCTGCTCGCCCCCGCCCCCGTTGCCCGCACGTTCCGCGTCGTCGCCGTCGCCGAGGCGGTGTCCTGGGCGCTCCTGCTCGCCGGGATGTTCGTGAAGTGGGTGCTGGGCACCTCCGAGCTCGGGGTCCAGGTGTTCGGCCCGGTGCACGGCGCGGTCTTCGTGGCCTACGTCGTCGTGACGCTGGTCGCCTGGCGGGTGCTGCGCTGGTCGCTCGGCACCACCGTCCTCGCGCTGGCCGCCTCGGTGCCGCCGCTGGTCACCCTCTGGTTCGAGCACTGGGCCCGCCGCACCGGCCGGCTGCCGGTGGGGGAGGCCGCCGCCGTCCGGGCTGGCTAGCCTCCCGGCATGGCCGATCCCGTGCTGCCCTCCACCGCCCGCACCCTGCTGGCGCGCACCGCCCGCGTGCAGCGCGACGGCCGGGCGCCCAGCCTGGTCGCCGGCGTCGTCCGCGACGGCGGGCTGGCCTGGTCGGCCGGCCGCGGTGACGTCGCCGAGCCGTGCACCGACGTCCAGTACCGGCTCGGCTCGATCAGCAAGCCGGTCACCGCCCTGGTGGTGATGCGGCTGCGCGACGAGGGCGCCCTGGGCCTCGACGACCTGCTGGGCGAGCACGTGCCGGACACCCCGCTGGGCGACCGCACGGTCGGTCAGCTCCTCTCCCACCTCGCCGGTGCGGGCTCGGAGAGCCCGGGTGGCTGGTGGGAGCGCGTGCCCGGCGGCACGCTGGCCGAGCTGCCGCTCAGCGACGACGACGTGGTGCTCGGCGCCGCCCGGCGCTTCCACTACTCCAACCTCGGCTTCGGCCTGCTGGGCGAGCTGGTCGCGCGGCACCGCGGCCGGCCGTGGGCCGACGTCGTCCGGGACGAGGTGCTGCTGCCCCTCGGCATGACCCGCACCACCCCGCGGCCCAGCGGCGCCGCCGCCCGGGGCCACGCAGTGCACCCGTGGGCCGACGTCGTGCTGCCCGAGCCCGAGCACGATGCCGGGGTGATGGCCGCGGCCGGTCAGCTGTGGGCGACGCTGGCCGACCTCGGCCGGTTCGCCACCTTCCTGCTCGGCGACACCGCGGACGTGCTCTCCCCGGCGACGCTGGAGGAGATGACCGTGCCGGCCGGGGTCGACTCCTCCGCCAGCGGCTGGTCGGCGTACGGCCTGGGCCTGCAGGTGGTGCGCGTGGACGGGGCGACGCTGGTCGGGCACGGCGGCTCGATGCCCGGGTTCCTGGCCGGGGTGTTCGTCGACCGCGCCGAGCAGGCCGGCGCGGTGATGCTGGCCAACACCACCAGCGGGCTCGACCCGCTCGTCCCCGGCCTGCTGGCCGACCTCCGGGCGGCCGAGCCGCGCGTGGTCGAGGCCTGGACGCCGGCGCCGCCACCGGTGTCGCTGGAGAACCTGGGCGTGTGGTTCTGGGGGCCGGCGCCGCACGTGCTGCGGGCGCAGGGCGACCGGCTGCTCCACCTGGGCCCGCTGCCCGGTCGGCCCGGCCGGGCCAGCCGGTTCGCCGCGCGGTCGGACGGCACCTGGGTGGGGCTGGACGGCTACTACGCGGGGGAGACGCTGCGGATCGCCCCGGACCACCTGGACCTGGCGACCTTCGTCTTCACCCGCACCCCCTACGACCCCGGGGCCCCGGTGCCCGGTGGGGTCGACGAGCGCGGCTGGCAGGGGCGGTCGTGACGCCGGCGCCCCGGCAGCGGGTGATCGGGATGCTCGGCGGGATGAGCTGGGAGTCCAGCGTCGAGTACTACCGGCTGGCCAACGAGCTGGTCCGGGAACGGCTCGGCGGCCTGCACTCGGCCCGCTGCGTCCTCGTCTCGGTCGACTTCACCGAGATCGAGCGGCTCCAGGTGGCGGGGGAGTGGGCCCGGGCCGGTGAGTTCCTCGCCGCTGCCGCCCGCGGCGTGGAGGCGGCCGGCGCCGACCTCCTGCTGCTGTGCACGAACACGATGCACAAGGTGGCCGACCAGGTCCAGGCCGCCGTCGGCATCCCGCTGCTGCACCTGGCGGACGTGACCGCGGAGGCGGTGACCGCCGCCGGCATCGAGACGGTCGGCCTGCTGGGCACCGCCTTCACCATGGAGCAGGACTTCTACCGCGACCGGCTCGCCGGGCACGGGGTGCGGGTGCTCGTGCCGCCGGCCGAGGACCGGGCCGAGGTGCACCGGATCATCTACGCGGAGCTGGCGCTGGGCATCGTCCGCGAGGAGTCCCGGCAGGCCTACCGCGACGTGATCCGGCGGCTGGCCGGGGCCGGCGCGCAGGGTGTCGTCCTCGGGTGCACGGAGATCGAGCGCCTCGTCGGCCAGGACGACAGCCCGGTGCCGGTGTTCCCCACGACCCGGCTGCACGTCGAGGCGGCGGTCACCGCCGCGCTGGCGGGGCAGCCGCCCGGCTGAGGTCAGGGGCGGGCGAAGGCGTCCATCGTCGTCTTGACCACCGCGGCGTAGGCCACGTGCGGGACGACGTCGCTGAGCCAGCTGCTGGCCGACCAGGTCCGCGGGTCGGTGATGCCCAGGACGGTCATCGGCCCGTTCGACGCCACCATCACCCCGGCGGTGATCAGCCCGGTCCCGACCAGCGGCTGCGACCGGAACCCGGCGGCCCGGGCCAGCCCGGCGACGACGCCCATGCCGACGCCGGCCGCCAGCCCGGTCATCGGGCCCAGCCCCTGCACCCGGTTCTGCCGGGTCTCCTCGTCGCCGGGGATCTGCACGTGCACCTTGTCGGCGAGCGCCTCGACGGTCTGCTCGGGGGTGGAGCTGCTGCCCCGCCCGCGCACCACCATGTCCAGGTAGGTGACGGCGTTCAGCGCGGTCGTGCCGGCCGCACCGGCCGCCGCACCGCGCAGCACCCAGCCCAGCGTGCTGATCCCGCGCCGGCCCGCGCCGATGGTGCCCAGAGGGGTTCGCTTCGCCATGGGCGCGCCCCTACCCGGCAGGCCGGGAGGGTGAAACGGCCGGAGCACGTCGGCTCCCGGCGCCCGTCACTCCCCGGCGGTGCTCCCGGCGGCGCGCTCCAGCAGCGGGGTCATCCGGTGGTCGACGAAGCGGCGCAGCGCCAGGTTGGTGTCGGTGCGCTGCACGCCCGGGATGGCCAGCACCTGCTCGCTGATCCGCCAGAGGTCGTCGGCGTCCACCGCGACCACCTGCACCAGCAGGTCGGCGACGCCGGAGAGCCCGGTGACCTCCAGGACCTCCGGGATCGCCGCCAGCGCCTCGGCGACGTCGGCCAGGCTGCGCTGCACGACCTGAACCGTGACGTAGGCGCCCAGGCGGTAACCCAGCGCCTCGGGGCGGACCCGGCGTTCGAACGGGTCGAGGACGCCGCCGGACTCCAGCCGGGCCAGCCGGGCCTGGACCGTGTTGCGCGCCAGGCCCAGGGTCTGGGCCAGCGAGAGCACCGTGGCCCGCGGGTCCTCCGACAGGGCCAGCAGCAGGCGGGCGTCGGTGGCGTCGAGTCGGGTGGTGCCGGTGGTCACGGTGCGCAGTCTGGCATGCGAGGACGTCCTACTACCGGTCATCGTGCGCACCCGCCGGGATGGATCTTGCGCAGATCGGCAGCGTGGTGATCTGCTGCTGGCGGCGTCGGCATGCCACCATGTGTGTGAGCGGCGCCACACCCGGGCGCCGCGAGGACGTCCAGCGCGGGACGCCGGAGACCCCGGCCCCGCGAGACGGCGAGGAGGGACGCGCATGACCGCGCTGTCGCACACCACCGAGGTGGTCGACCCCGTACCGGGAGCCGCAGCTCCCCATCTGCCCGGGCAGCAGGAGCTGGTCCAGCTGCTCACGCCCGAGGGGGAACGGGTCGAGCACCCCGGCTACGCCCTCGACGTGAGCGACGAGGAGCTGCGCGGCCTCTACCGCGACCTGGTGCTGGTCCGCCGCTGGGACTCCGAGGCCACGGCCCTGCAGCGGCAGGGCGAGCTCGGCCTGTGGGCCTCGCTGCTCGGGCAGGAGGCCGCCCAGATCGGCGCCGGCCGGGCGCTGGCCGCCGACGACATGGCCTTCCCGACCTACCGCGAGCACGGCGTGGCCTGGACCCGCGGGGTGGAGCCGCTGCACGTGATGAGCCTCTTCCGCGGGGTCGACCAGGGCGGCTGGGACCCGGCGGCCACCGGCTTCAACCTCTACACCGTCGTCATCGGGGCGCAGACCCTGCACGCCACCGGCTACGCGATGGGGCTGCAGCGCGACGGCGCGGAGAGCGCCACGCTGGCCTTCCTCGGCGACGGCGCGACCAGCCAGGGCGAGGTGAACGAGGCGATGATCTGGGCCTCGACCTTCGCCGCGCCGGTGGTCTTCTTCTGCCAGAACAACCAGTACGCGATCAGTGCCCCGATCGAGCGGCAGTCCCGGGTGCCGTTGTTCCACCGGGCCAGTGGCTTCGGCTTCCCCGGCGTCCGGGTCGACGGCAACGACGTGCTGGCCGTGCTGGCGGTCACCCGGGCGGCGCTCGCCGCCGCCCGGGACGGCCAGGGCCCCACCTTCATCGAGGCGTTCACCTACCGGATGGGCGCGCACACCACCTCCGACGACCCGACCCGCTACCGGCTGGCCAGCGAGCTGGAGGAGTGGAAGCTGCGTGACCCGATCGCCCGGGTCAAGGCGCACCTGTCGCGCAGCGGCATCGCCGACGCCGACTTCTTCGCCGCGGTCGAGGCCGACGCCGACGCGCTGGCCGAGCGGATCCGCAGCGGCACCCGGGCGCTGGCCCAGCCGGCCCCGACCGAGATGTTCGACCACGTGTACGCCGAGATGCCGCCCGAGCTGGCCGCCCAGCGCGCGGAGTTCCTCGAGTACCACGCCGGCTTCGAGGGAGCGGGGCGGTGACCGACACCCTCACCATCGGGAAGGCGCTCAACCTCGGCCTGCGCCGGGCGATGGAGGACGACGCCAAGGTCGTGCTGATGGGCGAGGACATCGGCCGGCTGGGCGGGGTCTTCCGGATCACCGACGGCCTGCAGAAGGACTTCGGCGAGCACCGCGTCGTCGACACCCCGCTGGCCGAGGCCGGCATCGTCGGCACGGCGGTCGGGCTGGCGATGCGCGGCTACCGGCCGGTCTGCGAGATCCAGTTCGACGGGTTCGTCTTCCCCGCCTACAACCAGATCGTCACCCAGGTCGCCAAGCTGCACGCCCGCTCCCGGGGCCGGCTGCCGATGCCGATCGTCATCCGCATCCCCTTCGGCGGCGGCATCGGCGCGGTCGAGCACCACAGCGAGAGCCCGGAGGCGTACTTCGCGCACACCGCCGGGCTGAAGGTGGTGGCGATCAGCAGCCCGGCCGACGCCTACTGGGGCATCCAGCAGGCGATCGCCCACCCCGACCCGATCGTGTTCATGGAGCCCAAGCGGCGCTACTGGGACAAGGGCGAGGTCGACCTCGACGGCGCGCCGGCCCCGCTGTTCGCCTCCCGGGTGGTCCGGGGCGGCGACGACGTCACCGTGCTGGCCTACGGGCCGATGGTGAAGACGGCGCTGCAGGCGGCCGAGGCCGCCGCCGAGGAGGGCCGCTCGCTGGAGGTGGTCGACCTGCGCACGCTGTCCCCGCTGGACCTGGAGCCGGTGCACGCCTCGGTGCGCCGCACCGGGCGGTGCGTGGTGGTGCACGAGGCGCCGCTGACCCTGGGGCTGGGCGCGGAGATCGCCGCCCGGGTCACCGAGAGCTGCTTCCACTCGCTCGAGGCGCCGGTGCTGCGGGTGGGCGGCTACGACACGCCCTACCCGCCGTCGAAGCTCGAGGAGGACTACCTCCCCGACCTCGACCGGGTGCTGGACGCCGTCGACCGGGCGCTGGCCTTCTGATGGCCGAGCTGCGCCAGTTCCGGCTGCCCGACGTCGGCGAGGGGCTCACCGAGGGCGAGATCCTGTCCTGGATGGTCGCGGTGGGCGACACAGTGGCGGTCAACCAGCCGCTGTGCGAGGTCGAGACGGCCAAGGCCGCCGTCGAGCTCCCCTCGCCGTTCGCCGGCACCGTCGTCGAGCTGCTGCACGAGGTCGGGACGACGGTCGACGTCGGGGCGCCGATCATCACCATCGACACCGGCGGGCCGGACGGCACCTCGGCCGAGGCCGCCGCCCCGCCGGCGGCGGCGGCGGAGGAGCGCACCGCCGTCCTGGTGGGGTACGGGCCGCGCACCACCGAGCCGCGCCGCCGCCCCCGCCGGCCCGCCGTGCCTGCGCAGGCCGACTACGGCTCCGGCGCCGACCACCCGCCGCTGCTGGCCACCGCGCCGGACACCCGGGTGAAGCCGGTGCGGCACGGTGGGCTGGAGGCCGGCCGGGCCGCCGAGGCGCAGGCCGACCGGGCCGCCGCCGCAGCCCCCGGGATCGCGGCTCCGCCCGGCGCCGGCGCGCTGCGCCCGCTGGCCAAGCCGCCGGTGCGCAAGTACGCCAAGGACCTCGGCGTCGACCTGACCACGGTCACCGGCACCGGGGACGGCGGGGTGATCACCCGCGCCGACGTCGACGCGGCCCGCACCCGCGCACCCGGTGCCGAGCGCCCGCAGGGGCACGCGGCGGGGGAGACGCGCATCCCGGTCAAGGGGGTGCGCAAGCACACCGCGGCGGCGATGGTCGCCAGTGCGTTCACCGCGCCGCACGTCACCGAGTTCCTCACCGTCGACGTCACCCGCACGATGAAGCTGCGCCGGCGGCTGGCCGAGCGCCCCGAGCTCGCCGAGGTGAGGGTCAGCCCGCTGCTGTTCGTCGCGAAGGCGCTGCTGCTGGCCGTCGGCCGGCACCCGGTGGTGAACAGCAGCTGGGACGAGGCGGCGCAGGAGATCGTGGTGAAGTCCCAGGTGAACCTGGGCATCGCCGCGGCCACCCCGCGGGGCCTGCTGGTGCCGAGCATCAAGGACGCCGGCCGGCTGTCGCTGCCCGAGCTGGCCGGGGCGCTGGCCGACCTGACCGCCACGGCGCGCGCCGGGCGCACGCCCCCGGCCGACCTGACCGGCGGCACGATCACCATCACCAACGTGGGGGTGTTCGGCGTCGACACCGGCACGCCGATCCTCAACCCCGGCGAGTCGGCGATCCTGGCGTTCGGTGCCGTCCGGGAGCAGCCCTGGGTGCACAAGGGGAAGATCGCCGTCCGTCAGGTGACCACGCTGGCGCTGTCGTTCGACCACCGGATCATCGACGGCGAGCTGGGGTCGCGGTTCCTCGCCGATGTCGGTGCGCTGCTGCACGACCCGGGCGCCGCCCTCACCTTCTGAACCCCACCGACCAGGAGGTGTCTGCGCCACCCGTCGGCCGTCGTCGGGGCTACCTTTCCCGGGTGACCGACCTCGATCGCGTGCTCTCCTTCGCCACCCGGTCCCGGGTGCCGGGCGGTTTCGGGTGGCAGGGCGGGGACGGCGCCGTCCTGACCGACCGCCCGCTGCAGACCTGGATCACCGCCCGGATGACCCACGTCTTCGCGCTGGCCACGCTGCTCGGGTACGCCGGCGCGGAGGAACTGGCGGCGCACGGCGTCGCCGCGCTCCGGACCGGGCCGCTGCACGACGACGAGCACGGTGGCTGGCGGTCCGCCGTGGGTCCTGGTCCAGGGGACGACGACACCAAGGCCGCCTACGTGCACGCCTTCGCGGTGCTCGCCGGCGCGACCGCCACCACCGCGGGGATCGCGGGCGGCCGCGAGCTGCTCGACGAGGCGCTGGCCGTCTGGGAGCAGCGGTTCTGGGACGACGAGGAGGGTCTGGCGCGCGAGTCCTTCGACCGCGCGTGGACCACCGGCGAGGACTACCGGGGCGCCAACGCCAACATGCACGGGGTGGAGGCGATGCTCGCCGCTGCGGACGCGCTGGCCGGCAGCGACCCCGGCACCACCGCGCGGCTGCGCACGCACGCCCTGCGGGCCACCGAGCGGATCGTGCACGGTTGGGCGCGGGAGCGGGACTGGCGGCTGCCCGAGCACTTCACCGCGGACTGGGAGCCGCTGCCCGAGCTGAACCGGGACCGGCCGGCTGACCCGTTCCGGCCGTACGGCGTGACGGTCGGGCACCAGTTCGAGTGGGCCCGGCTGTGCGGGCACCTGGCCGCCGCGCTCGGCGAGCACGCCCCCGGCTGGCTGCGCACCGACGCCGACGGGCTGTTCACCGCCGCGGTCGAGCGGGGCTGGGCCGCCGACGGGCACCCGGGCTTCCCCTACACGCTGGACTGGTCCGACCAGCCGGTGGTGGTCGCCCGGATGCACTGGGTGCTCTGCGAGGCGGTCGCGGCGGCGGCGGTCCGGTTCGCCGTCACCGGTGACCCGCGGACGGCGACCCTGCAGCACCGCTGGGAGGAGCTGGGCGAGCGGTCGTTCCTGGACGAGGCGGCGGGCAGCTGGCACCACGAGCTCACCCCCGAGGGCGCGGTCGCCGAGGTCACCTGGGCCGGGAAGCCCGACGCGTACCACCTGGTGCAGATGCTGCTGCTGCGCGAGGCGCCGGTCCGCGGCAGCGTCGCGGCCGCCGTCCGCACCTCCTGAGCCTGGACGGGCCACGTCCCGGCTGGTTCCATGCACCCGGCCGTCGATCCGTCGCCGGCGCGGCGACGAACCCGAGGAGGAAGCGGGGCGATGAGCGGAGCAGGGAGCGGGCCCACCGCTCGGGACGAGGAGCTCCGGGAGCCGCTCGGGATGCCGACCCTGCTCCGGTGGCGCGGCATCGGGTTGGCCGCGGGCACGGTCGCGCTCCTCGCGCTCCTCGCGTTCCTGGTCGTCGCGGTCGCGCGGGACGGTGTCGGCGGCGCGGTGGGCGCGCTCGGCCTGCTGGCCGCCCTCGTCTGCGCACTGACGGCGCTGAGCTTCCTGCGGCGTTCGTGGTCCGAGCCCGAGGTCGCCGACGACCCGCTGGTGGCCCGGGCCCGGCGCTGGTCGGGCGTCGCCTCGACGGCCTGGTACCTCGCGATCGTCCCCGGCCTGGCGGTCCGGGTGCTGCCCGAGTCGTTCGACTGGCTGCGCTGGCTGGTGCTCGCCCTCGGCGCGGTCGCCGTGGTCGCCTTCACGGGAATGCTCGTGTGCACGGCTCGGTGGCGCCCCGCAGGGAACTGACGTCCCCGCGTCCGACGTCGATCCTCGCCGAAGTGGCCACTTCGGCGCAGGTGAGGGGTGCGTCCGTCACGCCGGGTGTTCGATCGGGCGTGCTCGGGTAGGGCGCTCTGCGACGGCAGATCCCGAGCAGAGGAGGAGCCACCCATGGCCACCGTGGAGAAGTCGATCGACGTCGACGTCCCGATCCGGACCGCGTACGACCAGTGGACCCAGTTCGAGTCCTTCCCGCAGTTCATGAACGGTGTCGAGCGGATCACCCAGCTCGACGACCGGCACACCCACTGGGTCACCAAGATCGGTGGGGTCGAGCGGGAGTTCGACGCCGAGATCACCGAGCAGCACCCCGAGGAGCGGGTGGCCTGGAAGAGCACCGACGGCGAGACCAAGCACGCCGGTGTGGTCACCTTCCACAAGCTCAGCGACACCACGACCCGGGTGATGATCCAGCTGGACTGGGAGCCCCAGGGCGTCGTGGAGAAGGTCGGCGCGGCGGTCGGTGTCGACGACCGGCAGATCAGCGCCGACGCGAAGAAGTTCAAGGAGTTCATCGAGAGCCGCGGCACCGAGACCGGTGCCTGGCGCGGGGACGTCCCGCGCGAGGGCTGAGAAAGGACCCCGTTCTCCTCATCCCTCGCAGGCTCGGGACGAGCCTCTGAACGGGGCCTGACGGCGCCCGCCACCTCCCCGTGAGGTGGCGGGCGCCGTCGCGTGCGGTGCCGGGACTACTCGGCGTCGAGGTCGCTGGCGACCATGTCGGCGATCCGGTCGAGCACCGCCTCGTCCTCGCTGCTCACCGTGACCTCGGTGCCCTGCTTGGCGCCGAGCGTCATGATCATCAGCGGCGACCCCGCGTCGATGGCGTTGCCGCCGGGGCCGGCCAGGGTGACCGGCACCCCCGACTTGGTGACGGCCTCGGCGATGAGCGCGGCCGGACGGGCGTGCAGGCCGACGGCGGAGCCGACGGTCACGGTCTTGGAGGGCATCGATGCCTGCCTTCTGTGGTCGGGTTCCTGGTGGTCAGTGTGCCGGTCGGGCGGCGACCGGCTGCGCCGGGGCGCTCCCGGTTCCGGGGCCGCCGGCCACGTCCGTGGTGAGGTCGGCCTCGGGTGCCCCGGTGGGCTTGCGGCCGATGCTCTTGGCGAGGGTCACCGCGACGCCCCCGACGATCGCCCCGGCGAGCACGGCCAGGATGAACAGCACGGCGTTGCTCATCGCGAAGAACACGAAGATGCCCCCGTGCGGCGCCTGCAGCTCCAGGCCGAGGCCGGCGACGATCGCGCCGGTGGTGGCGCCCCCGAGCATCATCGACGGGATCACCCGCAGCGGGTCGACCGCGGCGAACGGGATCGCCCCCTCGGAGATGAACGCGAGGCCCAGCAGCCAGGCGGCCTTGCCGTTGTCCCGCTCGGCCGGGGTGTACAGCCGCGGGCGCAGGACGGTGCTGGACAGCGCCATCGCCAGCGGCGGCACCATCCCGGCGGCCATCACGGTGGCCATGATGACCAGCTGCTGCTGGCCGCCCTCGCCGGCGATGGCGGCGGTGAGGCCGGTGGTGGCGAAGACGTACGCCGCCTTGTTCACCGGACCGCCCAGGTCGAAGCACATCATCAGGCCGAGGATGATCCCCAGCACGATCGATGCGGCGCCGGTCAGCCCGTTGAGGAAGTTCCCGAGCCCCTCCAGCGCCTCGGCCAGCGGGCGGCCGAGCAGCACCACCATGATCCCGCTGGAGATCAGCGTGGCCAGCAGCGGGATGATCACGACCGGCTGCAGGCCGCGGGCGAAGGCGGGCAGCTTCCAGCGGCTGATCCACAGCGCGGCGAAGCCGGCGATGATGCCGCCGACCAGGCCGCCGAGGAACCCGGCGCCCACGGTCAGCGAGACCGCGCCGACGACGAAGCCGGGGACGATGCCCGGCCGGTCGGCGATGGCGTAGGCGATGTAGCCGGCGAGCGCCGGGACGAGGAAGCCGAACGCGGCCTGGCCGAGCACGGTGCACAGCGCGCCGAGGTACCCGAGCAGCCCGTCGTTGAGGCCCTCGATCGGGGGAGCCGAGGGCAGGTCGAAGAAGTGGTTGTTCAGCGCCCAGTTGAGCGCGTAGCTCTGCGCGCCGTCCGTGGTCGGGTCCGCGTTGACGATCTGGTAGCCGCCGAACAGGAAGCCCAGCGCGATGAGCAGACCGCCGGCCGCGACGAACGGGATCATGTAGCTCACGCCGGTGAGCAGCCAGCGGCGGATCTCCGACCCGACGCCGGGCCGGTCGCCGGTGGCGGCGGGGGTGGCGCCGTCGGCGGCGGTGCCCGGCACCCGGCGGGCGTTCGGGTCGTCGGCGGCGGCGAGCGCCTCGCGGATCATCACCTCGGGCTCGTTGATCGCCCGCTTGGTGCCCGACTGCACCAGCGGCTTGCCGGCGAAGCGGTCCCGGTCCTTGACGCCGACGTCGACGGCGAAGATGGCCGCGTCGGCGTCCCGGATGACCGCCGGGTCCAGCGGGGTCGAGCCCGACGAGCCCTGGGTCTCCACGTGCAGGTCGACGCCGAGCTCCTTCGCCGCGGCGGTGAGCTTGTCGGCGGCCATGTACGTGTGCGCGATGCCGGTGGGGCAGGCGCTGACCGCGACGATGCTGCGGCGCGCCCGGGCGGGTTCGGCCGGCGCCGGGGTCTGCGGAGCCGGTGCGGCCTCCGCCGGGGTCTCGGCCGGGGAGACGACGTCCTGCACCAGGTCGACCACCTCCTCCGGCGTCCGGGCCGCGCGCAGCGCCTCGGTGAACTCCGGGCGCACCAGCGCCCGGGCCAGCGCGGTGAGCAGCGTCAGGTGGTCGGCGTCGCCGTGTTCCGGGGCGGCGATGAGGAAGGCCAGGTCGGCGGGGCCGTCCGGGGCGCCGAAGTCGACCGGCGGGGACAGCCGGGCGAACCCCAGCGACGCCTGGGTCACCGCCGCGGAGCGGCAGTGCGGGATGGCGATCCCGCCGGGCAGCCCGGTGGCCGCCTTCGCCTCCCGGGCCAGCGCGTCGTCGGCCAGCGCGTCGGCGCCGGTGGCCCGGCCGGCGGTGGCGACGAGGCCGGCCAGCCGGTGCACGACGGCGCTCTTGTCGGGACCGAGGTCGGCGTCGAGCGCCACCAGTTCGGTCGTGATCAGTGCGGGCATGGTCGTTCCCCCGGGGTCAGTGGGTGTCGGTGGCGCCGGTGGCCGGAACGGCCGCGGCGGGAGCTGGGTGGCCGGGCAGGCCGGGTGAGACGGCGACGGCGGCGCGGTCGACCTGCGCCGGCACGGGCACCGCCGAGCCGGGCAGCGCGGCGCTGGCCGTGCCGTAGGCGACCGCGGCGCGCAGCCGCTCGGCCGGCTCCTCGTCGGCCAGGTCGGCCAGCACGTAGCCGGCCAGGCTGCAGTCACCGGCGCCGACCGTGCTGCGGACGGCGACCCGCGGCGGCCGGGCCGACCACACCCCGCCGTCCGCGGTGGAGAGCACCGCGCCGTCGGCGCCGAGGGTGAGCAGCACCTCGGCGACGCCGCGCCGGTGCAACGTGGTGACCGCGGCGAGTGCCGCGTCCGGGTCGTCGGCGACGGCGGACTCGGGGAGGCCGGCCAGCTGGGCCAGCTCCTCGGTGTTCGGCTTGAGCAGGTCCGGGGCGGCGTCCGGGCCGGCGGCCAGCAGCGCCAGCAGCGGCGCCTCGGAGGTGTCGACGGCGATCCGTGCGCCGGTGCCGCGCAGCGCCCGGACCAGGGTGGCGTACCAGTCGCTGGGCACGCCGGGCGGCAGTGACCCGGACAGCACGACCCAGCGCGCCGTGCGGGCCTGCTCGAGCAGCGCGGCCTGCAGGGCCGCCAGCGCCGGCTCGTCCAGCTGGGCGCCCCGCTCGTTGAGCTTGGTGGTCGTGCCGTCGGGCTCGGTGAGCGTGTAGTTGGTGCGCACCGGGGTGCCGATCGGCACGGTGGCCAGCGGCAGACCGAGCGCCTGCAGCGCCCCGACCAGCGGGTCGTCGTCGGCCGCGGGCAGCACGGAGACGACGTCGGCCCCGGCGGCGGCGACGGCGCGGGAGACGTTCACGCCCTTGCCGCCGGGCTCGGTGGAGCTGCCGCCCAGCCGGGTCACCGCCCCCCGGTACAGCGGGCCGGGCAGCTCCAGCGTCCGGTCCAGGCTGGGGTTGGCGGTCAGCGTGACCACCCGCCCGCCCGGTGTGGCGTGCGTCCTCATGCGACGAGCACCTCGATCCCCTGCGACTCGAGCTCGGCGACGACGGCCGGGTCGGCCTCGTCGTCGGTGACCAGGACGTCGACGTCCTCCACGGCCGCGAAGCGCACCAGGTGCTCGCGGCCGAGCTTGCTGCTGTCGCCGAGCACGACCACCCGCTGCGCGGCGCTGGCCATCGCGCGCTTGACCGCGGCCTCGGCCTCGTCGGGGGTGGAGAAGCCGTGCCCGGCGCTGATCCCGTTGGTGCCGAGGAAGACGACGTCGGCGCGCAGGTCGGTGAGGGCGCCCACGGTCGACTCCCCGACCGCCGACTGGGTGATGCCGCGCACCCGTCCACCCAGCACGTGCAGGGTGACCGCCGGGGCGCCGGCCAGCCGGGCGGCGATCGGCACCGAGTTGGTGGCCACCACGAGCGACCGCTCGGCGGGCAGCAGCTCGGCGAGCGCCGCGGTGGTGCTGCCGCCGTCGAGGATCGCGCTGCCGTTGGCCGGCGGGAGCAGGGTGAGCGCGGCGGTGGCGATCCGGCGCTTGGCGTCGGTGCGGGTGCTGCGCCGCTCGCCCAGGCCCGGCTCGACCACGGCGAGGGTGCCCACCGGCACGGCACCGCCGTGCACCCGGCGTAACATCCCCGCGCGCTCGAGGACGGCGAGATCCCGGCGGACGGTCTCGGTGGTCACCCCGAAGTGCTCGGCGACCGCGGTGACCGCCACACGCCCGCGCTGGGTGACCAGGCCGGCGATGGCCTGCTGCCGCTCCTCTGCGTACACGTCCACCTCCTGGGGTCAGCCGTGCTCGGGGCCGGGTCGACGAAGGCCCGGGCGCTTGCCCGAACATGTGGGAACCGGGCTTCGTTTGTGTTGTTCTACGTGGGATCAGTTGACAAGTCAAGCCTCAGTGGTGACTCTGGTCACCGGACGCACCAAGGTTGCTGCGCGCCGGACCCCCACCCCCGCGCCCACAGGCCCGAGCAGACAGTGAGGCCCCGATGTCCTCCTCCTCCACCGGAACCGGGATCCGCCCGGCCGACCTGACGTCGCCGACGGTGCTGACGGGCACCCCCGTGGTGCCCGGGGTCGCCGTCGGGCCCGTGGTGCGTCCGGTGGGGGAGGTGCAGCTGCCCGAGACCGCCGGGCCCTGGGTGCCCGAGGACCGGCGCGCGGCCGAGAGGGACCGGTTCACCGCCGCCGCCGATGCGGTGGCCGAGCGGTTGGCCGCCCGCGCCGCGGCAGCGACCGGCGTGAGCGCCGAGGTGCTGAACACCACCGCTCAGCTCGCGCGCGACCGCGGCCTGCTCTCCGCCGTCGAGCAGCGCATCGGCGACGGCGCCACCGCGCCGGTGGCCACCGTGGGCGCGGCCGAGCAGTTCATCGAGCTGTTCACCGGCCTCGGCGGGATCATGGCCGAGCGGGTCACCGACATCCGCGACGTCCGGAACCGCATCGTCGCCGAGCTGACCGGGCAGGGGGAGCCGGGCGTCCCGGCACCGGAGACGCCGTCGGTGCTGCTGGCCGACGACCTCGCGCCGGCCGACACCGCCGGCCTGGACACCGCCCGGATCATCGCCCTGGC
Source organism: Modestobacter sp. SYSU DS0904 (assembly GCF_054051115.1). Taxonomy (NCBI): domain Bacteria; kingdom Bacillati; phylum Actinomycetota; class Actinomycetes; order Geodermatophilales; family Geodermatophilaceae; genus Modestobacter; species Modestobacter sp. SYSU DS0904. Next base: position 78,638 of record NZ_JBJHAQ010000004.1, on the reverse strand, counting down.
CACCCGGCTCGGCGGCGCGACCAGCCACACCGCGATCATCGCCCGGCAGCTCGGGCTGCCCTGCGTCGTGGGCGTGGGTGGGCTCGGCGACGTCCCGGTGGGGGCCACCGTCCTGGTCGACGGCGACCAGGGCACCGTGACGATCGAGCCCGATCCCGCGGAGGCGGGGGCCCGGGTCGACGAGGCGCGGCAGGTGGCGGCCGCGCTGGCCGGCTACCGCGGCCCGGGCACCACCCGGGACGGGCACCCGGTGCAGGTGCTGGCCAACGTGCAGGACGGCGCCGGGGCCCGCGCCGCCGTCGACGCGCACGCCGAGGGGGTCGGGCTGCTCCGCACCGAGCTCGCGTTCTTCGGCCGCACCGAGGAGCCGACCGTCGAGGAGCAGGCCGACATCTACGCCGGCGTGCTCGAGGCGTTCCCCGGGGGCAAGGTGGTGATCCGCACGCTGGACGCCGGCTCGGACAAGCCGCTGCCGTTCGCCACCCCGCCGGACGAGGCCAACCCGGCGCTCGGTGTCCGCGGGGTGCGCACCGCCCGCCGCGATCCGGGCATGCTCACCCGGCAGCTCGACGCGATCGCCCAGGCGGCCGAGCGCACCGGCACCAGCCCGTGGGTGATGGCGCCGATGGTCGCCACCGAGGCCGAGGCCGCCGAGTTCGCCGCCCAGGTACGGGAGCGGGGCCTGACGCCCGGCGTCATGGTGGAGGTGCCCTCCGTCGCGGTGCTCGCCGACCGGTTCCTGGCGCACCTGGACTTCCTGTCCATCGGCACCAACGACCTGTCGCAGTACACCCTCGCCGCCGACCGGCTCTCCGCCGACCTCGCCGACCTGACCGATCCCTGGCAGCCGGCACTGCTCGCGCTGGTGCAGGCGACGGCGGCTGCCGGTCAGCGGGCGGGGAAGCCGGTGGGCGTCTGCGGGGAGGCGGCTGCGGACCCGATGCTGGCCGGCGTCCTGGTCGGCATGGGGATCACCTCGGTGTCCTGCGCGGCCTCGTCGGTGGCCGGGGTGGGTGCCCGGCTGGCGACCGTGGACCTCGCCACCTGCCAGCGGGCGGCCGAGGCCGCGCTCGCCGCCGCCGACCCGCAGTCCGCTCGGGCCGCCGTCCGCGAGGTGCTCGCCGCCGGCTGACCCGGCTTCGGCTCAGCGCCCCGTCGGTCCACTGGACCGGCGGGGCGCTGTCGTCTGCGACGCAGGACCGGTCACCCAGCAGAGGTGACCGACTGCACCCGGTAGGTGCTGGACAAAGTGACGCTCGGGTGACGGATCGGTGGCCGGCACCCCCTTCGAGTGAAGATTCCGTCGGAAGCTTCGGCAACACGGCCTTTGATCCGTTGGAATAGAAGCCACCCTGCCTGCTTTAATGCAGGCGTAACACCCACTCAGGACCCCCGGAAGAAGGCAGTGACATGAGCAGCGTGACCTCCAGCTGGCGTCAGCGTCGGCAGGCGTCGCGTACGCGGCGGGCAGTGGATGCCGCCGTCGCCCGCACCAGCAGCCCCGCCATGCGCGACGAGCTGCTGACCCTGGCCAACAGCAGCCAGTTCGGCAACGTCCTGCGCTGAAGAAGGACCCCCTCGCCCCCCACCGCTCGCACGCTCGCGGCGGGCCCCTGCGAGGGGGCCGATGACCAGGCACGCACCGTGACCCCGGACTCCCCCTGGGAGCCGGGGTCCTCTGCTGTCCGGGGTCTGCCGCCGAGCAGCCCCTCCCCGCCCCTCGAGGCATGGGAAGCCATGCACCCGGTCTCGCGGCCGAAACCGGGTGCAAAGCCTCCTGTGCCTGGGGCGGGGGAGGCGTCAGTCGCGGAGGCGGGCGCGGAGCGCGGCCTGCTCCGCGGCGCCGAAGCCGTGCTGCTCCAGCCAGCCGATGGGGCCGCCCCACCGCTGGTCGACCAGCTCCAGCACCCGGCGCATCGTCTCCGCCTTCGGGGTGTGGCTGGCGACGTCGCGGGTGGTCATGTCCGCCTGGTAGGTGGGGCTCTGCTGCAGCTTGGCGACCAGCGCCTCGATGATCTCCGCGGTCTGCGCGTAGTCGGCGACGATCGCCCCCGGGGTGACCCCCGCGACCGCGAGCGCCAGCGCCGACACCACCCCGGTGCGGTCCTTGCCGGCGGCGCAGTGCACCACCGCCGCGCCCGGGCCGGCGGTCAGCGCCCGCAGCGCGGCCAGCACGTTGTCGGCGCTGTCGGTCAGGTAGCCGAGGTAGGAGCGGACGGCGGGCGGCTCGCCCTCGTCACCGGGCGCCGCCTGGCGGGGGAGGATCGACTCCGCCCAGTCGGCCGGCAGCTGGGCGCGGACCTGCTCGTCGTCCTCCTCGGCGGCGAAGACGTCGGTGCGCATCCCCCGCTCGGGCAGCAGCGTGAAGTGCCGGTGGGTGACCGCGGCGACGTCGCGCAGCGGGCCGCGGCCCTCCATCAGGATCTCCGCGGTGGTCCGCAGGTCGATCACCTCGGTCAGCCCCACGTCCTCCACCAGCGTGCGGACGTCGGCGTCGCTGAGCGTCTGCAGGTTGTCACTGCGCAGCACCCGCCCGAACTGCGTCGTCCCCCCGTCGACGGTGGGCAGTCCACCCAGGTCGCGGGTGTTCGTCGTCCCGTCCAGGTGCAGCCAGCGGTCGGTGCGGGTGGAGGTCACCTGCTGACCGTACGACGTCAGGCGCCGTCCAGCAGCTCCCGGCAGACCGCCAGCAGCCGCTCGCGCAGCACCGCACCGCGGGCGGCGAAGCCGCGCTGGGCGGCCCCGTACTCGGCCTTGCCCGCCGGCGTCTCGATCGCCACCGGCGGGTACCCGTGCGCGCTCAGGTCGTAGGGGGAGGCGCGCATGTCCAGCTCCCGCACCTCGGCGGCGAGCGCGAAGCAGTCGGCAAGCAGCTCGCCCGGGACGGCGGGGCTGAGCTTGTACGCCCACTTGTAGAGGTCCATCGTCGCGTGCAGGCAGCCGGGCTGGTCCATCGCGGGCTGGGTCTCCCGGGTGGGCCGCAGGGTGTTGCGCGGCGCGCCGGCGCGGGTGAAGAAGCGGTACGCGTCGATGTGGCTGCACTGCACGCGGTGGGACTCCACCACCGCGTCGGTGCCGGCCTGCCCCAGCCGCAGCGGCAGCGGATGGCGCACCTCGCCGTCCTCGGGGCGGTAGAGCATCGCCCACTCGTGCAGGCCGAAGCAGCCGAACTGGCCGGGGCGGGAGGCGGTGCCGCTCAGCAGCCCCTCGATCCAGCCGACCGCGGTGCGCCGCTTGGCCAGGAACGCCGCCCGGTCCAGCCCGACCCCGCCGGCGGTCGCGGTGTGGAACGGCCAGCTCAGCCGCTCCTGGGCCGCCGCGCCGCTCAGCACGGTGCCGACGCCGGGGTGCCAGCGGCGCAACCGGCCCGGTGGCTCGGAGTAGTAGGTGAACAGGAAGTCCAGCACCGGGTGCGCGACCCCGGCCCGCCGGCGCTCCTGGTGCGGCGCCAGCCAGGTGTCCATCCGCGCCCGGTACGCCGTCTCCCGGGCGCGCCACTCCGGCTCGGGCAGCACCGTCGGCGCGGTGTCGAGCAGCGGGTGCACCGGCCCAGGGTAGGTCGGCGCACCGGGCGCCCATGACACGTGTCATGCCCCGCCCGTGCGCCGGCGCGGCGAAGAGGTGCACGCCGGCACCTGTGCCGGCCGGATCCGGGCGGCAGCGTCAGGGGTGCGTCCGACAGCCCGGCCCCACGGCGGCCGGCGGCGCACCGAGGAGGTCGACGTGCACGCCACCACCACCCTGTCCCCGTCCACCGCGCCGGCACCGGCGCCGGCGATCGAGGTCACCGACCTGCGCCGCAGCTACGGCGACTTCGAGGCGGTGCGCGGCATCTCCTTCGAGGTGCAGCCCGGCGAGGTGTTCGCGCTCCTGGGGGTCAACGGGGCGGGCAAGACCTCCGCCCTGGAGGTGCTCGAGGGGCTGGCCGCACCCGGTGGCGGCACGGTGCGCGTGCTCGGCGCCGACCCGGTCCGGGAGCGGGCGCGGGTCCGGCCGCACCTGGGCGTGCTGCTGCAGTCCAGCGGCCTGCCCGGCGACCTCACCGTCGCCGAGACACTGCGCACCTGGGGTGGCACGCTCACCGACCCGCGGCCGGTGCCCGAGGCGCTGGCGCAGGTGCAGCTGACCGATCGCGCCGACGTCCGGGTGCGGAGCCTCTCCGGCGGCGAACGGCGACGGCTCGACCTCGCCCTGGCCCTGCTCGGCCGGCCGCGCGTCGTCGTGCTGGACGAGCCGACGACCGGCCTGGACCCGGAGAGCCGGCGGCAGGTGTGGCAGCTGGTCCGCGACCTGGTCGCCGACGGCGCCGCCGTGGTGCTCACCACCCACCACCTGGAGGAGGCCGAGGAGCTCGCCGACCGGGTGGCCGTGCTGCGCGCCGGCCAGATCGTCCTGGCCGGCACCCAGGAGGAGATCGCCGAGACCCAGCCGGCCACCATCCGGTTCACCCTCGACGACGACGCCCCCGAGCCGCCCCGGCCGGCCGCCGCCCACGTCATCACGGAGCGGCCGCGGGTCGAGTGGCACACCCGCGCCCTGCAGCCGGTGCTGGTCGAGCTGCTGACCTGGGCCGCCGGGCACGGCGTCGTCCTGCGGGCGCTGGAGGCCCGGGCCGCCTCGCTGGAGCAGGCGTTCCTGGCCGTGGCCGCCGAGGGCCGCACCCCGGCCGCCTGACCTGACCCGCCCGATCCGATCCGCTCCGACCCCGAGACCCATCCCGAGAGGACATCCCGATGACCCAGTCCAGCACCCTGCCCCGCACCCCGGACCCCACCACCGCTGCACCCAGCCGGGTGCGCCGGGTCGCCGCCCTGGCCGGCGGGGAGACCCGGCTCCTGCTGCGCAACCGCACCGCGGTGGTGAACTCGGTGCTCCTGCCCCTGCTGCTGGTGGTCGCCGTCCCGGCGCTCGGCCTGTCCGGTGACGTGCCGCTGGGGCCCCAGCTGATCGTCACCGGCGTCGGCGTCGCGCTGATCTTCCTCACCTACTACAACCTGGTCACCACCTACGTGGCCCGCCGCGAGGAGCTGGTGCTGCAGCGGATGCGCACCGGCGAGCTCACCGGTCCCGAGGTGCTGCTCGGCACCGCGGTGCCGACCCTGCTGGTCACCGGGGGCCAGATCGCCCTGGTCACGGCCGGGGTGGCGGTGATCGGGGAGTGGCACCCGCCGGTGGAGTACCTGCTGCCGGTGATCGCGGTGCTCGGGGGCGCCGCGCTGATGACGGTGCTGGCCGCCGCGAGCACGGCCTTCACCCGCACGCCGGAGAGCGCCCAGATCACCACCCTCCCGCTGGTGATGCCGACGACCGCGCTGTCCGGCCTGCTCGTGCCGCTGACCTCCTTCCCCGAGGAGCTGGCGATGGTCGCCCGGTTCCTGCCGATCACCCCGGTCGTCGAGCTGCTGCAGCTGGGGTTGAGCGGCGTGACCTGGGACGGCGCAGTGGTGGACGCCGGTGGGGCCTGGGCGGCGGCGCCCGTCCCGCTGGCCGTGCTGGCCGGCTGGCTGGTGCTGGGCACGCTGGCCGCGCTGCGGTGGTTCCGGTGGGCACCCCGCCGGTGAACCCCCCGGCACGCGGGCGCGGGGCGGTCGGCGGGGTCCGGCCGGGCCGGTACGGCACCATGACCGCCGTGCCGACCGTCTCGCGCTGGTGGCGCAGCCGGACCGCGCCCCAGCGTCTCGACCTCTACACCCGCTGGTCGTTCTACGTCACCGTCGCGACCCTCCCGCTCCTCTCCGCCGCCGTCCTGGCGTCGGCCGCGCGACCGGCCCACCCGGTGGCCTCGGTGCTCTTCCTCGCCGGGTCGTTCGCCACGGCGGCCGGCGGGATCGCCGTCACCAGGCGGGGGCTCGACGCCCACCGCCGCGGCGAGCAGCTGCCCCGCGGCCCGGTGCTCGCCGCGTTCACCGCCGCCGGCGTCACCGCGGCGGCCGGGGCCTGGGCCTTCGCCGACGAGCCCGCACTCGCCCCCGCGGTGCCCTGGGCGGTCGCGCTGCCGCTGGGGATGGTGCTGCTGGCGTGCTCGTCGGCCTGGACCACCCGGCAGCTCAGCCCGCCCGCGGTCACCATCGGCGTGCTGAGCGGGTTCGCCGCCTTCCTCGCCGGCACCCCGGCGGTCGCAGCCGTGACCCAGGGCCTCGCGCTGACAGCCGCGGCGTTCGGCGTCGTCCTGGCCTTCCGGTTCTCCGTCTGGGTGCTCGACGTGGTGGTGGAGATGGACCGCACCCGCGGGGTGCAGCTGCAGCTGGCGGTGGCCGAGGAGCGGTTGCGGTTCGCCCGCGACCTGCACGACGTGATGGGCCGCAACCTCTCGGCGATCGCGGTGAAGAGCCAGCTGGCCGGCGAGCTGGTGCGCCGGTCGCGGCCGGAGGCGGCCGACGAGGTCGCCGACATCAGCCGGATCGCCGAGGAGTCGCTGAAGGAGGTGCGCGAGGTGGTCCGCGGCTACCGCCGCACCGACCTGGCCGGCGAGCTGGCCGGTGCCCGCTCGGTGCTGCGCGCCGCCGGGGTCACCTGCACGGTGCAGGGTGAGGACGCGGCCGTCGGGCTGCCCGAGCCGGTGCAGGTCGCGCTGGGCTGGGTGGTGCGCGAGGCGGTCACCAACGTGCTGCGGCACAGCGAGGCGAGCGACTGCACGATCGTGCTCGGACGAGGGGAGGGCGAGGTGCGGCTGACCGTGGCCAACGACGGGGTCTCCGGTGCGCCGGGCTCCGGCAACGGCCTGACCGGCCTGCGTGAGCGGCTGGCCGGGGCCGGGGGGGCGCTGGACGCCGCCCGGGACGGCGACCGGTTCACCCTGACCGCCACGCTGCCCGCCGGGGGTGCGCCGTGATCGGGCGGCACGAGGTGACCGGGGGGCACGAGGCGATCCGGGTGCTGCTGGCCGACGACGAGAACCTGGTCCGCTCGGCCTTCGCCGCGCTGCTCGGGCTGGAGGAGGACCTCGAGGTGGTCGCCCAGGCCTCATCGGGCGCCGAGGCGCTGGCCATGGCCCGCACGCACACCCCGGACGTCGCCGTGCTGGACCTGCAGATGCCCGACCGGGACGGGATCAGCGTGGCGGCGGAGCTCACCACGGTGCGGCCCGGCTGCGGCGTGGTCATCGTCACCGGGCACGGCCGGCCGGGGCACCTCAAGCGGGCTCTGGAGGCCGGCGTCCGCGGGTTCCTGCCCAAGACGGTGGGCGCCGCCGTGCTCAGCGACGTGGTGCGCACCGTGCACCGGGGCGGGCGCTACGTCGACCCGGAGCTCGCCGCGGAGGCGATCAGCGCCGGGGACAGCCCGCTGACGCCGCGGGAGGCCGACGTGCTGGAGCTCGCCGCCGGCGGCGCACCCGTCGAGGAGATCGCCGCCCGCGCCCACCTGTCGCCGGGCACGGTGCGCAACTACCTGTCGGCGGCCGCCGCGAAGCTGGGTGCGGCGAACCGGCACGCGGCCGTGGAGGCCGCGCGCCGGCACGGCTGGATCTGACGAAGGACCCCCTCGCCCCCTCGCCTCGCACGCTCGGCGCGGGCCCCTGCGAGGGGGCCGGGTGCTCGGCCCCGGGGGGCCGAGCTCAGTCGTTGCCCGGGCGTGCGACGGAGTCCTCGCGCTGGGCCTCGTCGTCGGTGAGCAGGACGGTGTCCTTCTCGCCGCCGTCTCCGCGGTCGTGGCCGGAGGTGCCGTCGACCAGGTCGCCGTCCGGGTCGGAGGTCGCCGGGGAGTCGTGGTAGCCGCTGCTGGTGGGTTCGGTCATGGGGTGGGCCTCTCGATCAGGGGGTTCAGGTCGGGTCGGCGCGCTGCGCCAGGGAGGGCTCGGTCGGCGTGCGCTCCGGTTGGAGGTCGTCGCTCTCCGCGTCCCGCTGCAGCGCGGCCTCCCGGGTCAGCGGGACGCCTTCCCGGGTGCCCGTCTCGTTCGTGTCCTCCGCGCCGGTGCCCAGGTCGCTGTTGTCGCCGGTCCCTGAGGCAGTGGGCACGTCCTGCTGGATGCGGTCGCTGCCGCTGGGGTCGCTCATCACCGTCTCCTCGGCTGGACGTCGTCCTCCGCCCATGCCCGGGATCCCCCGACCCCATGCACCGGTGGCCCGGCCCCACGACGCGGCCTCAGAACGCCGCCTCAGAACGCCGCCTCAGAACGCCGCCTCGTCGACCTCCATCAGCGCGTTGTCGGTGTGCTCGGCCAGGTACCGTTCGCTGGTGAGCTTGGGCAGCACCTGGCTGCAGAAGAAGCGGGTGGCGGCGAGCTTGCCCTCGTAGAAGAGCCGGTCCCGCTCGCCGACGTCGCCGGCCAGCGCGGTCAGCGCCACCTCCGACTGCCGCACCAGCAGCCAGGCGGTGACCAGGTCGCCGACCGCGAGCAGCAGCCGGCTGGTGTTCTGGCCGACCTCGTAGAGCTTCGTGCGGTCCTCGTTCGCCGCGGTGAGCTGGCCGAACATCGCGGTGAGCATCCCCTGCACGTCAGCCAGGGCGGTGCCGAGCAGCGCCCGCTCCTCCTTGAGCCGGCCGTTGCCGGCCTCGGCGGTGACGGTGTCCTGGATCTGCTCGGCCAGCCAGGTCAGCGCCACCCCGCCGTCCCGGACGATCTTCCGGAAGAAGAAGTCCTGCCCCTGGATCGCCGTCGTCCCCTCGTACAGGGTGTCGATCTTGGAGTCCCGGATGTACTGCTCGACCGGGTAGTCCTGCAGGTAGCCCGAGCCGCCCAGGGTCTGCAGCGACTCGCTGGTGAGCAGCTGGGTGGCCCGCTCGGAGCCGTAGCCCTTCACCACCGGGAGCAGCAGGTCGTTCAGCTTCGCCGCCAGCACGGCCTCCGGGCTGTCGGTGGTGCCGGCGGCCTCGGCCTCCATCAGCTGGTCGCGGAAGGTGGCGGTGTACAGGTACAGCGCGCGCATGCCCTCGGCGTAGGCCTTCTGGAGCATCAGCGAGCGGCGCACGTCGGGGTGGTGGGTGATGGGGACGCGCGGGGCGTCCTTCGACGTGGCGGTGAGGTCCGCGCCCTGCACCCGGGTCCTCGCGTAGGACAGCGCCACCTGGTAACCGGCCGACAGGGTGGCGATCGCCTTGGTGCCGACGAACATCCGGGCGTACTCGATGACGGTGAACATCTGGGCGATGCCGTCGTGCACGTCGCCGACCAGCCAGCCCCGGGCCGGGACCGGTCCGTCCCCGAAGGTGAGCTCGCAGGTGGTGGAGACCTTCAGGCCCATCTTCTTCTCGAGGTTGGTCACGTACACGCCGTTGCGCTCGCCCAGCTCGCCGGTGGCCAGGTCGACGTGGAACTTGGGGACGACGAACAGCGACAGCCCCTTGGTGCCCGGCCCGGCTCCCTCGGGGCGGGCCAGCACCAGGTGGACGATGTTGTCGCTGAGGTCGTGCTCGGCCGAGGAGATGAACCGCTTGACCCCGGTGATGTGCCACGACCCGTCGGGCTGCTGCACCGCCTTCGACCGCCCGGCGCCGACGTCGGAGCCCGCGTCGGGCTCGGTGAGCACCATCGTGGCGCCCCAGAGGTGCTCGATCATCAGCTCGGCGAGACGCTGCTGGTCCGGGGTGCCGAGGGAGTGCAGGATCGCCGCGAAGGTCGCGCCCGAGCCGTACATGAACACCGCCGGGTTGGCGCCGAGGATCATCTCGAACGCCGCCCAGCGCAGGCTGAACGGTGCGCCGAAACCGCCGAGCTCCTCGGGCAGGTCCAGCCGCCACCACTCACCGGCCTCCACCGCCCGGACCGACTCCTTGAACGACTCGGGCAGCGTCACCGAGGAGGTGGCCGGGTCGAAGACCGGTGGGTTGCGGTCGGCGTCGGCGAAGGAGTCGGCCAGCGGCCCCTCGGCGAGCCGGCGGACCTCGGCAAGCACCCCGCGGGCGGTCTCGGCGTCCATCTGCTCGAACGGTCCGGTGCCGAACCGGTCCTTGGTGCTCTGGAACTCGAAGAGGTTGAACTCGAGGTCGCGGAGGTTGGCCGTGTAGTGGCTCATCTGCGGAGCGCTCCTGGGTGCGTGGCCGGTCGGCACGGGTGGTTCTACCCGCGGGTAACAAACGCTATTACCGACTGGTAACCGGAGCAAGGACCCGGTTCCGCTGCCTCCCACGCTGATTGCCCGCGTCCCACTTACTGCAGTACGTGGGACGCGGGCAATCAGCGTGGAACGGGCCCGGGGTCAACTGTCCCGGTCGTCGTCCCGGTGGGCATCGGGCTCGGTCTCCGGCGGCGGGCTGACCGGGCCGGCCATGCCGTCGGCGTCGTCGTCGCCTCCGGGCGGCGAGACGGCGCTGCCGAGCGGGCCGACGTCGTGGTCGGGCCGCTCCGGCGTGCTCACGACGACGACCCGGGTGCGGCGGCGTCCTCGTCGAGCACCGGGCCCGCCTCGTGGCGCGGGTGGCCCTGGGTGCGCTCGCGCTGCTTCATCCGCGCCTCGTAGACGTGCCGGTCGCCGTCGGTGAACCCGTCGCGGGCCTGCCGGTCGAAGTCGCGGAAGGTGGACCAGTAGTTGGCGTCGTAGTCCTCGACGATCTGGAAGGTCCACCGGTCGGCGATGACGTTGCGGCCGACCAGGTCCCGGTCCAGCTCGTCGGCGAACTCACCGTGGCCGGCCTGGCGGAAGAGGTCGACGGCGTCCTGCAGCAGCAGGTCGGCGCGGCCGGTGAGCTGGTGGAAGCCGTAGAGCATGCCGCGGGCGTGCTCGACGGCCTCGAGGGCCTCGGAGAGCTTGCCCACCGCGGTGACGGTGTCGTCGTCGAGGTCGGGGCGTGAGCGGTCGGTCATGGACCGATCCTGCGGGTGCGCGCGCCCGCTCGCCCGCTGGCCCCGCTGCAGGGTCCCGCCGCGAGCTCGCGAGTGGTGGGGGGCAGTGGGGTCCTTCGTCAGGCGGTGGCGTCGCGGACGGCGGCGTCGATCAGCTTCTCGGCGAGCCGGCGGCCGTGCGAGGCCGGGCCGTCGGGGCCGAGCAGCCCGCCGGAGAGGTACATCCCGTCGATGATCAGGTGCACCTGCGCGGCCAGGTCCTCGCCACCGCCGGGCACCACCTCGGCGGCCAGCCGCTCCAGCCGCAGGTGCAGCTCGAACTTGTAGTCCGCGGCCGCGCTGCGGGCCGGGTGCTGCGGGTCGTCGTACTCGCTGCTGACGTTGGTGAACGGGCAGCCGCGGAAGCCGGTGCGGGTGACGTCCTTCTCCACCGCGTCGACCACCGACAGCAGTGCGGCCCGGGGGTCACCCTCCAGCCGGATGAGCTCCGCGTCGATGTAGGACAGCACCGTGGCCGCCTTGCGCGCCAGGTAGGCCCCGACCAGGTCGTCCTTGCTCTTGAAGAGCCGGTAGACCGTCATCTTGCCCAGCCCGGTCTCGCGGACCAGCTCGTCCATGCCCACGCTGCGCGAGCTGCGCGCCGAGAACAGGCGCTCGGCGGTGTCCAGGACGATCTCCTGTCGCTCCGCGCGGGACCGACGGAGCGGTGCCGGACCGTCGTCGGCCGTGTGCAGGGGGAGGGCTGCGGCAGTCACGTCAGCGATCGTGCAGCACCTCGTGACGGAGCAGTTCGCGGCACGCCGACGTGTTCAGGCGCTCAGGCAGTGCTGTCGTGGCGCACGGCACCGGCCGGGGCGGAGGGCGTTCCGTGGGGCTCGTGGGACGACGTCGCCGCAGGTCCGCGGCGGGGCGGTCAGGCCCCGCGGGTCACGCTCGGCGTACCCGGCGGGGGTTGGCCAGCATGCGGATGACCGGCTGCTGGTCCGCGCGTGCCTCGTCGGCCCCGCTGGGGGCGTTCTGGTCCATCCGCTGCTGCTCGGTGTCGTTCGTCGGCATGACGCGAGCTTCCCCCGCACCCGGCCACGGAAAACAGCCCGGCGGGCACGAGAACCCGATCGGGGGCTGAGATGTCGATCACCCCGCCCGTCGCCGGGCGGGTGGCGGTCAGCCGGCGCGGTCGACGAGCAGCGGGGTCTGGTCCACCACCGGCTCGGTGGCCCGGCGGGGAGTCCGGTCCCGGGTGAGGAGCAGCGTGACCGCCCAGGTGAGGACGGCGAGGCTGGTGACGAAGAAGCTCGGCGGCAGGTTGACCATCGCCGAGAGCACCAGGCCGAGCCAGACGCTGCCCAGGGCGATCGCGACGGCGAGCGCGGCGACCATCCCGGGGCGCGCGGTGATCCGCAGCGCCGCGGCGGCCGGCGTGACCACCAGCGCGAACAGCAGCAGGGTGCCCACCACCTGCACGGCCATGGTGATGGTGAGGGCGAGCAGGACGATGAAGGCGACGCCCAGCGCGCGCACCGGCACCCCGCGGGCCTCGGCCACCGCCGGGTCGACCGAGGAGAAGACCAGCGGGCGGGCGATCACCGCGAGCGCGCCGACGACGACCAGGGTGAACCCGCCGAAGATCCACAGCTGATCGGTCGAGATCGCCAGCAGGTTGCCGAACAGGACGGCGGTGGTGCGGCTGGCGTTGGCGGTGGCCAGCGAGGCGAACAGCACGCCGAGGCCGGTGGCGAAGGCGAGGATGGTGCCGGTCGCGACCTCCCGCTCGGCCACCCGCTTGCCGAACAGGCCGATCAGCAGCCCGCCGCTGACGCAGAAGACCGCCAGGCCGAGGGTCACCGGCGCACCGACGAGGATGGCGCCGGTGGCGCCGGGGAAACCGATGTGCGCCAGCGCGTGCGCGGCGAAGGCGTTCTGCCGGGTGACGACGAACCAGCCCATCAGCCCCGCGGTGAGCGCGACCATCGACCCGCCGATCAGGGCGTGCTGCATGAACGAGGCCTGCAGCACCTGCAGCCAGTTCTCCTGGAAGGTGACCACGGTTCAACCGCCCCGGGTGAAGAGATCGCCCTGCGCGGTGCGCACCACCCGGACCGGGGTGCCGTACAGGTGGGTGAGCAGGTCCTCGGTGACGACGGCGTCGATCGGGTCGTGGTGCGGGTGCCCGTCGAGCAGGTAGACGGCGTCGGTGAGCACCGGGAGCAGCGGGTTGAGGTCGTGCACGACGACCATGATGGTCACCTGCCGGGCGCGGGTGAGCTCGCCGAGCAGCGTGACCACCTCGTGCTGGTTGCGCAGGTCCAGGTTGGCCAGCGGCTCGTCGAGCAGGAGCAGCTCGGCGTCGTCCACGATCGCCTGCGCGATGGCGACCCGCTGCTGCTGCCCGCCGGAGAGCTCCGACATCCGCCGGTCGGCGTACCCGGTGGCGCCGACCCGGTCGAGTGCGTCGTCGACCCGGGCCCGCTCGGCGGCGGAGGCGCGGCGCAGGCCGAAGCGGCCACCGGTCAGGCCGAGCATCACCAGGTCACGGGCGCGGACCGTCTCGCCCAGGGCCGCGGTGTAGTTCTGCGGCACGTAGCCGATCCGGCCGTCACCCCGGCGCGGGGTGCGCCCGAGCACCTCGACCCGGCCGGTGGCCGGGGGCAGCAGCCCGAGGGCCAGCTGGAACAGCGTCGTCTTGCCCGCGCCGTTGGGGCCGATGACCCCGACCACGGCGCCGGTGGGCACGGTGAGCGTGCCCTGCGACCAGACCGTCCGGCCGCCGCGCACCACCGAGACGTCGTCGAGGACGAGCGCCGGTGGCGGCGCGGCGACCGGGTCGGCCGTCCGGATGTCGGTCACTGACCCCCACCGAGAGCGTCGGAGAGCTGCCGCAACTGGGACAGCTGCCAGGAGACGAACGAGGTCTCGCCGTCCGGCACCGACTCTGTCACCTCGACGACGGGGACGTCGGCCGCCTCCGCCGCGGCCCGCAGCTGCTCGGGCACGCTGCCCTCGGTCTGGGTGTTGTAGACCAGCACGTCGACCGCGCCGTCGGAGAGCGCGGCCTCGAAGGCGGCGACGTCGCCGGGCGCCGGCTCGGCCTCGTTGCTGGCCGCCTCGCGGTAGCCCTCGGGGGTGGCGTCGATCAGGCCCACCGCCTCGGCGGTGTACTCGAAGACGCTCTCCGTGGCGGCGTAGCTGCGCCCGGCGGCCGCGTCCCGCAGGGAGTTCAGCTCGTCCAGGTAGGGCTGCAGGTCGGCCTCCCAGGCCTCGGCCTGCTCGGCGAAGTAGGAGGCGGCGTCGGGGGAGAGCTCGCTGAGCTGCTCGGTGACCGCCGCGGCGACGCCCTGGACGTAGTCGGGGGAGTACCACAGGTGCGGGTTGACCCCGCCGTGCCCGTGACCTTCCTCGGCGTGGCCCTCCTCGCCCTCGGCGTGCTCCTCCGCCGCGTGCCCGTCCTCGTCGGCGTGCTCCTCGGCGGCGTGCTGCTCGCCCTCGGCGTGGTCCTCGAGGCCCACGACCTCGGCCGCGTCGACGACGGCGGGGTCCGCGTCGAGGGAGGCCACGGCGTCGGCGGCCCAGTGGTCGTAATCGGCGCCGTTGAGCACGACGAGATCGGCCTCGGTGAACGCGGCGATGTCGGCGGAGGTGGCCTCGTAGTCGTGCGGGTCGACGGCCGAGGAGGCGAGCACGGTGGTGACGGTGGCGCAGTCCCCGCCCAGCTGCTCGACGACGTCGCCCCACTGGCTCACCGAGACGACGACGTCGAGGACCTCGCCGGGGCAGTTGTCCGCGTCGGCCTCGCTGGTCGTGGTGCCGGCGCCGCCGGAGCTGCCGCAGGCCGCCAGGGTCAGCGTGGCGGTGGCGGCCAGCGCGGCGAACGCGGGGCGGCGGAACAGGGCAGGGCGGGGCACGGCGGGTCCTCACGTGGATGCCTACTGGGAATGAATCTCACAACCAGTATCACCCAGATGTCGGACGTGGTCGAGGTCGGTCCCCGGAGGTGCTGGCCACAATGGCGCGCAACGCCGTCCGGAGAGCCGGGCGGCCGTGCTGGAGGAGGGGCTCGTGCCCGTCTCGCCGGATCGCCCGTCGTCCGTGCGCCCACCCACCGCACCGCCGCGTCGGGCGCCGCGGGCTCCGGACCGGCCTCGGCCGGAACCGGAGCCGGAACCGGAGCCGGAGGAGTCGGTGCAGGACCGGCCGCCGCGCGGCTGACCCGGCGGTACCCGGGTCAGCCTGCCCGGCTCAGGCGCCGGTGACGCGGTTCTCCGGGTCCACCCCGTCCTCGGCCGCCTGCTCCCCGCCCTCGGCCGGCTGGTCGGGGTGCGGCGTCCGGCCGCCCTCCTGGTCGACGGCGGGGTCGGAGCCCTCGGCGGGCTCGCTGCTGTGCTGCGGTGCGCTCTCGGTCATGCCAGGGCGGATGCCCGGCCGGCCGGTGCGGAAACCCGCCCTCAGGCCACCGCGTCGGCCGGCGGCGTGCGGGGCAGCAGCGCCTGGACGGCATCGTCGTCGGGCAGCGCACCCCGGGCGCCGGGGCCCGTGGTCGACAGGGCCGCCGCGGTCACCGCGTACCGCACCGCCTCGGCCAGGCCGGCGCCGCGGTCCAGCGCGCTGCTCAGCGCGCCGCAGAAGCAGTCGCCGGCACCGGTGGTGTCCACCGCGTCGACCGGGGGCGGTGCCTGCAGCAGCACCGGCCCCTCGGTGGGCACCACCAGGGCGCCGCGTCCGCCCAGGGTCACCACCACGTCACCGGTGGCCACCTGCCGGGCCAGCGCGGCGAGTGCGGCCGGGGCGTCGCCGCCGTCGGTCCCGACGCCGGCCAGCGCCCGCAGCTCCGGCTCGTTGGGCACCAGCACGTCGACCTCGGTGAGCAGCTCGGCCGGCAGCGGCCGGGGCGGCGCCGGGTTGAGCACGACCCTGCCCCCGGTGGCCCCGGCGGCGGCCCGCACCGTCTCCAGCGGGGTCTCCAGCTGGAGCAGGAGCACACCGGCGCGGTGCACCGACTCGACGTCGACGTCGGCCGGGGTGAGCGCGGCGTTGGCCCCGGGGACGACGACGATCAGGTTCTCCCCACCGCGCGCCTCCACCGGGATCGTCGCCGACCCGGTCGGCGTGCCGGCGGTGCGCTGCACCCGCCCGACGTTGACCCCGGCATCGGCCAGGGCGGCCAGCTGGCGGCCGGCGGCGGGGTCGTCACCGACCCGCCCCACCATGTGCACGCCGCGGCCCAGCCGCCCGGCCGCGGCGGCCTGGTTGGCGCCCTTGCCGCCGGGCAGCAGCGTCACCGCGGAGCCGACCACGGTCTCCCCGCGCCCGGGGAGCCGGTCGACGGTGACCACCAGGTCCTCGTTCAGGCTGCCGACCACGGTCACGGACATGCGGGGCTCCCGGTGATCACCACGGCGCCAGCCTAGGAGTCGCGGTCGGCCGCCCGCCGCTGGCGCAGCGGCAGGAGGTACCAGGTGACCAGCCCGAGGACGCCGATCACCGCGCACACGGCGATCGCCGGACCGCGACCCAGCACCACGTCCAGCACCAGCAGCACCGCGCTTCCGATGCCGACGAGGAGCAGGGTCAACCCGCCCACCAGCGACCGGTCGGCGAACGCGACGATCGCCGACTTCTGCCGCCGCCGGAACAGCATCCGGTGGAAGGAGACCGGGGCGACCAGCACGACGGTGGACAGGGCGGTGCTGATCATCGTGATCGCGTACACCGTCGTCCCGAAGGTGCCCAGGTCGCCGAAGCGGGACTGGAACGGCAGGGTCAGCAGGAAGGCGAAGAGCACCTGGACCGCGGTGATCGTCACCCGGATCTCCTGCAGCACCTCGTTGACGTTGCGGTCCAGCACCTCGTCGGGGCTCTCGCCGCGCGCCCGGGCCGTCCGCTCGGCGGCCGCCCGTTCGACGTCGGTCCGTTTCTCTGCCACCCGCCTGCGGTACCGCAGGCGAAGTCGATCAACACCCGGGAGACGCCCATGCCCGAGCGCCAGGCCGAGGACGCCGACGCGATCCGCCGCGAGTTCGGCGAGGCGGTGAACATGACCGCGGGTGAGCTGGAGAGGTGGCTGGCCACCGAGGAGTCCCAGGCGGTGGGGCAGAAGGACGGCGGCTCCGGTGAGTCGACCGGGCACGAGTCCGGCCGGCGGATCGTCGCGCTGCTGCACACGAAGCAGGCCGACCTGACCGACGACGACCTCGCGCACATGCGGAAGGTCACCGGTTACGTGCGGCGACACCTCGCCCAGCAGCCGGCGAAGGAGGACGTCGAGACCTCGAAGTGGCGGTACAGCCTGATGAACTGGGGCCACGACCCGTTGAAGGAGTGAATCCGCTGCCGCGCAACGACCTCGCCCGCAACGACCCTGCTCAGTACGACCAGCTCGCCGACCAGTGGTGGGATCCGCGCGGTGGCTTCGCGATGCTCCAGTGGATCGCGGCCTCCCGCGCCGAGCACGTCCCCCCGGCGTCCGCGCCGGGTGCCGTGCTGGTCGACCTGGCCTGCGGCGGCGGGCTGATGGCGCCGCACGTCCAACGGCTCGGCTACCGGCACGTCGGCGTCGACATCGGCCTGGCCGGGCTGCAGATCTCCCGCCGGCACGGGGTCGAGGTCGTGCGCGGGTCGGTGCTCGCCGTGCCGCTCGCCGACGGGTGCGCCGACGTCGTGACCGCCGGGGAGATCCTCGAGCACGTCGAGGACCCCGGGCAGGTGCTCGCCGAGAGCGCCCGGCTGCTCAAGCCCGGTGGGCTGCTGGTCATCGACTCGATCGCGGCCACCCGGATCGCCCCGCTGGTGGCCGTCCGGATCGCCGAGCGGCTGCCCGGCGGGCCGCCTCCCGGCATCCACGACCCGGCGCTGTTCGTCGATCGGCGCGAGCTGCTGGCCACCGCGGATCGGCTGGGGCTGGACCTCCGGCTGGCCGGTCTGCGCCCGTCGGTGCGCGACCTGGTGTCCTGGCGGCGCGGTCGGCGGGCGGCGGTCCGGATGCGGCGGATGCCCTACACCGGCATCCTCTTCGCCGGCTACGGGGTCAAGCGCGACGGGCGGGGGCCCGGTCCCGGACGTACGGTCGGGTCATGAGCTGGACCGACGGAAGCCGCCCGCGGCCGTGAGCGCGGTCGTCACCGGCGCCGGACGGGCGCTGCCGGCCACCTACGAGCAGTCCGCCGTCTGGCGCGACTACTTCGCCCCCCGCTACGACGGGCTGCGGGCCGCCGAGCGGGTCTTCATGGCCGCCGGCGTGCGCACCCGGCACGCGGTGGTCTACCCCGGCGCCGAGGACCTCTCCTCGGCGGGCACCGAGACCCGGATGCTCCGTTACGTCGCCGAGGCGATGCCGCTGGGCAAGCAGGCCGTGGCCGGCGCCCTGGACGCCGCCGGCCTGGCCCCCGGCGACGTCGGGCTTTTCGCCGTCGCCTCGTGCACCGGCTACGTCACGCCCGGGCTGGACATCCGGCTGGCCAACGACCTCGGCATGCCGGCCGACCTGCAGCGGCTGTTGGTCGGGCACATGGGCTGCTACGCCGCGCTGCCCGGGCTGGGGGCGGTCGGCGACTACGTCACCGCGCAGTCCCGTCCCGCCGTCCTGCTGTGCCTGGAGCTGACCAGCCTGCACGTGCAGCCGGCCGTCCCGGAGCTGGAGCAGGTGGTCAACCACTCGCTGTTCAGCGATGCCGCGGCGGCCGTCGTCGTGGAGCCGGGGGCCCGGCGGGGCCGCCGAGTCGCGGCCACCGTGGCCCGCACCGACTACCCCACCGCCGACCACATGACCTGGGACGTCACCGACCTGGGGTTCCGGATGGGGCTCTCCCCGCGGGTGCCCGACGTGCTGTCCCGGCACGTCGGCGGCGTCGTCGACGAGCTGCTGACCGGCGCGGGGCTGCGGGTGGAGGACGTCG
Organism: Modestobacter sp. SYSU DS0904; assembly: GCF_054051115.1. Lineage (NCBI taxonomy): Bacteria > Bacillati > Actinomycetota > Actinomycetes > Geodermatophilales > Geodermatophilaceae > Modestobacter > Modestobacter sp. SYSU DS0904. The sequence continues at coordinate 60,029 of NZ_JBJHAQ010000004.1, read as the reverse complement.
CCGGCTGGGCGGTGCACCCCGGTGGGCCGCGGATCCTGGACGTCGTCCGCGACCAGCTCGGACTCGCCGAGGAGCAGCTGGGCGCGTCGCGGCGGGTGCTCGCCGAGCACGGCAACTGCTCCTCGGCCACCGTGCTGCTGGTGCTGGAGGAGCTCGCCGACGTCGACGGGCCGGTGGTCGCGATGGCGTTCGGGCCGGGGCTGACCCTCTACGCCACCCTGCTGCTGCCCGCCTGAGTTCGCGGCGCGGTCACCGGAGGTCGCCAGTCACCAGAGATCGCCGCGGCGCCAGTCGCAGATCAGCCGGTCGACCGGGTCGAGCACGATCGGCGTCGACGGCGTGGCCAGCACGAACACGCTCTCGTGCGGGGTCTCCCGCACCCCGTCGGGGGTGAGCGCGGCGGTCGGCCCGGTCCAGGGCAGCCAGCCGCGGGCGGTGTACAGCGCGGCGCCGGCGGTGCTGGCCGCGAGCGCGCCCAGCTCGGCGCCGCCGGTGACCAGCCGCTCGGCCTCGGCCATCACCGTCGTCCCCACGCCCCGGCGGCGGAACGACGCGGCCGTGGCCACCGCCTCGACGTAGCCGGTGCGCAGCGTGACGCCGTCGGCGATGAGCTGGCGGCCGACGACCGCGGCGTGCCCCGCGAGCTCGCCGTCGACGGTGGCCAGCACGTGCACCCCGCACAGCGCGTGGCTCCAGTCGTCGTCGCCGAAGGAGTCGAAGGCGGTGTCGAGGAACCGGCGCAGGTCACGCAGCTCGGTGGGGGAGAGGTCCGCCGTCGGCAGGGTGCGCAGCTGGACGTCGGAGGAGGTCACCGGCACAGCCAAGCGGACCGGCCCGGCAGCCGCAGCCCGGGCGTGACCGGGCGGGGGAGGAGAGCGGGTGACGAGAATCGAACTCGCACTGTCAGCTTGGGAAGCTGATGTTCTACCATTGAACTACACCCGCGGCGGGGCTCAGGCCCTGCACCGGAGAGCCTACCAAGCACCCGGGGCGAGGCGTCAGCCCCCCGGTCAGCCCTGTTCGGTCATCCGCGCATCACGCCCAGGAAGCCGGTCATCTCCGACCGCAGCGTCTCCGCCATCCGGGACAGCCCGGTGGTGTCCGTGCCGGCCGGGCCCAGCGACGACGAGCCGTCGACCGCCGCGGAGATCCCGTCGACCAGCCCGGTCATCTCCTCGACGGTGTTGCCGACGTTGGCCATCACGGTGGCGACGTCCTCGCAGGCCGCCCGCACCGACTCGACCTGCGTGGTGACCCGCTCCGTGGCCCGCGCGGTCTGGTCGGCGAGGTCCTTGACCTCCGAGGCGACGACGGCGAAGCCCTTGCCCAGCTCGCCGGCCCGCGCCGCCTCGATGGTGGCGTTCAGCGCCAGCAGCCGGGTCTGGTCGGCGACCGTCTCGATCAGCGCGATCACCTGCTGGATCTCCGTCGAGGAGCGGTTGAGCGAGACGATCGTCTCCCGGGCCCGGGAGACCTCGCCGCTCGCCGCACCCGCCGCGCCGGTCAGCCCGGCGGCGCTTGCGCTCAGCTCGGTGGCGGCCGTGGCCACGCCCTCGCTCATCGCCAGCACGACCGACTCGAAGTCGTCGGCGAGCCTGAGCCGCGAGTCCCGGGCCTCCAGCACCCGGCCCTGGGTCCGGGCCATCGCGTCCCGCGCGGTGTTGATGTCCGAGGCGCCGTTCCGGTAGGCGCCGGGCAGCCCGGTGAGCAGCACCTGGCGGTGGAAGCGGCCCTCGGCCGCCGAGGTCAGGGCCGCGCTGGACTCGCGGACGAACGCGTCGGAGACGTCGAGCGCGCGGTTGACCGCGTGCTGCAGCGCCACCAGCTCGGGGACGTCGTCGGACCCGGGCACCGGCCGGGCCCGGGACTCCAGGTCGCCGCGGGCGGCGGCGTCGCAGGCCTCGGTCAGCGACCGCACGAAGGCTCGGTAGACCGCCAGCTCGCCGGCCTCGCCGCGGTTGCCCCGTCGTCCCACGGTCAGCAGCCCTTCTCGGAGATGACCGACCAGATGAAGTCCTCGTAGCTCGCGGCCTGCTCGGCGATCAGCCGGTGCAGCAGCGCGGTGGAGGCGTCGACCGCCGCCCGGCCGTTGGCGTGGCGGCGTTCCTCGGCGAGCAGCTGCTCGTAGAGCGGGCGCACCGCGGCGATGCCGGCGGGCGCCGGCCGGCGGCGGTTGGAGTGGTAGCCGACGACCCGGCCGGCGGCGTCCCGGGACGGCGTGACGTGCGCGAGCACCCAGTAGTGGGCGCCGTCCGCGGCCAGGTTGTCGATGTAGGCGAACAGCTCGGCGCCGCTGGCCAGGGTGTCCCACAGCAGCTTGAACACGGCCTTGGGCATGTCCGGGTGCCGGATCAGGTTGTGCGGCTGGCCGATGACCTCGTCCAGGGAGTACGCGCCGACCCGGAGGAAGACGTCGTTGGCGTAGGTGATCACGCCGCGGGCGTCGGTCTTGGAGACGATCAGCTCGTCCTCGGCGAAGGTGCGTTCCACGCCGGTGGGGTGCACCGCCGTCCGCCCGGTCCTCGGCACGCTCGGCGCCGGCCGCGTCATGACCACGTCGCCTGCTTTCGCTCAGGTGCCGTTCCGGCACTCGGTGGTGTCCGACGTACATCGGCAGCCGGGCGCCGCTGTTGATCCCGGCCGGCCGGGTAGGGACCAAGGTCCCGGTCACCCACGGGTCCCTAGACTCCGCGGCATGCTGCTGTCCGACCGCGACATCCGGGCCGCGCTGGCCGACGGCCGGCTCGGCATCGAGCCCTACGACGACGCGATGGTGCAGCCCTCCAGCATCGACGTCCGGCTGGACCGGTTCTTCCGGGTGTTCAACAACGCCCGGTACACCCACATCGACCCCGCCCAGCAGCAGGACGACCTGACCACGCTGGTCGAGCCCACCGGCGAGGACCCGTTCGTGCTGCACCCCGGGGAGTTCGTGCTCGGCTCCACCCTGGAGGTGGTGCGCATCCCCGACGACCTGGCCGCCCGGCTGGAGGGCAAGTCCTCGCTGGGCCGGCTGGGGCTGCTCACCCACTCCACCGCCGGCTTCGTCGACCCGGGCTTCTCCGGGCACATCACCCTCGAGCTCTCCAACGTGGCGAACCTGCCCATCACGCTGTGGCCGGGCATGAAGATCGGCCAGCTGTGCCTGTTCCAGCTGTCCTCGCCGGCCGAGCACCCCTACGGCTCGTCGGTCTACGGCTCCCGCTACCAGGACCAGCGGGGCCCCACCCCGTCCCGGTCCTTCCGCAACTTCAGCCGCACCGAGACCCGCCGGACCGACGCCGCCGCCCCGCTCGCGTGACCGCACCACAGCCGGGTGCTCCGCGGCCGGTGGGTGAACAGTCGTGCACGGCCGGGTGACGGGCCGCCGTGCTGGGTAGGGATGCCGCCATGGACCCCCGGGACACCGCCGTTCTGCTGCCGACGGCCTCTGACGACCGCGTGGCGGACGGCTTCTTCGACTGCGCCGAGGAGTCGGCGCACTACGCCTTCGGGGTGCAGCTGCTGCTCACCCAGTACGCCTCCCTGGTGCCCTGGGAGCAGGAGGGGGTCGCCGAGCTCGGCAGCGGCGACGCCCGCGCGATCGCGCACGTCGTCCGTGCCGTCCCGGGCCTGCGGGTGCACGGCACCGACATCAGCGAGTCGTCGGTGACCCGCGCCCGGGAGACGATCGCGGGCGTCGGCGTCGGCGACCGGTACACCGTCGAGCACGGCGACTTCTTCGCCTGGGCCGACTCCGCCGGGGGTGAGCGGGTCAGCACGGTGATCGCCAACCCGCCCTACCTCCCCGCCCCCGACGGCGAGCTGCTGATGCCCGAGCTGTGGGGCGGCTGGTACGGCAACGACCTCGTGCTGCGGTTGCTCAAGGCCGGCTTCGACCACCTGCTGGTGGCCATGCCCAGCTACTCCGACCCGGCCGGCACGTTGGCCGCGGCCGCGGAGCAGGGCTTCCGGGTGGCCAACTTCCTGGCCATGGGGCTGGAGTTCGGCGCCTACAGCCGCGAGCCGAAGGTGCGCGAGCACATCGCGCGGCTCACCGCCGAGGGGCACGGCTGGGCCGGTGAGGACGAGTACGTCGTCGCCGTCGCCCTGCTCACCCGCTCGCCGCAGCTCCGCCGGGACCGCGGGGTCGAGCTGCTGCGCGCCCTGCAGCTGCCGGTCTGACGGTCGGGTCCTCGGACGGGGGGACGGCGATCGGCGGCTCGGCGCCGGCGACCTCCACCTCCGCCGCGGGCCGGCTACTGGGCGGCGTCGGGCCGGGCAGCTCGTCGTCGACGTAGCGCTCCCGGCAGATCGCCCACCCGGTCAGCCCGAGCAGGACGACGCCGGTGTAGACCAGCACGAACATGCCGGTGTACCCGCCGGTGATCCCGCGCAGCAGCCCGACCAGCAGCGGTCCGACCCCGGCCAGCGCGTACCCCCAGCCCTGCGCCACCGTCGACAGCGCCGCGACCGACTCCGGGGTGCGGCCGCGCAGGCCGAACAGCGCCAGCACCATGGCGAAGGAGCCCATGCCCAGGCCCAGCAGCGACACCCACAGCCAGGGCACGGTGAGCGGGGCGAGCAGCAGCCCGGTCCAGCCGGCCAGGTAGCAGCTGACGAAGGCCAGCAGCATCGGCCGCTGCAGCCGCTGGCGCACCGCCCCGAGCGGGACGACGGCGTTGAGCGGGATGACGATGAGCGCGTTCAACCCCACCAGCGACCCGGCGGCCGCCGCGGACATGCCCTGGTCGCGCAGGTACTGGGCGGTCCACCCGACGATCACGTAGGCCTGCATCGACTGCAGGCCGAAGAAGGCAGCCATCGTCCAGGCCAGCGGGCTGCGGGTCAGCGACCGCATCCGGATGGCGGCGTGCGTGCTCCGCGAGGCGCCGGGGCGCACCGGCACGAACAGCCAGGGCAGGGCGGCGACCACGGCGAAGGCGGCCCAGATGCCCAGTGCCCAGCGCCAGCCGTCGGCGCCGGCCGCCTCGGCGATCGGCGCCGCCGAGACGCTGGCCACGGCCCCGCCGACCGCCAGCGCCGTGCTGTAGGCGCCGACGAGCAGGCCGGTGCGGCCCGGGAACCAGCGCTTCACCAGGCCCGGCAGCAGCACGTTGCCCAGCGCCCCGCCGACCATCGTGGCCACCGTGCCGGCCAGGAAGACCCAGACGCTGTCGGTGGCGACCCGGCCCAGCAGGCCGACGGCCATCACCAGGAGGGCGGCGGCCAGCACGTGCCCGTCCCGGTAGCGGGCGGCGAGCGGGGGGCCGGCGAAGCCGATCAGCGCGAAGCAGATCAGCGGCATGCTGGTGATCAGGCCGGCCAGCCCGGAGGAGATGCCCAGCCCGCGCTCGATCTCCTCCAGCACCGGGCCGACGCTGTTGACCGCGGTGCGCAGGTTGAAGCCGGTCAGCACGATGGCGATGCCGACCAGGACGGCGCCGTGCGAGGCGGGGCCGGCCGGCGCGGCCGGCGCGTCGGGGGTGGAGCGGGTCACGTGCCCGGATCTTCCTCCTGCCCTCCCCGCCCGGGCGGACCGGGGCGGTCAGCGGGGGGCGCGGCCCACCCGCTGCGGCAGCGTGGTCTTCTCGCTACCGGCTGCCGTCGACGGTGACCTGCACCGCCGCGACCTGCTCGGTCGTGCCGTCGGCGGCCACCCGCAGCATCGCCAGCTCGTGCGGCCCGTCCCCGGCGGGGGCCGCGATCGCCAGCGCCGGGCTCAGGCACTGGCGCAGCTGCAGCGCCGGCCCGGCGTCGGTCGGGCGGTAGCTGACCGTGCTGCCGGCGTCGCCCTGGACCGGGGTGCCGTCCAGCGTGGCGACGTAGTCGACCCCGTCGGCGCCGGTGAGCCGGTAGCGCAGCACCGCGCCGGGGGCGACGACGCTGCTGGAGACCGCGATCGCCGGGGTGTCGCAGTCGGCGGTGAGCGGGACCTCCTCGGCCCCGCGGGTGCCGGCCAGCGCGAGCACCGCGAGCACGACCACGGCCACCGCCAGCCAGGTCCAGCCGCGGTTGCGCTGCACCGGCGGGCGGTCGTCGGCCAGGGCCCGCTCGTCGTTGACGTCCCGGGCGTAGTGCATCCGGGTGCGGCGGTTGCCCGCCGCCAGCTCGGGGTCGACGCGCCCCCGCCCACCCCCGAAGACGAAGCTCACGTCGCTCAGTGTCCCTCGGCCCCGTCCAGAGGCTCGCCCCGAGCTTGCGAGGGGTGAGGAGGACGGGGTCCTCAATCGTGCTGGGTGGCCGCCGAGCCGGTGCCGGCCGGGTCGTCGGGCTCGGTGCCCACGCCGGGGCCGGACTCCGTGCCCGGCGCGCCCGCCGGTGCCATCGAGCGGAGCAGGATCTGGCTGACGTCGAGCACCTCGACGTGCTGCTTGGCCTCGCCGGCCTGCTGCTTGCTGGTCACCGCGTCGCTGAGCATGGTGATGCAGAACGGGCAGGCGGTGGAGATGACGTCGGGATCGAGCTCGAGCGCCTCCTCGGTGCGCTCGACGTTGATCCGCTTGCCGATCTTCTCCTCCATCCACATCCGCGCGCCGCCGGCGCCGCAGCAGAAGCCGCGGTCCTTGCAGCGGTGCATCTCCTGGGTGGACAGGCCCTGCACGGAGTCGAGGATCTCCCGCGGCGGCGTGTAGACCTTGTTGTGCCGGCCCAGGAAGCACGGGTCGTGGTAGGTGACCTTGCGGTCGACCGGGGTGACCGGGGTCAGCCGCCCCTCCTCGACCAGCCGGCCGAGCAGCTGGGTGTGGTGGACGACGTCGTAGTCCCCGCCCAGCTGCGGGTACTCCCGGCCGATCGAGTTGAAGCAGTGCGGGCAGGTGGCGACGATCTTCCGCCGTCCGGCCGGGCGCTCCTCGAAGACGGCGTTCAGCGTCTCCACGTTCTCCTGCGCCAGCTGCTGGAACAGGAACTCGTTGCCCATCCGGCGGGCCGGGTCGCCCGAGCAGGTCTCCCCCTTGCCCAGCACGGCGAACTCCACGCCGGCGATGTGCAGCAGCTCGGCGACGGCCTTGGTGACCTTCTTGGCGCGGTCGTCGATGGCGCCGGCGCAGCCCACCCAGAACAGGTACTCGACGTCGTCGTCGATCGCGCCCTCGACCTGCCGGACCTCGAAGTCCAGGTCCTTCATCCAGTCCTCGCGGACGTTGCCGCCCATGCCCCACGGGTTCCCGCGGTTCTCCAGGTTGCGCATCATCACGCCGGCCTCGGAGGGGAAGCTGGACTCGATCAGCACCTGGTAGCGGCGCATGTCCATGATGTGGTCGACGTGCTCGATGTCGACCGGGCACTGCTCGACGCAGGCGCCGCAGCTGGTGCAGCTCCACAGCACGTCGGGGTCGATCACCCCGCCCTCCTCCAGCGTGCCGACCAGCGGGCGGTGGGCCTGGGCGTCGTTGGTGCCCTCGATCCGGGCGTAACCCGAGGCCCACACCTGCTCGTCGCTGGCCTGCAGCGTGGAGTAGTCGGCGAAGTCCGGGGCGTTGTCCGACGCCTTCGTCGCGCCGGTCAGGTACGGGGCCTTGGCGTACAGGTGGTCCCGCAGGTCCATGATCACCATCTTGGGAGACAGCGGCTTGCCGGTGTTCCACGCCGGGCACTGGCTCTGGCACCGCCCGCACTCGGTGCAGGTGGTGAAGTCCAGCATCCCCTTCCAGGTGAAGTCCTCGATCTTGCCGCGGCCGAAGACGTCGTCCTCGCCGGGGTCCTCGAAGTCGATCGGCTTGCCGCCCGACGTCATCGCCGGCAGCGGGCCGAGGGCCTGGCTGCCGTCGTCCTCGCGCTTGAAGTAGATGTTGAAGAAGGCGCTGAACCGGTGCCACGCGACGCCCATGTTGAGCACCCGGGAGATGGTGATCAGCCAGGCCAGCGAGACGACGACCTTGATGAAGGCGACGACCGACAGCAGGTCCGGGCTGGCCGGGACGACGTTCGCCAGCAGCCCGGAGACCGGGTGCGACCAGGCCGGCGCGTCGGTGAGGCCGGCGGAGACCTTGATCGCGCGGATCAGGAGGATGCAGATGCCGATGGTCAGGACGACGGCCTCGACGAAGTAGCCGCGCCCCTCGTTGGACCCGGCGAACCGGCTGGCCCGGCCCTGGCGGCGCGGGTGGTCGAGCTGGCGCCGGACGATCAGGTAGCCGATGCCGAGCACCGTGGCGGTGCCGATCAGGTCGACGAAGAGGTTCCACAGCGCCCACTCGCCGATCAGCGGGAGGTGCCACTCGGGGTTCCACACCTCGCCGAACGCCTCGACCAGGGTGAGGAACAGGCCGTAGAACCCGATGAAGACGAACCAGTGGGCGGCGCCGATGGCCGACCACTTGAGCATCCGGGTGTGCCCCAGCGACTCGACGGCCAGCGTCTTCAGCCGCGGGCCGACCGGGCCGGAGCGGGTCGGGTCGGGCTGGCCGGTGCGGAAGATCCGCAGCATCGCGCGGACGGCCTTGGTGGCGTAGACCACCGAGACGACCAGCAGGAGCACGGCCAGCGTGCCGAGGACGATCTGCAGCAGGCCCATGGGCTCCCTCTCGTGCGCGCATGCGGGCGTCGCCGCCCACCCGGGACCGACATCGACCGGGCGAGGTCACGCTACCGGCCGGTAACCGATGGACCCAGGGGCCGTGCGGCGGCAGCTCGGCGCGTGTTGGTCTTCTCTGCGCACTACTGCGCATGGTGCACTACCTCCCGGGCCGCCAGCGGGGCGGCGAAGGAGGTGGCGGGTGGACGCCAGTCAGCTGCTCAAGGGCGTGCTGGACGTCGCGGTGCTCGCGGTGGTCCGGGACGCCGACGGCTACGGCTACGACGTGGTGCGCCGGCTGCGCAACGCGGGCCTCGAGGACGTCGGCGACGCCTCGGTCTACGGCACCCTGCGCCGGCTCTACCAGGCCGGCGCGCTGACCTCCTACGTCGTCCCCAGCGACGAGGGGCCGCACCGGAAGTACTACGCGATCAACGACAGGGGGCGCTCGGTGCTCGAGGACTCGACCAAGACGTGGCGCACGTTCGTCGACACCGTCGACGGCGTGCTGGACCGGACGGTGGCGGCGTGACCGCGCCCGCGGCCCCCGACTCCGCCCGCGACCCCGCCCCTGAGCTGGCCCGCCAGGCGCAGAACTACCTGGTGGCGGTCGAGTGCGAGCTCAGCGACCTGCCTGCCGAGGAGCGCGGCGACCTGCTCGAGGACCTGGAGATGCACCTGGCGTCCCTGGTCGAGGAGGACGACGGCCGGCCGATCGACGTGCGGCTGGGGTCGCCGGTGGCCTACGCCGCCGAGCTGCGGTCCGCCGCCGGGCTCCCGCCGCGCGGTGGCGCCCGGGCCGGGGCCGACCGGGTCGCGGAGCTGCGCCGGTGGCTGGCCCGCGCGCAGGCGCACCCGCTGGCCGGCGAGGTGCGCCGGCTGCTGCTCGAGCTCCGGCCGGCCTGGTGGGTGCTGCGCGGCTACCTGCTGATCGCGGTGCCGTGCGCCCTCGCCGGCCAGTGGGACTTCCCCTTCCCGTACCCACTCGGCAGCTCGGTGCTCGGGCTGCTGCTGACCGTCGGCGCGATCGCCGGCTCGGTCGCGCTGGGTCGGCGGAAGCGGGGCCCGCGGCTGGATCGGCTGATCGCCGTCGCCGGCGCCTTCCTGGGCTTCGTGGCCTTCGTGCTGGCCGTCGACTCCACCGGCCCCTCCTCGGCCGACTACGGGTACGTCGCGGACTCCGGTTACGCCCCCGCGCCGGTGCTCGAGCAGGCCGTCGGGCAGTACCCGCTGGTGTCGCGGTACGGCCCGGTCACCGACGTCCTGCCCTACGACGCGGAGGGGACGCCGCTGGAGGGGGTGCTGCTCTACGACCAGGACGGCCGCCCGCTGCAGGTGGGGTTCCAGGAGTGGTGGGCCGACGGGTGCGCCCGCGAGCTGCGCCAGCCGCTGGCCGACGACGGGGTCCCGGTGGCGAACGTGTTCCCCCAGCAGTACGTGCTGGACGGCTCGGGTACGGACCTGAACGGGGTGCCGGTGCCGCTCGGTTCCTGCGACGCGACCGTGCAGCGTCCGGACGTGGCGCTGCCGCAGTTCCCCCCGTCGGCTCCGGAGTCCACCTCGGTGGGGGACTGACCTCGACGCGGGAACGGCAGGCCCATGCCCCCGGGGGACATCTCGCCCCCCGGGAACACAGCGGCGGGGCCTGCCGTTACGGTGGGCAGGAAAGTTGAGCGGACCAGGCGCAAGGCGTTCCCGGCGGAGCCGGAGACCCGGCGTCGTCGGTCCCTCGGCTCTCTCCGGACCTGCACCACCCACCAGTACAGAGGAGAAGCCCCCATGGCACGAGCGGTCGGTATCGACCTGGGCACCACCAACTCCGTCGTCTCGGTCCTCGAGGGTGGCGAGCCCACCGTCATCGCGAACTCCGAGGGCTCCCGCACCACCCCGTCGGTCGTCGCCTTCGCCAAGAACGGCGAGGTCCTGGTCGGCCAGTCGGCCAAGAACCAGGCGGTCACCAACGTCGACCGCACGATCCGCAGCGTCAAGCGCGAGATCGGCACCTCCTGGAAGACCGGCGACATCGACGGCAAGCAGTACACCCCGCAGGAGATCAGCGCGCGGGTGCTGCAGAAGCTCAAGCGCGACGCCGAGACCTACCTGGGCGAGCCGGTCACCGAGGCCGTCATCACCGTCCCGGCGTACTTCGAGGACGCCCAGCGCCAGGCCACGAAGGAGGCCGGCGAGATCGCCGGTCTGAACGTGCTGCGGATCGTCAACGAGCCCACCGCCGCGGCCCTGGCCTACGGCCTGGACAAGGGCGAGACCGAGCAGACCATCCTGGTCTTCGACCTCGGTGGCGGCACCTTCGACGTCTCGCTGCTGGAGATCGGCGACGGCGTCATCGAGGTCAAGTCCACCGCCGGTGACAACAAGCTCGGCGGCGACGACTGGGACGAGCGGGTCGTCAAGCACCTGGTGCAGACGTTCAACGCCCAGTCGGGCATCGACCTGGCCAAGGACAAGCTGGCCATGCAGCGGCTCCGTGAGGCCGCCGAGAAGGCCAAGATCGAGCTGTCCGGCGCGCAGTCGACCAACGTGAACCTGCCCTACATCACCGCCGGCGCCGAGGGCCCGATGCACCTGGACGTGACGATCACCCGCGCGGAGTTCCAGCGGCTGACCCAGGACCTGCTGGACCGGACCAAGGCCCCGTTCAACCAGGCGATCCGCGACGCCGGCGTCAAGGTCGGCGACATCGACCACGTCGTCCTCGTCGGTGGCTCGACCCGGATGCCGGCCGTCACCGAGCTCGTCCGTGAGCTGACCGGCGGCAAGGAGCCCAACAAGGGCGTCAACCCCGACGAGGTCGTCGCCGTGGGTGCCGCGCTGCAGGCCGGTGTGCTCCGCGGCGAGGTCAAGGACGTCCTGCTGCTCGACGTCACCCCGCTGTCCCTGGGCATCGAGACCAAGGGCGGGATCATGACCAAGCTCATCGAGCGCAACACCACGATCCCGACCAAGCGCAGCGAGATCTTCACGACGGCCGACGACAACCAGCCGTCGGTGCAGATCCAGGTCTTCCAGGGCGAGCGCGAGATGGCCGCGTACAACAAGAAGCTCGGGATGTTCGAGCTGACCGGTCTGCCGCCGGCGCCCCGCGGCGTCCCGCAGATCGAGGTGGCCTTCGACATCGACGCCAACGGCATCGTCCACGTCCACGCCAAGGACCTCGGCACGGGCAAGGAGCAGTCGATGACCATCACCGGCGGCTCGGCCCTCCCGAAGGACGACATCGAGCGGATGATGCGCGACGCCGAGTCGCACGCCGAGGAGGACAAGAAGCGCCGCGACGAGGCCGAGACCCGGAACCTCGCCGAGTCGCTGCAGTACCAGACCGAGAAGTTCCTGGCCGAGAACGGCGACAAGATCCCGGCCGAGAAGAAGGAGGAGCTCGGTGAGGCGCTGACCGAGCTCCGCTCCTCCCTCGGTGGGTCGGACATCGCCGCGATCAAGGCCGCCCAGGAGAAGGTCGCGCGGATCTCCCAGGAGGTCGGTGGCGCGCTGTACGCCCAGGCGCAGGCCGACGGTGCCCCGACCGGTGACGCCGACGCGGGCTTCGCCGGTGCGACCGGCGACGCCGGCACCCCGGGCGCCGGGTCCACGGGGGCCGGGTCCACGGGGGCGTCGTCCGCGGACGACGACGTCGTCGACGCCGAGATCGTGGACGAGGACACCGACAAGCGGTGACGACGCCGGCTGCGTGCCCGTCCGCCGGCCCGGGGAACCGGGCCGGCGGGTCCGGGAGGGAGCCATGAGCCAGCAGGACGAGCAGGCGCCGCGGGTGGTCATCCGTGACCGGCGGCGCATCGACCCGACCAGCGGCGCGGTCCGTGAGCCGGCCGGCGAGCAGCCGGCCGGCTCCACGGCCGCCCAGGGAGAGCAGATGAGCGAGCAGAACGAGGAGGCGACCCCGGTCGCCGAGCACACGGGGGGCCCGGCCGGGGCTCCGGCCGACGACCTGGGCGGCGACACCGCCCGCCAGCTGGCCGAGCGGACCGAGGACCTGCAGCGGGTGACCGCCGAGTACGCCAACTACCGGCGCCGGGTGGACCGGGACCGGGTGCTGGTGGTCGACCAGGCGGCCGAGAGGTTCGCCGGTCAGCTGTTCCCGATCGTCGACGACATCGAGCGGGCCCGCGACCACGGCGACCTGACCGGCGCGTTCAAGGTCGTCGCCGACCGGGTGCTCGGGCTGCTCGACGGCCTGGGCGTGGATTCCTTCGGCAAGCCGGGCGACCCGTTCGACCCGGCGCTGCACGAGGCGGTGCTGCACGACACCTCGCCGACGGTGAGCGAGCCGACCGCCACCACGGTGCTGCGCCCGGGGTTCCGCCGCGGCGACCGGGTGCTGCGCACGGCGATGGTCGGCGTCACCGAGCCGGAGTCCCCGGCGCCGGCGGCCCAGCCCGTCGTCGACGAGACCGTCGTCGACCAGGCCGACCCCGACCAGCCCGACACCGTCGGGCAGCCGGACGCCGACCCGGCCGACCGCTGAGCCCACCACGACCGCCGGTCCGGCGCCCACGACCCGGGCGCCGGACCAGCCCGACCGCAGCACAGCAGAGAGGAGGCGCCCGATGAGCAGCACCCGGGACTTCATCGAGAAGGACTACTACGCGGCCCTGGGCGTCCCCAAGGACGCCGACGCGGCGGCGATCAAGAAGGCGTACCGCCAGTTGGCGCGGGAGCTGCACCCGGACAAGAACCCCGGCAACACCCAGGCCGAGACCCGCTTCAAGGAGGTCTCGGAGGCCTACGACGTGCTGTCGGACCCCAAGCGGCGGTCCGAGTACGACGAGGCGCGGCGGCTGTTCGGCTCCGGCGGTTTCCGCCCCGGCGCGGGTGCCCCCGGCGGCTTCCCCGGCGGTTTCCCCGGCGGCGGTGCCGGTGCGGGACAGCCCTTCGACCTCGGGGACCTGTTCGGTGGCGCGGGTGCGCCCGGTGCGGGTGGCCGCGCCGGAGGCCTGGGCGACCTCTTCGGTGGCCTGTTCACCGGCGGCGCCCCGGGTGCCGGCACCCGGAGCCGGCAGCAGGCGGCCTCCGGGCCGGCCCGCGGCCAGGACGTCGAGACCGAGGCCACCCTCGCCTTCGACGAGGCGGTCCTCGGGGTCACGGTGCCGCTGCGCATGCAGAGCCCGGGCACCTGCCCGACCTGCGTCGGCAGCGGTGCCAAGCCCGGCACCAGCCCGCACACCTGCCCGGTGTGCAACGGCGCCGGTGTCACCAGCCGCAGCCAGGGTGCGTTCGCCTTCTCCGAGCCCTGCCGGGAGTGCCGCGGCACCGGCTCGGTGGTCGACGACCCCTGCCCGGAGTGCAGGGGCAGCGGCGTCACGAACCAGACCCGCACGATCACCGTCCGCATCCCGGCCGGGGTCAAGGACGGGCAGCGCATCCGGCTGGCCGGCAAGGGCGCGCCCGGACGGCGCGGCGGGCCGGCCGGCGACCTGTTCGTCGTCGTCCACGTCACCGGCTCGGAGCTGTTCGGCCGCGCCGGCAACGACCTCACGCTCACCGTGCCGGTCTCCTTCGCCGAGGCCGCCCTGGGCACGACGCTGACCGTGCCGACGCTGGACGGCTCGGTGTCGCTCAAGGTGCCCGCCGGCACCGCCAGCGGCCGGACCTTCCGGGTCCGCGGCCGCGGGGTGCCGGGCAAGAGCTCCACCGGCGACCTGCTGGTGACCGTCGAGGTGGCGGTGCCCCAGCGGCTGACGCCCGGCGCCCGCGAGGCGATCGAGAAGCTCGCCGCGGAGCTGCCCGACGACCCCCGGCCGGAGGTCACCGCCGCCCTGCGCCAGGGAGGCACCCGGTGACCGGCCCCGCCTTCGCCGAGGACGCCCCGGTGTTCGTCATCTCGGTGGCGGCCGAGCTGGCCGGCATGCACGCCCAGACGCTGCGCCAGTACGACCGGCTCGGTCTGGTCCGCCCGGGACGCACGGCCGGCGGTGGGCGCCGGTACAGCCCGCGGGACGTCGCGCTGCTGCGCGAGGTGCAGCGGCTCAGCCAGGAGGACGGCGTCAACCTGGCCGGGATCAAGCGCATCATCGAGCTGGAGTCCCGGGTCGAGGCGCTGCAGCACCGGATCGGCGAGCTGCTGGAGGAGCTCCAGGTCTCCGAGTCCGGGCGGATCGCCGCGGAGTCCGCGGTGGCCGCCACCTACCGGCGCGACCTGGTGCCGCGCACGGCCGGCTCCGCGCTGGTGATCTGGCGTCCCGACAGCCGGGTCTGAGCCGGCCGCACCGCGACCTGCCCGGGGAATGCGAACCGCTCGGGGAACGTTGAGTCCGCTCCGTACGTGGGACACGATGTGACCGTGAGCAGCGAGTTGGACAGCCGCAAGGCGTACGTGCACCTGGAGCGTGAGGTCGCCCTGTTGCTGCGGCGTGCCCGCGCCATCCAGGGGCGGCTGGGCAGTCAGCTCCACCACGACCTGGACGGCGCCGCGTACGGACTGCTGGTGCTGCTCGACGACGCCGGCCCGCTGCGCGCGAGCGACGTCGTCGCCAAGCTCGGGCTGGACAAGAGCACGGTCAGCCGGCAGGTGGCCTCGCTGGTCGACCTCGGGCTGGTCGACCGGGCCGCCGACCCCGACGACGGGCGCGCCCAGGTGCTGTCCACCTCCGCGGAGGGCCACCGCCGGCTCAGCGAGCTGCGCGACGCCCGCCGGGCCCGCTGGGAGGCCGACCTGTCCGACTGGGCCACCTCCGACGTCGCCACGCTGGCCGAGCTGCTCGGTCGGCTGAACCGCATCGGCGAGGCCCGCGAGGCAGAGGCCGCCGCGGACTGACCCCGCTCGCCGGGTCCCGGCCGGGTCCCGGCGGTGAGACGGCCGACCGGACGGTGCTCGACCGGCAGGTCTGCCCGGCTCTTCTCGACCCTTCTCCGGCCCCGCCCGGTGGGCTGCATGCCCGCGCGCCTGGCGAGTGCGGCCGGGCCGACTCCACCGGGCCGACTCCACCGGACCGTCTCCACCGGGCACCGTGACGGACTGGTCGCCGCGAGCTCTCCCGACCTGCTCGACCCCGGGCACTCGGACGTCCCGCTGCCGGTGGGGGACCGGCTGGTCCCCGCGTCCGGGCCGCCGGGACGACGCGTGGTCGCCGCCGCCGAGGGCCGGCGGCCGGTCGAGCCGGTGGCTCGCCTGCTCGCCGCGTTCCCCTCGGGGCCGTGCTCCTCTCACCCGGGAGAGCACCGTCACAGCGCAATGATGTTGCATGCTCCAACCAACAGGAGCAAGATGCTTGCTGTCTGCACAGAAGACGAGCGAGACAGCGGAGCGGCGACGTGCACATCACCCGGGAGACCTCCCAGCGGCTGACCGCTGGTCTGGCCCGGTTGCTGCGCACCACGCGGCAGCTTGGCCACCGCGTGGCCGCCGACCTCTATGGCGACCTGCCGTCCTTCGGCTGGGCGGTGCTGGCCCCGCTCGAGCAGTACGGGCCGCAGCGCTGCAGTGCGCTCGCCGAACACGCCGGCGTCGACGTCTCGGTCGCCAGCCGGCAGGTCGCGGCGCTGGAGCGCGCCGGGTACCTGGAGCGCAGCTCCGACCCGCAGGACGGGCGGGCCAGCCTGATCCGGCTCAGCGACGCCGGGGCCGCTGCGCTCGCCCACACCCGCGAGGTCCGCAGCCAGTGGGCGCGCAGCGCGCTCGAGGACTGGACCGAGGACGAGGCCCGCTGGTTCAGCCAGGCGCTGGAGAGGCTCGCCGACGGCCTGGACCGGGCCGGCCGCGCCACGGGGCGGCCCCAGCCCGAGGACCCGGCCCACGCCGGCGCCGTCCCGGCGGCCCCGCCCCTCCCCACCGCACGACGGCAACACCCTCAGGAGATCCGCGCATGAGCACCCACACCCCGGCCCGGCCCGCGGCCGCCCCCACCCCCGCCGCTGAGGCGCCGGTCCGGCAGCAGGGCCGGATGACCCACCGGCAGGTGCTCTCCGCGCTGTCGGGGATGTTGCTGGCGATGTTCGTCGCGTTCCTGTCCTCGACCGTCGTCTCCAACGCCCTGCCGACGATCATCACCGAGCTGCGCGGCTCGCAGAGCCAGTACACCTGGGTGGTCACCGCCACCCTGCTGGCCTCCACGGCGTCCACCCCCATCTGGGGCAAGCTCGCCGACCTGTTCAGCAAGAAGCTGCTGATCCAGATCGCGATCGTGATCTTCATCGTCGGGTCGATGCTGGCGGGGCTGTCGCAGTCGCTGCCCACGCTGATCGGCTGGCGGGTGCTCCAGGGCCTGGGCCTCGGTGGCCTGCAGGCGCTGGTGCAGATCGCGATGGCCGCGATGATCAGCCCGCGCGAGCGCGGCCGGTACTCGGGGCTGCTGGGCGGCGTCATGGCGGTGGCCACCGTCGGTGGCCCGCTCATCGGTGGGCTCCTGGTGGACACCAGCTGGCTGGGCTGGCGCTGGTGCTTCTTCGTCGGTGTCCCGTTCGCCGTGGCCGCCCTGGTGCTGCTGCAGCGCACCCTGCACCTGCCGGTGACCAAGCGCGAGGTCTCCATCGACTACCTGGGTGCCGCCCTGCTCACCGCCGGCGTCTCCGCGCTGCTCATCTGGGTCACCCTGGCCGGGGACACCTTCGCCTGGGCGTCCACGGAGACCGCGCTGTTCCTCACCGGTGGCGTGCTGGCGATCATCGCCTTCGTCGTCACCGAGCTGCGCGCCACCGAGCCGATCGTGCCGCTGCGGCTCTTCCGCGACCGCACCACGACCCTGGCGATCGTCGCCAGCGTCGCGATCGGCGTGGCGATGTTCGGCTCGACGGTCTTCCTCGGCCAGTACCTGCAGATCGCGCGCGGCTACTCGCCCACGGCGGCCGGGCTGCTCACCATCCCGATGGTCGGCGGGCTGCTGGTCTCCTCCACCGTCTCGGGCATCCTGATCACCCGGTACGGCCGGTGGAAGCGGTTCCTGGTGGCCGGGTCGCTGCTGGTCGCCATCGGCTTCGCGCTGCTGGCCACGATCGACCACGCGACGAACATGGTCGTGCTCGGGGTCTTCCTGGCGGTGCTCGGCATCGGCATCGGCATGACCATGCAGAACCTGGTGCTCGCCGTGCAGAACACCGTCGCGGCCACCGACCTGGGTGCGGCCAGCTCCGCGGTCGCCTTCTTCCGCAGCCTGGGCGGGACGATCGGCGTCTCGGTGCTTGGTGCGGTGCTCTCCACCCGGGTCGGCGACCTGATCCAGCAGGGGCTGGCGGGGGTGCCCGGGGCGGCCGGGGCCGCCGGGTCCGGCGACGTCGGTCTGGCCGACCTCGCCGATGCACCGGCGCCGATCCGCGAGCTGATCGCGGTCTCCTACGGCGACGCGACGGGACGGATCTTCTTCATCGCCGCGATCCTGTCGCTGGTCACCATCGCCGCGGTCATCGCCATCCGCGAGGTGGCGCTGCGCACCGACACCGGCGACGAGCGGATGCGCACCGAGTCGGTCGACGGCTCGGCCGAACGGCCCGGGGACGCCACCGCCGACGTCGACGAGCAGCTCGCCGGCCGGGTGGAGCTGCACCAGCGGGCGTAGTGCCAGCGGGTACCGCACCCGCACGACGACGGCCCGCCTCCCTCCCGGGAGGCGGGCCGTCGTCGTGCGGGTGCGGCCCCGTCCAGAGGCTCACCCTGAGCCTGCGAAGGGTGAGGGGACGGGGTCCTTCCTCAGACGAGCGAGGCGTCCAGGCTGATGTCGACCGCGGACAGCGCCTTGCTCACCGGGCAGCCGGCCTTCGCGGCCTGCGCGGCCTGCTGGAAGCCGTCGGCGTCCAGGCCGCCCACCTCGCCGCGCACGGTCAGCTTGATGGTGGTGATCGTCGGCGCGCCGTCGACCTGCCCCAGCGTGACCTCGGCGGTCACCTCGAGCGACTCGGTGCTGCCGCCGGCCTTGCCGATCTCGCTGGACAGGGCCATCGCGAAGCAGGACGAGTGGGCCGCGGCGATGAGCTCCTCGGGGCTGGTGGTGCCCCCGGCCTCGTCGGCGGCGCGCTTGGGGAAGCTGACGTCGTAGGTGCCGACCTTCGAGCTGCTCAGCTCGACCTGGCCGGAGCCCTCCTGCAGCGAGCCGTTCCAGGCGGTGCGTGCGGTACGAGTGGGCACGGGGCCTCCTCCGTGAGCGGTGCCCACCGCGCGGATGCGGTGGGAGGTGTCACCTGCTGCTGCCGTGCACAACCGTGCGCAGCAGAAGGGATTCCCGCCACCGGAGCACCGGCCCCCTCGCAGGGGCCCGCCCCGAGCCTGCGAGGGGTGGGGGGCGAGGGGGTCCTTTATCAGGCGGGGACGTCGGCCCGGGAGCCGGTGACCCGCTCGGTGATCGTGCGCAGCTGGCCCTTCAGGGCGTCGAACTCCTGCTGGTCCAGCGCGAGCGCGCCGATCATCTCCGCGGAGATCGTGCAGGCCGGCCCGTGCAGGGCACGGCCCTCCTCGGTCAGCCGCACCGACACCGAACGCTCGTCGTCGGCCCGCCGGTGGCGGGTGACCAGGCCGGCGGTGGTGAGGCGCTTGAGCAGTGGTGAGAGGGTGCCGGAGTCCAGCGCGAGCCGGGACCCGAGCTGCCCCACGGTCTGCCCGTCCTCCTCCCACAGCAGCATCAGGACGAGGTACTGGGGATAGGTGATCCCGAGCTCGTCGAGCATGGGCCGGTAGCGCGCGGTGACCGCGCGGGAGGCCGCGTACAGGGCGAAGCAGAGCTGGTCGTCGAGAGCCACGCTCGGCGACGGGGTGTCCGTCATGACCACAGAGTAGGGCGCGATCGGGCTGGAGACAGTTGTGTGGCTGGTCTCGCTGCCTTCTCGGGGCAGGAGAGGCGCCAGAGGCGGGGGTCCCGCATCCCTCCGCCCGGCGCCACTGGACGCCAAGGGTTGAGTGGAACAGACTCAACTCCCGATCCGTTGCACCCGGCGAGCACGTCTCCCCCAACGAGAGGACGAGATCACCGACCATGCAGAGCAAGCTCACCACCCGTGCGCAGGAGGCCGTCGCCGCCGCGCAGCGACTGGCGGTCGACCGCGGCCAGGCCGCCCTGGAGCCGCTGCACCTGCTGGTCGCCCTGCTCGAGCAGTCCGACGGCATCGCCGGCCCGCTGCTGCAGGCGGCCGGCGCCGATCCCACCGACGTCCGCGCCAAGGCCGACGCCGCGCTGCGCCGCATGGCCAGCGTCAGCGGTGCCACGGTCGCCGCGCCGTCGCCGTCCCGCGAGCTGCTCCGGGCGATCAACGCCGCCGGCGAGCAGGCCAGCGCCCTGGGCGACGAGTACGTCTCCACCGAGCACCTGCTGGTGGGGCTGGCCACCACCGAGGGCGAGGCCGGCGCGGTGCTGACCAGCGCCGGGGCCACCCGCGACGCGCTGCTGGCCGCCTTCCGCACCGTGCGGGGCACCCGCAAGATCACCAGCCCCGACCCGGAGAGCACCTTCCAGGCGCTGGAGAAGTACGCCGTCGACCTGACCCAGCGGGCCCGCGACGGCCGCGTCGACCCGGTCATCGGCCGGGACACCGAGATCCGCCGCGTGGTGCAGGTGCTGTCCCGGCGCACCAAGAACAACCCGGTGCTGATCGGCGAGCCCGGCGTCGGCAAGACCGCCATCGTCGAGGGGCTGGCGCAGCGGATCATCGCCGGCGACGTCCCGGAGAGCCTCAAGGGCAAGCGGCTGATGGCGCTCGACCTGGGCGCGATGGTGGCCGGCGCCAAGTACCGCGGCGAGTTCGAGGAGCGGCTCAAGGCCGTCCTCCAGGAGATCACCGAGGCCGAGGGGCAGGTGATCACCTTCATCGACGAGCTGCACACCATCGTCGGCGCCGGTGCCACCGGCGACTCCGCCATGGACGCCGGCAACATGATCAAGCCGATGCTCGCCCGCGGTGAGCTGCGGATGGTCGGCGCCACCACGCTGGACGAGTACCGCGAGCACATCGAGAAGGACGCGGCGCTGGAGCGCAGGTTCCAGCAGGTGTTCGTCGGCGAGCCGAGCGTGCCGGACACGATCGGCATCCTGCGCGGCCTCAAGGAGCGGTACGAGGTGCACCACGGCGTCCGGATCACCGACGCCGCGATCGTCGCCGCCGCCACCCTCTCCGACCGCTACGTCACCGCCCGCTTCCTCCCGGACAAGGCCATCGACCTGGTCGACGAGGCCGCCAGCCGGCTGCGCATGGAGATCGACAGCCGGCCGGTGGAGGTCGACGAGGTCGAGCGCGCCGTGCGCCGGATGGAGATCGAGGAGATGGCGCTGGCCAAGGAGGACGACCCGTCCTCGATCGACCGGCTGGCCGCCCTGCGCAGCGAGCTGGCCGACCGGCGTCAGGAGCTGGACGAGCTGACCGCCCGCTGGCAGCAGGACAAGACCGCCATCGACCGGATCCAGCGCACCAAGGAGGAGCTGGAGGCCGCCCGCACCGACGCCGAACGGGCCGAGCGGGACGGCGACCTCGCCCGGGCCGCCGAGCTCCGGTACGGCCGGATGCCCCAGCTGGAGCGCGATCTCGCGGCCGCCGAGGCGTCGGTGGCCGCCGGGGACTCGATGCTCAAGGAGGAGGTCGGCCCCGACGACATCGCCGAGGTCGTGCAGGCCTGGACCGGCATCCCCGCCGGCCGGCTGCTGGAGGGGGAGACGCAGAAGCTGCTGCGAATGGAGGACGACCTCGCCCAGCGGGTCGTCGGTCAGCCCGACGCCGTCCGGGCGGTCGCCGACGCCGTCCGCCGCGCCCGCTCCGGCGTGTCCGACCCCGACCGGCCGACCGGGTCCTTCCTGTTCCTCGGCCCCACCGGCGTCGGCAAGACCGAGCTGGCCAAGGCGCTGGCGGAGTTCTTGTTCGACGACGAGCGGGCGATGGTCCGCATCGACATGAGCGAGTACTCCGAGAAGCACTCGGTGGCCCGCCTGGTCGGGGCCCCGCCCGGTTACGTCGGCTACGAGGCCGGTGGCCAGCTCACCGAGGCGGTCCGGCGGCGGCCCTACACCGTCGTCCTGCTCGACGAGGTGGAGAAGGGCCACGCCGACGTCTTCGACATCCTGCTGCAGGTGCTCGACGACGGCCGGCTGACCGACGGGCAGGGGCGCACCGTCGACTTCCGCAACACGCTGCTGATCCTCACCTCCAACCTCGGGTCGCAGGTCATCGCCGACCAGTCGGTGCCCGAGGACGCGAAGCGCCGGGCCGTGATGGACGTCGTGCGGGCGCACTTCAAGCCGGAGTTCCTCAACCGGCTCGACGACGTCGTGATGTTCCGGGCGCTGGGCTCGGAGGAGCTCGGCGGCATCGTCGACATCCAGGTCGGGGTGCTCGCGCGCCGGCTGGCGGCCCGCCGGCTCACCCTGCGGGTCACCGACGCCGCGCGGGAGTGGCTGGCGCTCAACGGCTTCGACCCGGTCTACGGCGCCCGGCCGCTGCGCCGGCTGGTGCAGTCGGCGATCGGCGACCAACTGGCCCGGGCGCTGCTGTCCGGGGAGATCCGCGACGGCGACGAGGTCGTCGTGGACTGGCCGGCCGACGTCGCCGAGGGCGACGCCGGGCTGTCGGTCACCCGCGGCTGACGAAGGACCCCGTCCTCCTCACCCCTCGCGAGCTCGGGGCGAGCCTCTGGACGGGGCCGGGGCCCGGCGGCGCTCGTGCTGCCCGCGGGGCTGGCGCTGTGGGGCGCGGTGTCCCGGGCCTTGGAGCGACACCAGCGGTGGGCCTGGTGGATGCTGCTGCACCCGGACAGCCGGGAGTGGGTGGCGCCGGAGCCCGCGGAGCCGTCGGTCACCCGGGCGCCCAGCCGGCGGTCCGCCGCGCCATCGGCCGACTGAGCGTGCCGGGATCGTCCGGATGGACGATGATCAACAGACACAGAGTCGCCACCGCACGACACCGGTCGCACGAGGAGCTGTCATGACGTCAGGACCGCAGGACCCGCAGCAGGGTGGCTGGGGCCCGCCGCCCGGACAGGGCCCGGAAGGACAGGGCTCGCCGGGCCAGGGCTCGTCCGGCCAGGGGCAGGGCGGGCAGTACGGACAGGGCCAGCAGGGCGGCTGGGGTCCCCCGCCCGGCCAGGGGCAGCAGGGCGGCTGGGGCGCACAGCCCGGACAGAGCGGGCAGGGCGGGCAGTACGGCCCCTACGGGCAGGGCGGCGGCTACCCGGCCGCCCCCGGTGGCTGGGAGACCGGCGCCCCGGTGGAGCAGCAGCCCCGGCCCAGCACGGTCCGGTTCGGCATCGGCGCCTTCCTGGCCAGCACGCTGATCAACCTGATCAGCCTGCTGATCAGCTTCGCCGACCTCGACGAGGTCCGGCGCGTGGCCGCCGAGGACTCCGGGCTGACCCCGGAGCAGGTCGACACCGTCGTCAACGTGACCATCGGCATCACGCTGGCGCTGATCGTGGCCTTCCTGCTGGTCATCTGGTTCGCCTGGCAGGGGCACAACTGGGCACGGATCGTGCTCTTCGTGCTCGGGGGGATCAGCGTGCTGTTCGGCCTGCTGGGCGCGGGCGTCGGGCTGTCGTTCCTGGGCATCGTCCAGCTGGTGCTGGTGGTCGCCGGGATCGCGTTCCTGGCGCAGAAGCCGTCGAACGAGTGGTACAAGTCGGAGACCCGGCGGCGGGCCGTCAGCTGACGCCGAGCGCCGCCCCGGGGACACCCGGGGCGGCGCCCGGAGTGCGGTTGCTCAGCCCTGCCGGCGCGCCACCGGGGGCAGCCACTCCGTCGTCGTCCGGGCGAGCAGGCTGGTGGCCGCAGCCGCGCAGAGCACCACGAGGAGCAGGGCGAACGGGCTGGCGCCCCCGGCGGTGACCACCGAGACCAGGGTCAGCGCCCCGAGGAACAGCACCCCCAGCAGGCCGGCCCAGCGGGCCCACCGCCGTCGCTGGGGCAGGAACAGCGCGGCGAGCCCGCAGAGCAGCCCCACGACCAGGTCGCGGGCCAGCCCGATCAGCACGAACTGCTCCACCTCCGACCGGACGAGGTCCGGCTGGGCGTCGAGGAAGCCGTCGACGATGGAGTCCCGCACGGCCCAGCTGACGACGCCGCTGAGGAGCAGCAGCACCGCCAGCGCGGCCAGCAGGCCGACGGCCACCTTCACCGACGCCGGCATCGGCGGGCGCTCGGCGGAGGCGCCGGTGGAGGAGGACGAGGGGTCGGCGCTCACGCCGTCAGCCTGGCGCGCCCGGACGATCACGAGCCGGTGACGTCCCGGTGTGGCGGTCGGTGGGATGCCATGCTCGACGGCCAGCGACCCCGACGACCGGAGCGGGCCCGCGCCGCAGGACCGCAGAGGAGATCCCGTGAAGGCCACCGGGCCGAGCCGATCCGCCGCACGACCCGCCGCACGACCCGGCGTCCGGGCGCTCGCCACCGCCCTGGTCGGCGGCCTGCTGGTCGTGGCGACCGCCTGCAGCGCCGACGACGACGGCAGCCCGGCGGCCGCCAGCAACAGCACCGCCGAGACGAGCACGTCCGCGGCGACGCCCTCCGCGTCGGCCGGCGCGGCCGGCGGTGCGCCCGCCGGCACGCCGGTGGGGCCGGCCTGCGCCGCGCTGCCCGCGGAGGGGCCGGGCAGCGTGCCGTGGAGCGCGGGCGAGCCGGCGGCCGGCGCGATCAGTGCGAGCCCGCTGCTCACCACGCTGATCCAGGGGGTGCTCACGGCCAACCTCGTCGACGTCCTCAACACCCGGCAGGGCATCACCGTGCTGGCGCCGGCGGACACCGCCTTCGCGGCGCTCGGACCGGAGGCGCTGCCACCGCTGCAGGCCGACGTCCCGCGGCTCACCGCGCTGCTCACCCACCACGTGCTGCCGGGCCGGCTCGGCCCGGACGAGCTGGCCGGCGAGCACACCACGCTCCTCGGCGACCGGGTCACGATCACCGGCAGCGGTGCGGAGGTGTCGGTGCCGGCCGAGGAGACGGTCGCCGGGACGGCGCCGGCGACGCTGCTGTGCGGACCGCTGCAGACGGCGAACGCGACCGTCTACGTCATCGACCAGGTGCTCGCGCCCGCTCAGTAGGGTCGGGACCATGCAGACGGACCACGCCCCGGCCCACCCCGACCGCGACCGGCTGCTGGAGCTCATCGTCGAGCTCGCGGTGGTCCGCGGGAAGGTCACGCTCTCCTCCGGCCGCGAGGCCGACTGGTACGTCGACCTGCGCCGGGTGACGCTGCACCACGAGGCGGCCCCGCTGATCGGCCGGGTGATGCGCCAGCTCACCGGCGACCTGCGCTACGACGTCGTCGGCGGGCTCACGCTGGGCGCGGACCCGGTCGCCACCGCGATGCTGCACGCCGCATCGGCCGGCGAGGGCTTCCTCGACGCCTGCGTCGTCCGCAAGCAGGGCAAGGCGCACGGCCTGCAGCGGCGGATCGAGGGCCCCGACGTCGCCGGCCGCACGGTGCTCGCCGTGGAGGACACCTCCACCACCGGGGGCAGCGTGCTGCAGGCGGTCGAGGCGCTGCAGGAGGCGGGCGCCGAGGTGGTCGGGGTGGCCGTGGTCGTCGACCGCGGGGCGCGCGCGGCGGTCGAGGCGGCCGGGCTGGAGTACCGCGCGGCGTTCGAGCTCACCGACCTCGGCCTGGACTGAACGGACCGCTCGCCCGCCGGAGTGACCACCGGGGTGACCTGGAAGCCACCCCGGGGTGGGCCAGCGGGATACTGACCGGCGAGCAGGAGCCGCTGGTCCCGACGTCAGGAGAGCACCGCATGCCCATCGCGACCCCCGAGGTCTACGCCGACATGATCAGCCGGGCGAAGGAGGGTGGCTTCGCCTACCCGGCGATCAACTGCACCTCGTCCGAGACGATCAACGCTGCCCTGCGAGGCTTCGCCGATGCGGGCAGCGACGGGATCATCCAGTTCTCCACCGGTGGCGCCGAGTTCGGTTCGGGCACCCGGGTCAAGGACATGGTCACCGGTGCCGTGGCGCTGGCCGAGTTCGCCCACGTGGTCGCCGAGAAGTACCCGGTCAACGTCGCGCTGCACACCGACCACTGCCCGAAGGACAAGCTGGACAGCTACGTCCGCCCGCTCATCGCGATCTCGCAGGACCGCGTCGACGCCGGGCAGGCGCCGCTGTTCCAGTCGCACATGTGGGACGGCTCGGCGATCGAGCTGACCGAGAACCTGGAGATCGCCCAGGAGCTCATCGAGAAGTGCGCCGCCGCCAAGATCGTGCTCGAGGTGGAGATCGGCGTCGTCGGCGGCGAGGAGGACGGCGTCGCCCACGAGATCAACGAGAAGCTCTACACCGCCGACGGCGACTTCGTCCGCACCGCCGAGGCGCTCGGGCTCGGCGAGAAGGGCGTCTACCTGCTGGCGGCGACCTTCGGCAACGTGCACGGCGTCTACAAGCCGGGCAACGTCAAGCTCCGCCCCGACGTGCTGCAGCGCGGCCAGGCCGTCGTCGCCGAGCAGTTCGGCCTCGGCGACGCCAAGCCGTTCAACCTGGTCTTCCACGGCGGCTCGGGCTCGGACCTCGCCGACATCCGTGAGGCCATCTCCTACGGCGTGGTGAAGATGAACGTCGACACCGACACCCAGTACGCCCTCACCCGGGCGATCGCCGGGCACATGTTCAGCAACTACGACGGCGTGCTGAAGGTCGACGGCGAGGTCGGCGTCAAGAAGACCTACGACCCGCGCACCTACATGAAGCTGGCCGAGGCCAACATGGCCGACCGGATCGTGCAGGCCTGCGAAGACCTGCTGTCCGCCGGCCAGTCGCAGGCGGGCTGAGATGTCCCACTCCCACCACAACCTGCTCGGCGAGCCCCCGGCCACCCTGCTGCCGGTCGACCCCGGCAGCGAGGCACTGGCCAGCGGCATCGACCCGGCCACGGTCGCGGCCACGCACCCCACCTCCAGCGCGGCCTGGGCGGCGCTGGCCGAGGGCGCCCTGGAGGGCGGCCGGACGATCGAGGCCTACGCCTACGCCCGCACCGGCTACCACCGCGGTCTGGACGCCCTGCGCCGCAGCGGCTGGAAGGGCTTCGGCCCGGTGCCGTGGTCGCACGAGCCCAACCGCGGGTTCCTGCGCTGCGTCACCGTGCTGGCCGCGGCGGCCGAGCGGATCGGCGAGGTCGACGAGCAGCAGCGCTGCACCCAACTGCTGCGCGACTGCGACCCGACGCTCGTCTCCTGACCCCGACTGCGCAGTTCCGGTCGTCCCGCACGGCGTGTCCTCGCGTGTCGGCGACCGGAACCGCGCACTCAGCGGGATCGGTGCGGGTGCGTCGCGCCGGCACCCCGGACAGAACCGGATCTTGATCGTCCTGATGCCGGGACGGCGCCGTCTCGTTAACGTCGGCCTCCGGTCGGCGCACAGGGCGCCACCTCGAGGAGAGGGGCTGAACAATGGCCACATTGCTCTGGATCCTGGCAGTCGTGCTCGTCATCGCAGGGATCGTCGCGATCGTGCGCAAGCAGCTGCTGTGGGGGATCGTGCTGATCGTCGTCGGGCTGCTGGTCGGCCCGGGAGGCGTGAGCCTCTTCGCCTGACGTGCCCGGGTGGGGCCGAGACCACGTCTCGGCCCCACCCGGGGGCCCCGGGCACGAGGATCACTCCCGGCGGAGGGACTCCGTCAGTCGGGAGAGCTCGTCGCCACCGGCGACCAGGCGGGTGAGGTCGTGGACGTCGACGTCCTCCCGGGTGAGGTTCCCGGCCACCCGGCCACCGCCCAGCAGCAGGAAGCGGTCGCCCACCAGGTGCGCGTACTGCGGGCTGTGCGTCACGAAGACCACCGCCAGCCCGTTCTCCCGAGCCGCGACGACCGACTGCAGCACCATGGCGCGCTGGGCGACCGTCATCGGCGCCGTCGGCTCGTCGATCACCAGCACCCGGGCACCGAAGTGCAGGGCGCGGGCGATCGCCAGGCTCTGCCGCTCGCCGGCCTGCAGCGCGCTGGCCGCCTGGTCGGGGTCCAGCCCGGTGACCCCGACCCGGGCCATCGCCTGGATGGTGATCTCCTCGGCCCGCCCGACGTCCAGCCGGCGGAACGGCCAGGTGCCGCGGGTGGGCTCGGCGCCGAGGAAGAAGTTCCGCCACACCGACATCAGCGGGGCGATCGCCAGGTCCTGCCAGACGGTGGCGATCCCGCGTGCCCGGGCCTGCTGCGGCGAGCGCAACCGCACCGGGCGGCCGTCGATCAGCAGCTGGCCCTCCGCCGGCTGCTCCACGCCGGAGAGCAGGCCGACCAGCGTCGACTTGCCGGAGCCGTTCTCCCCGAGCACGCAGGTGACCTGACCCCGGTGCAGGGTGAGCGACACCCGGGACAGCGCCGGCACGCTGCCGTACCGGACCGTGACGCCACGCAGCTCCAGCACGGGCGCCGGGGTGTCGGCCGGGCTCTGGTCGTCGGGCTCCGGTGGCCCCGTCCACACGCTGCTCACGACCGCGGCACCGCCCGCAGTCGTCGCCGCACCACGCCGTTGACCAGCAGGGCCACCAGCAGGAGCACCCCGAGGAAGGCCTCGAACCACCGCGGGTCCCAGCCGGAGAGGGCGATGCCCTCCCGGGCGACGGCGTAGAGCAGCGCGCCCAGCGAGGCACCGACGGCCGAGCCGTAGCCGCCGGTGAGCAGGCAGCCCCCGATCACCGCCACCACGACGAACCCGATCTCCGTGCCCAGCGCCGGGGTCACCTGCACCGCGCCCAGCCGCACCAGCCCCAGCGTGCCGATCAGCCAGCCGGCCGCGGCGGTGCCCAGGAACAGCAGCACGGTGGTGCGCCCGACGGGGACCCCCAGCTCGCGGGCCGCGCGGGCCGCCCCGCCGCTGGCGAAGACCGAGTTGCCGAACCGGGTGCGCCACAGCAGCCAGGTGGCGACGGCGGTGGCCGCCAGCCACCAGAGCACCGAGACCGGGAACCGTCCGTCACCGAGCTCCGCCGTCGACCCGAAGACCGCGTGCGCCGAGTCCCACCCGGACTCCCCGCGCAGGCCGCCGACCCGGGGGGCCCCGGCGACGGCGGCGGCGACCGCCTGGGCGGCGCCGGACAGGATGAGGAACGTCGCCAGGGTGACCAGGAAGCTCGGCAGCCCGGTGCTCACCACCAGCAGCCCGTTGACCGCCCCGACCAGCAGCGCGGCGAGCAGCGACACCAGCAGGGCGGGCCAGACGCCCAGTCCCAGCTCGGTGACCAGCAGCGCGGCCAGCAGGCTGCTGCTCACCGCGACCACCCCGATCGACAGGTCGAACTTCCCCGCCACCAGCAGCAGGGCGACCGCCACGCCGCCGATGCCCAGCGGGGCGGCGACCTCGAGCACGGAGGCCAGTCCGCCGGAGGAGACCAGGGTGGGGGACTGGATCCCGAAGAAGAGGGTCAGCAGCGCGACGCCGACGAACGCGCTGGCACCCGGGCGGGCGAGCAGGCGGTCGAACACCCGGCGGCCGCGCGAGCGGGGCGCCACCGGGACGGGTGGGCCGAACGCCAGCGGGCGGTCGGGGCTCACCGGCAGGGACCGGTCGGGCGACGGGACGACGGCAGCGCGACCTCCTCGGGCGGGACGGTGCACCCAGTGTCCACGACCGGCTCGTCGTGGCGGCGGCGGGTGCTGACGCGGCGGCGCGACCCGGTGGCGGGGTCCCGCCGGCCGGTGGGCCCGGCGACGGCTCAGGACCCTGGGCAGCGTGCTCGGAGCACGGGCACACCCGGGCCGGTCAGGTCGTCGCAGAAGATGCTGCGTCCGGCCATGGCCATCGTCAGCGCCAGCGTCGTGCCGGTGACCAACGGCCCGTCCCCGACGGCGAAGGGCCCGTCGTCCGCCTGCAGCCGCAGCCCCGCGACGGCGCTGCGGCTGTTCACGGTGAAGTCGCGGGCGGCGTAGAACCGGGCGACCTCGGTGACCACCGGGACGGGAGGCCCACCGGGCAGGGCGAGCGGGCGGCGGACGTCCTCGGCGTGCACCACGACCTCGCCGAGCCAGGCGGCGGTGTGCCCGGTCGGTGCGGTGGTGCTCGGCACGACCGCGCGGAAGCGCTCCAGGGTGTCGGCGGCGGTGTCACCGCGGTGCTCGGCGAGGCGGCGGGCGTTGTGCAGGTCGGCGTCGAACCGTGCGCCGACCATGCTGCGCAGCCAGCGGGCCCGCCCGGTGCTGGCGGCCGCACTCAGGTGGGCCACGACCTCCTCGACGGTCCAGCGCCCGCACAACGAGGGCTGTGCCCACTGCGCCTCGTCCAGCCCGGCCAGGTCGTCGGCCAGGGCGGATCGTGCGGAGTGGACGGCGGCCCACAGGTCCTCGGGGGTGGGGTCGGGCACACGGGCCTCCAGGTGCATCGGCTGATGTTCTCCCTGAGGACCTCCCGGGCCCGGGGAAGTCATCGGTTGCCCGGGCTAGGGGCGCAGCAGCCAGCGGACCCGGTCGTCGGCGTACCAGGTCCACTTGGTGACCTCGCGGTCGACGGGCACCCCGTCGCGGGTCACCTGGGCCGGCGCGCTGGCCACCTGCAGTGCCCGCCCGGTGGTGCGGCGCACCGGGCGCAGCGGCACGGTGACCACGGCGACGGAGATCCGGTCGACCGCCGTCCAGTCAGGCCGGACGTCGATCCGGGTGATCGGACCGTTGGCCACCCGCTGGTCGTCGTTGTACGCCTGGGCGCCCAGCCGCCGGGCCAGCGCGCGGCGCGGCGCGCCGAACGCGCTGATGCGGCCGTGCCACAGCAGCACGCCGCCGTGGTCGTCGCGCACCAGGGGCAGCTCCCGCTCGGTGCCGGAGCCGACGCCGAGCGCGCGGGCCAGCCCCCGGGACGCGGCGTCGTCGGCCGGTTCCCAGGCCACCGGGACGGCGGGCAGCCGGTCCTTGCGCCAGAGCCGGGTCAGCACCGCCGCGAGCGCGGGCACCGGGCCCAGCACGTGCACCTCCTCGGCGTCGTCGACGACCGAGGCGACGTGCCGGCGGGACGGCGGCTGCTCGGCCGCCAGACCGCGCAGGTCGAGATGAGTCGCGGGCATGCCGATACCCTGCCACCTGGCCAACCGGTTCCTGCCGGTGTCGATGTGACGAGGAGACCGACCCGATGCCCGCAGTCGTGCTGATCGGCGCCCAGTGGGGCGACGAGGGCAAGGGGAAGGCGACGGACCTGCTCGGCGGGCGCGTCCCCTACGTCGTCCGGTACCAGGGCGGCAACAACGCCGGGCACACCGTGATCACCCCGGACGGCGAGAAGTACGCCCTCCACCTGATCCCGTCGGGCATCCTCACCCCGGGCTGCACGCCGGTGATCGGCAACGGCGTGGTGATCGACCCCGAGGTGCTCATCGGCGAGCTCGCCGGCCTGGAGGAGCGCGGCGTCGACACCTCGCGCCTGGTCATCTCCGCCGACGCGCACCTGATCATGCCGCACCACCGCGCGCTGGACCGGGTCACCGAGCGGTTCCTCGGGCAGCGGAAGATCGGCACCACCGGCCGGGGCATCGGGCCGGCCTACGGCGACAAGGTCGCCCGCAACGGCATCCGCGTGGCCGACCTGCTCGACCTCTCCATCCTCCGGCAGAAGCTCGAGGGCACGCTGACGGAGAAGAACCAGCTGCTGGTCAAGGTCTACAACCGCAAGGCGATCGACGTCGACGAGGTGGTCGAGGAGTACGCCGGCTACGCCGAGCAGCTCAAGCACCGCATCGCCGACACCCGCCTGCTGCTGGGCAAGGCCCTGGACGCCGGTGAGTGGGTGCTGCTGGAGGGCTCGCAGGGCACCCTGCTCGACGTCGACCACGGCACCTATCCGTTCGTCACGTCGTCCAACCCGACCGCCGGCGGCGCGGCCGTGGGCGCCGGCGTCGGCCCCACCCGGATCGAGCGCGTGGTGGGCATCCTCAAGGCGTACACGACCCGGGTGGGCTCCGGTCCGTTCCCGACCGAGCTGCACGACCACTGGGGCGAGTACCTGCGCAAGCACGGCGGCGAGGTGGGCGTGACCACCGGCCGCGACCGGCGCTGCGGCTGGTTCGACGCCGTCGTCGCCCGGTACGCCAGCCGGGTCAACGGGATCACCGACTACTTCCTCACCAAGCTCGACGTCCTCTCCGGGCTGGAGACGGTGCCGATCTGCGTCGCCTACGACATCGACGGCGTCCGGCACGACGAGATGCCGATGACGCAGACCGACTTCCACCACGCGAAGCCGATCTACGAGGAGATGCCCGGCTGGTTCCAGGACATCACCGCCTGCCGCACCTTCGACGACCTGCCGGCCACCGCGCAGGCCTACGTGCGGCGGCTGGAGGAGCTCTCCGGGGCGCGGATCAGCGTGATCGGTGTCGGCCCGGGCCGCGACCAGAACGTGGTCATCCACGATCTCATCGACTGACGAGGCCTGCGTTCTCGGGGTCTCCCGTGTCGGGAGACCCCGAGAACGCAGATCCGGCGGTCAGACCCGCGGGCGGACGGGGGCCATCGCCTCGGCGGTCAGCTCTGCGCGGGCCCGGAAGGCGGTCTCCGGGGCGTCGCTGATCACGCCGTCGCAGCCCAGGGCGAACAGCAGCCGGGCCTCGGTCTGCGCGTCGCCCAGGCCGTGCGGGTCGCTGCCGTGGCGCAGGTGCCGGGGCAGGAACAGGTTCTCCGGCCGCAGCGTCCACGGCGTGATGGTCAGGCCGGCCCGGTGCGCCTGGCTGACCAGGTCGGAGACGCCGACGAGTGAGCCGTCGGCGCCGTGCAGCAGGATCCGGCCCTTGTGCGGGGCGATGCCCTGGGCGTACGTGGAGATCTCGCGCAGGCCGGACGGCGTGACCATGGCGTCCTGCACCCCCTCCTCGTCGACCAGCTGGACCAGCACCGGGCCGTCGGCGCCCAGATCGGCGCGCAGCTCGCGCAGCGCCGTCTGCTCGAACGCCATCACGATCACCGGGCCGTCGGGGCGGGCGGCATCCAGCCGGCGCAGCTCGGCGGCGACCAGCTCGCTCATCGGCAGCCCCTGCGCGGTGAACCAGGCGGGGTGCTTCAGCTCGGCCTGCACCTGGATCTGCCGGGTCGGGGTCGACCGGCGCCGGACCAGCTCCACGACGTCGGCCAGGGTGAGCACGCCGAAGCGGCCGTCGTAGGCGGTGTTCAGCGGCCGCACCGCCGGCAGCCGCTCGATCGACCGCAGGGTGCGCAGCTCGGGCAGGCTGAAGTCCTGCACGAACCAGCCGGTCTGCTCCTCACCGTCGACGTCCACGGTGCGCCGCCGGTCGGCGAACTCCGCGCGGTCGGCGACGTCGGTGGAGCGGGACAGCTCGGCGTCGTGCCGGGCGATGAGGACGCCGTCCCGGGAGACGACGAGATCGGGCTCGATCCGGTCCGCGCCCAGGTCGATGGCGAGCTCGTAGCTCGCCGCGGTGTGCTCCGGGCGGTAGCTCGGGGCACCGCGGTGACCGATCACCACGGGGGAGGAGGTCCGTCGGGACGAGGGAGCGACCCGCAGGCCGGTCTCGGACATGAGTCCAGGGAAACCCACCCCGCCGTCCGACGGGTGAACGTGCGCCGACTCCATGGGGACGAATCGGAGGACAGGGCCTCTAGCTGCAGGTCAGCACCACCCGTGTGAGTGATCTCTCATGCCCGGGTGTGTCGTGCGCGACCGATCCGGTCGTGCCGACCGGTGCCGGGCGTCCCGGCCGCGCGCCGATCCGCGGCTGGGTAGGTTCTCCGCCGTGCGCGTGCTCGTGATCGGCTCCGGTGCCCGGGAGCACGCCCTGTGCGTGGCTCTGCAGTCCGACCCCGCCGTCACGGCGCTGGCCTGCGCGCCGGGCAACGCGGGGACCGCGGTGATCGCCCAGGCCCTGCCGGTCGACGCCGCCGACCCGGTGGCGGTCGCGTCCCTGGCCGGGCAGTGGGGCGCCGACCTGGTCGTCGTCGGCCCGGAGGTCCCGCTGGTGGCCGGTGCGGCCGACGCCGTCCGGGACGCGGGCATCGCCTGCTTCGGCCCGTCGGCGCAGGCCGCGCAGATCGAGGCGTCGAAGGCGTTCGCCAAGCACGTGATGGCCGCCGCCGGCGTGCCGACCGCCCGGTCGTGGCCGGTGGGGGGTGTCGCCGAGCTGGAGACGGCGCTCGACGAGGTCGCCGCCGCCGGCGCGACCCCGTACGTGGTCAAGGACGACGGGCTGGCCGCCGGCAAGGGCGTGCTGGTCACCCCCGACCGGGACGCCGCGCTCGCCCACGGCCGGTCGGTGCTCGACGCCGGCGGTGCGGTGCTGGTCGAGGAGTTCCTCGACGGCCCGGAGGTCTCGCTGTTCGCCGTCACCGACGGCACCACCGTCGTCCCGCTGCTGCCGGCCCAGGACCACAAGCGCCGCGACGACGGCGACGGCGGGCCGAACACCGGCGGGATGGGCGCCTACGCGCCGCTGCCCTGGGCGCCGGCCGGGCTGGTCGAGGAGGTGCTGCGCACCGTCCTGCAGCCCACCGTCGACGAGCTGCGCGGCCGTGGCGAGCCGTTCAGCGGGCTGCTCTACGCCGGGCTGGCGCTGACCTCGGCCGGCGTGCGGGTGGTCGAGTTCAACGCCCGCTTCGGCGACCCGGAGACCCAGGTCGTGCTGCCGCTGCTGGAGACCCCGCTCGCCGGGCTGCTGCACGCCGCCGCCACCGGGACGCTCGCCGCCCACCCGCCGCTGCGCTGGCGGGACGGCGCCGCGGTCACCGTCGTCGTCTCGGCGTCGGGCTACCCGGAGCGGCCGCGCACCGGCGACCCGGTCACCGGCGCCGACGGCGAGGGCGTGCTGCACGCGGGCACCGTCATCGGGCCGGACGGCACCGTCCGCTCGGCCGGGGGCCGGGTGCTCGCGGTCACCGCCGTCGGCCCCGACCTGGCCGCTGCCCGGCAGACCGCCTACGAGCGGGTGGCCGGCGTCCGGCTGGCCGGCGCGCACTGGCGCACCGACATCGCCCTCGCCGCCGTGGAAGGACGCATCCAGCCAGGCTGACCGGCGGCCTGCCTGCAGGGCCCCGCGGTGAGCGCAGCGAATCGTGGGGGGCAGGCAGGTCCTTCGTCAGTCCAGGCAGAACTCGTTGCCCTCGGGGTCGGTCAGCACGATGAAGCCGGCCTCCATCGGGGGATCGGGCTCCGTGCGCCGCACCCGGGACGCCCCCAGGGCGACGAGCCGGTCGCACTCGGCCTCCAGCGCCGCCATCCGCTCCTCGCCCTGCAGCCCGGGTGCCGCCCGGACGTCGAGGTGGACCCGGTTCTTCGCGACCTTGCCCTCCGGGACCCGCTGGAAGAACAGCCGTGGAGCGTGCCCGGCCGGGTCCTCGATGGCCGATCGCGCGTTGCGCTGCTCCGCCGGGACGCCGACCCGGGCCAGGAAGTCGTCCCACGCGGCCAACGGGTCGGCGTCCTCGGGCAGCTCGACCCCGGGCGGAGCCGGGTGGACGTAGCCCAGCACCTCGCGCCAGAAGGACGACAGCGCCCGCGGGTCGGCGGCATCGAACGTGACCTGGACCTGGCGGCTCATCGGGTTCCTCCGTCCGGGGCGGTGCTCGTGCTGGACAGGGACACCAGACCACCCGGGGGTGCCGCGGGGAAGGGGTCGGCCCGCGGGCTCACCGCATGCTGACGAGGCGCTGCGCCCGGCGGGTGTCCGGCTGCGGCGGACGGGGACCCTCGTGGCGGCGGGACAGGTAGGTGCCCGCCACGTTGCCGCAGGCGATCACCGGGACGGCGATCAGCGCGCCGAAGATGCCGCCGACCAGCAGCCCGGCCGCGATGCCCAGCACCACCGCCAGCGGGTGCACCGAGACCGCCCGGCCGAGCAGCAGCGGCTGGAGCACGTGCCCCTCCAGCTGCATGACCACGACGATGATGCCGAGGACGACCAGCGCCTGGATCGGCCCGAGCGTCACCAGCGTGACCAGCACCGAGACCGTGCCGGCGAGGAACGACCCGATGATCGGGATGAACGCGCCGAGGAAGACCAGCGCGGCCAGCGGCACCACCAGCGGCGTGCCCAGGATCAGCAGGCCGATGCCGATGAAGACCGCGTCGAAGGCGGCGACGGCGACGGTGGCCCGGACGTAGGAGATCAGCGTCCGCCAGGACCGGCGGGCGGCCTCGTCCAGGTAGGCCTGCGAGTTGGTGGGCGCCAGGCCGACCAGCCACAGCCAGATCTGCCGGCCGTCGAGCAGGAAGAAGAACAGCGTGAACAGGGTGAGCACGATGCCGGTCAGCACCTCACCGACCGTCGCCGCGGTGGTCAGCGCCCCGGTGGTCAGCACGTCGCGGTTGGCGACGATCGCCCCCTGGGCGCTGTCGAGCGCGTCGTTGATCTGCGACTGGGAGATCGGGAAGGTGTCGACGGCGAAGTCGCGAACCTGCTCGATGCCCTGGCCCACCTGCTCGGCGAGGTCGTCGTACCCGGCCACGAACTCCTCGACGACCAGCGTGATGATCCCGGCGACCACGCCCAGGCCGACCACCAGCATCGTGAGCGACGCGAGCGACGTCGGCCAGCCCCGCCGGCGCAGCCACGCGGCCCCCGGCTGCAGCAGCGCGGCCAGCAGCAGCGCCACGAACACCGGCACCAGGACCACGGCGACGTACCCGGCCGCGCGCAGCAGCAGGTAGCCGGCCGCCACCACCACGATCGCCCGCCACGACCAGGCGGCGGCGATCCGGAGCCCGTTCGGCACCTGGTGGTCGGCCGCGACCGGCGCCTCGGGGGCCAGCAGGCCGCCGCGGCTGCGGTCCCGGCCGGGAGCGGGCGGCGGGCCGCCGGGGCGGGGCGGGCCGCTGACCCCGCCCGGCACGTCGATGTCGGGGGCGGAGGGGTGCGGGCTGCCGGCGGCGGGGACGGTGCCGGGGTCGGTGCCCGCCGCACCGTCGGGGCCCGGCCGCCGGTGCGGGTGCCCGTTCGGCCGCACGGCCACCGCCCCGTCCGGGGCGGGGCCCGGGTGGCCCTCGACGTGGTCGATGACGGCGCGGGTGCCGTCGTCCAGCACCAGCACGGTCCCGTCGGGCCAGGCGTACGGATCGCGCTCGGCGGCCGCCCGGAGGTGCTCCCGGGCCCGCGAGACCGCACGGGTGACCTGCTTGAGCATGGTTCCTCCGAGGGGATGCGCGGGCCGGCAGGCCGGTGCGGGAGGATGTCACCGTGCCACGACCTGCTGACCAGTTCCGCGCGGTGCCCGCATGATCGACCGCTACACCCTGCCCGAGATGGGCCGGGTCTGGAGTGACGAGCACAAGTACGAGCTCTGGTGCCGGGTCGAGACGCTCGTGCTCGAGGCGCACGCCGCGGCCGGCCGGGTGCCCGCCGACGTCGTCGAGCCCGTGCGCAACGCGCCGCCGCCGTCCGCCGCCCGGGTCGCGGAGATCGAGGAGACGACGCAGCACGACGTCATCGCCTTCCTCACCGCGTGGGCCGACAACACCGAGCCGCGGTCGGCCGCGGCGTACGTGCACCACGGCATGACGTCGTCGGACCTGCTGGACACGGCGCTGGCCGTGCAGCTCACCGACGCCACCGACGTGCTGCTGGCCAAGGCCGACCGGCTGGTCGCGGCGCTGCGCGACCACGGACTGGCGCACCGGGACACCGTCAAGGTGGGGCGCACGCACGGCGTGCACGCCGAGCCCGACGTGTGGGGCCACCGGGTCGCCGACCTCGCCTTCGCGATGGCCCGGTCCCGGGACCGGCTGCGCCGCGCGCGGGAGTCGGTGGGCGTCGTCGCCATCTCCGGCGCCGTCGGCACGTACTCCCTCATCGACCCGTCGGTCGAGGTGACCGTGGCCGAGGCGCTGCAGCTGCGCGCCGCGGACGCGTCCACCCAGGTGGTGCTGCGCGACGGGATCAGCGAGTGGGTCTCCGCGCTGGGCATCATCGCCACCGTCTGCGAGGCGATTGCGCTGGAGGTGCGGCACGGCCAGCGCACCGAGGTGCGGGAGCTGTCCGAGGCGTTCGGGTCGGGGCAGAAGGGCTCCTCGGCGATGCCGCACAAGAAGAACCCGATCCGCTCGGAGCGGATCGCGGGGCTCGCGCGGGTCGTGCGGGCGGCGATCGTCCCGGTGATGGAGGGCATCCCGCTGTGGCACGAGCGGGACATCTCGCACTCCTCCACCGAGCGGGTGTTCCTGCCCGACGCCGCGATCACCACCGACTACCTGCTGAACCTGACGGCGGGCCTGGTGGAGAACCTGGTCGTCGACGTCCAGCGGATGCGCGACAACCTGGAGTCCACCGGTGGGTTGATCTACACCTCCTCGGTGCTGCTCGAACTCGTCGAGGGCGGGCTGTCCCGGGAGGCGGCCTACGCGCTGGTGCAGTCCGCCGCGATGGAGACCTGGAACACCGGCACCCCGTTCCGGACGACGCTGCGGGCCCGGGCGGAGACCGACGGCGTGGCGCTGGACGAGGCGCGGCTGGACGAGATCTGCCGGCCGGAGCAGTACGTGCAGAACCTGGGGCCGCTGTTCGACCGGCTCGCCGCCCTGTCATGACGGGCTCCCGGCCCACCCCGCCCTTCGAGCTGGTCGCGCGGGGGAAGGTGCGCGAGGTCTACGCGGTCGGGAACGACCGGCTGCTGCTGGTCGCCAGCGACCGGATCTCCGCCTACGACCACGTGCTCCCCACCCCGATCCCGGACAAGGGTCGGGTGCTGACCGCGCTGTCGGTGTGGTGGTTCGAGCAGCTCGCGCCGGTGCTGGCCGAGCACGGCGCCGAGCACCACCTGCTGGCCTCGGGCGACGCCCTGCTCGCCGAGGGGGTGCCCGCCGAGCTGGCCGGCCGGTCGATGCTGGTGCGCCGGCTGGAGATGCTGCCGGTCGAGTGCGTGGCCCGCGGCTACCTGTCCGGCTCCGGGACGGTCGAGTACCAGCGCACCGGGGCGATCCTCGACGTCCCGCTGCCGGCCGGCCTGGTCGAGGGCTCGCAGCTGCCGGAGCCGGTCTTCACCCCGTCGACGAAGGCCGAGGTGGGCGAGCACGACGAGGCGATCGGCTTCGCCCAGGTGGTCGACGCCGTCGGAGCCGAGCGGGCGGAGGCGCTGCGCTCGCTGACCCTGGCGCTCTACGCCCGGGGCGCGGAGATCGCGCACGCCGCGGGCATCGTGCTGGCCGACACCAAGTTCGAGTTCGGGCTGGCGGGGGAGACCCTGGTGCTCGGCGACGAGGTGCTCACGCCCGACTCCTCGCGGTTCTGGCCGGCGATCACTTGGTCGCCGGGGGCGGCGCAGCCCTCGTTCGACAAGCAGTTCGTCCGCGACTGGCTGACCACGTCGGGCTGGGACCGGGTGTCCCCGCCGCCGGAGCTGCCGGCCGACGTCGTCGCCGCCACCCGCGAGCGCTACGTCACCGCCTACGAGAAGCTCACCGGCCACCCGTTCACCTGAGAGCCCCTCTGCTGAGGCACCCCAGGCACCCCAGGCAGTCCGGGACGGTCGGGGGAGCCGCCGTCGTGCGGTGACCAGGGTGTCGGCCGGGAGGCCGACTGTGGGATGTCGGCGCGGGGCCGGAGGCTCCCGCCGGCAGCGCACGAAGCGGCTCAACGGCCGTCGGGGCGGCCGTTGGCCGCGGTGCGATCCGGAGGATCGCGATCAGTACAACGTGGAGATGCCGCGCACGCGGGCGTTGCGCAGCGCGGTGAAGACGTGCGAGCGGATCAGGTCCGCGGCGGGCTCGGGGAGGTCGACGAAGGCCAGCGACCACTCGTGCAGCTGGTCCTGGCGCGGCCGGCGGCGCACCATCCTGACGTCGGTGATCAGCTCGTCGGACCACAGGTCCAGGCGCAGGGTCATGGTCTGGCCGCGCTTGGGGAACGGGGTGCCGACCCCGAGGTCGGCGTAGCCGCGGAAGACGGCGAGCAGCCCGCCCTCGCTCAGGTCGATGGTGCTGCCGGTGAGGGTGGTCCGGTCCCAGGCCAGGGACACCGGCAGCCCGATGGGGGCGCGGACGGCGTCCCGGCGCTGCAGCCGGCTGGCCGGGCCGGTGATCTTCAGCTTCCAGAGTCCGTCGCTGGAGACGCCGACGGTCTGGGTGGGGATCGACCGGAGGCCGTCGTCGCCCTGCCAGGACAGCTCGACCATGTCCCGGGGCGTGAACTCGGCGCCCTCCCCGCGGGGGTCGCGCGGGTGGGCCACGTAGAGCAGCGAGTCGCTGCTCCGCCGGACCCGGCTGGTCAGCGCCTCGTCCTGACCCAGCGGCAGGACGCTCAGGGCGGTGGCGTCGGCCGGGTAGTCGACGTTCGGGGTACCCGCCACCATCGGTCGGTGCCTCCAGTCCGTTGCGTCCCTCCGGTGACCGCCGGACGGCGGTCACGTCGGGGTCATCATCGGCGCGGGAGCACCGTCGGTGAACGCGGCGCGCAGACCTCGCCACCCGTTCGGGGGACCCCGGCCGGCGCTCCCGCGGGGCCGTCACCTGCGCTCCTGCAAGCCGCCGGCGGCGTGCCGGTACCCTGCTGGACGTGCCCCAGGTGGTCGTCGACGTCGTCCTGAAGCCAGAGATCTCCGATCCGCAGGGGCAGGCCGTGCTCGGCGCCCTCGGGCGGCTCGGACACTCCGGTGTCCGCAGTGTCCGTCAGGGCAAGCACTTCGTCCTGGAGGTCGAGGGTGAACCCGATGAGGCGGAGCTGCGCGAGATCGCCGAGACGCTGCTGGCCAACCCCGTCATCGAAGACGTCGAGCTACACCTCCCGACCGACTGAGTGAGCCCCGGAAAGAGAATCGCTGTGCGCATCGGTGTCATCACCTTCCCGGGCTCCCTGGACGACGTCGACGCCGCACGTGCGGTGCGGCTCGCCGGCGCCGAGCCCGTCTCCCTCTGGCACGCCGACCACGAGCTGGCCGGTGTCGACGCGGTCGTCCTGCCCGGCGGCTTCTCCTACGGCGACTACCTGCGGGCCGGCGCCATCGCCGCCCGGTCCCCGCTGATGCAGGACGTCGTGGCGGCGGCCGGTCGGGGCCTGCCGGTGCTGGGCATCTGCAACGGCTTCCAGGTGCTGTGCGAGGCGGGGCTGCTGCCCGGCGCGCTCACCCGCAACGGCCACCTGCACTTCCGCAACCGCGACCAGGGCCTGCTGATCGAGCGGGCCGACACCGCGTGGACGTCGTTGTTCGCGGCGGGCCAGCGCATCGTCGTCCCGGTGAAGAACGGCGAGGGCCGCTACGTAGCCGCGCCGGCCGACCTGGACCGGCTGGAGGGTGAGGGGCGGGTGGTCGTCCGCTACGTCGACGGCAACCCGAACGGCAGCTCCCGGGACATCGCCGGCGTGTGCAGCGAGAACGGCCGCGTCGTCGGCCTGATGCCGCACCCCGAGCACGCGGTCGAGGACCTCACCGGTCCGTCGGTCGACGGCCTCGGCTTCTTCACCAGCGTGCTGACCGCCCTGGTGGTGGCCGCGTGAGCGCCGACCCGACCGCCGGGCAGGCGAGCGCCACCGCCGGGCTCTCCGAGCTCGACACCGGCCCGGGCCGGCTGGCCGGCCGGCTGGACACCGTCGAGCTGGCGGCGGGCACCTCCGAGGAGCAGCAGCCCTACGCCGAGCTGGGGCTCCGTGCGGAGGAGTACCAGCGGATCCGGGACATCCTGGACCGCCGCCCCACCACCGCCGAGCTGGCCATGTACTCGGTGATGTGGAGCGAGCACTGCTCCTACAAGTCCTCCAAGGTGCACCTGCGCCGCTTCGGTGACCTGCCGCCGAGCGACGCCCTGCTGGTCGGCATCGGCGAGAACGCCGGCGTCGTCGACGTGGGCGACGGCTACGCGGTCACCTTCAAGGTCGAGTCGCACAACCACCCCAGCTACGTGGAGCCCTACCAGGGCGCGGCCACCGGGGTCGGCGGCATCGTCCGCGACATCCTGACCATGGGCGCCCGGCCGGTCGCCGTCATGGACTCGCTGCGCTTCGGCCGGGCCGACGCCCCCGACACCGCCCGGGTGCTGCCCGGCGTCGTCGCCGGGGTGGGCGGCTACGGCAACTGCCTGGGCCTGCCCAACATCGGCGGCGAGCTGCTCTTCGACGACTGCTACGCCGGGAATCCGCTGGTCAACGCGTTGTGCGTGGGCGTGATGCGGCACGAGGACGTCCGGCTGGCCAAGGCCGAGGGCGTCGGCAACAAGGTGGTGCTCTTCGGCGCCCGCACCGGTGGCGACGGCATCGGCGGGGTCTCGGTGCTGGCGAGCGAGACCTTCGACGCGGAGGGCCCGGCCAAGCGGCCCGCCGTCCAGGTCGGCGACCCGTTCACCGAGAAGCTGCTCATCGAGGCCTGCCTGGAGATC
The DNA here is from genome assembly GCF_054051115.1 of Modestobacter sp. SYSU DS0904. NCBI lineage: Bacteria > Bacillati > Actinomycetota > Actinomycetes > Geodermatophilales > Geodermatophilaceae > Modestobacter > Modestobacter sp. SYSU DS0904. The sequence continues at coordinate 18,402 of NZ_JBJHAQ010000004.1, read as the reverse complement.
TTCCGCGAGGACCTGGTCACCGGCATCCAGGACCTGGGCGGGGCCGGGATCTCCTGCGCCACCAGCGAGCTGGCCAGCGCCGGCACCGGGGGCATGCACATCGACCTGGACGCCGTCCCGCTGCGCGACAGCACGCTCACACCCGCCGAGATCCTGATGAGCGAGTCGCAGGAGCGGATGTGCGCGATCGTCGAGCCGGGCAAGGTGGAGGCCTTCCTGGCCGTCTGCCGCAAGTGGGAGGTGATGGCCACCGTCATCGGTGAGGTCACCGAGGGCGAGCGGCTGGTCATCGACTGGCACGGGCAGCGGATCGTCGACGTCCCGCCGCGCACCGTCGCCCACGAGGGCCCGGTGTACGAGCGGCCGATGGCCCGCCCGGTCGACCTGGACGCCCTGCAGGCCGACGTCCCGCCGTCGGCCTCGGCCGACCTGCGGGCCGACTGGCTCGCCGTCGTCTCCAGCCCGGACGGCGCGGACAAGAGCTGGGTCATCGAGCAGTACGACCGCTACGTGCGCGGCAACACGGTGCTCGCCCAGCCCGAGGACGCCGGCGTCATCCGGATCGACGAGGACAGCAACCGGGGCATCGCGCTGGCGCTGGACGGCAACGCCCGCTACGCCCGGCTGGACCCCTACACCGGGGCGCAGCTGAACCTGGCCGAGGCCTACCGCAACGTCGCCGTTTCCGGCGCCGCGCCGCTGGCGGTCACCAACTGCCTGAACTTCGGCTCCCCGGAGGAGCCCGAGGTGATGTGGCAGTTCGCCGAGGCGGTCCGCGGCCTGGCCGACGGCTGCCGCGAGCTCGGGCTGCCGGTCACCGGCGGCAACGTGAGCCTCTACAACCAGACCGGCGACGTGGCGATCAACCCGACGCCGGTGATCGGCGTGCTGGGCGTGCACGCCGACGTCACCCGTCGGGTGCCCACCGGCTGGCGGGCCGACGGCGAGACCGTGCTGCTGCTGGGGGAGACCCGGCCGGAGTTCGGCGGCTCGGCCTGGGCATCGGTCGTGCACGGGCACCTCGGTGGCCTGCCGCCGCGGCTGGACCTCGCCGCCGAGCGCTCGCTCGGGGAGCTGATGGTGCGGCTGGCGGCCGAGGGCGCGGTCAGCTCCGCGCACGACCTCGCCGACGGCGGGCTGGCGCAGGCGCTCACCGAGTCGGCGCTGCGCCACGGCACCGGCGCCCGGCTGAGTGTCGCCGGCGACCCCACGGCGGCGCTGTTCAGCGAGTCGGTGGCCCGCGTCGTCGTCACCACGGCCGACCCGGCGGCCGTTCGGGCCGCCGCGGAGTCCGCCGGCGTCGCCGTCACCGAGCTCGGGACGACGGGGGGCGACGCGCTGGTCCTGGACGGCCTGCTGGAGCTGCCGCTGGCCGAGCTGCGGGAGGCCTGGACCGGGACGCTGCCGGCCCTCTTCGGCAGCCCGGAGACCGCTGTCGGCACCGTGCCCGCGGGGACCGTCCCGACCAGCTGATGGCGGCGACCCAGCCGATCCCGGCCGAGGAGCTGCGGGCCGCGGTGGACGCCGTCCGCCCGTGGCTGGCCGGGGAGGCCGAGCAGCCCGCACGGGCGGTGCTGGGAGCCGCGGTGAAGACCTCCGCACGCTGGCTGGCCCAGCAGGTGCCGGGCCGGTCGGTCGAGGTGCGCGTGCCGCCGTTCGTGGCCGTGCAGTGCGTCCCGGGGCCCCGGCACACCCGCGGCACCCCGCCCAACGTGATCGAGACCGACGCCGGCACCTGGCTGCGGCTGGCCACCGGGGAGCTCGGCTGGGCCGAGGCGGTGGCCGCGGGCCAGGTCAGCGCCAGCGGCAACCGCGCCGACCTCGACGCGTTCCTGCCGTTGAGCCCCCTGCGCTGACCGACGGATCCACCGATCCCGAGTTGATCATCGGCGAGAGGCTGCTCGACACACCGGCCGGGGCAGCCGTTCGCCGATGATCAACTGCAGGGCACCCAACGACAGCGCCCCTCCTGCCAGTGGCAGGAGGGGCGCTGGGTGCGGTCGTGCGGTGGCTCAGCCGGTGAACAGCGTGCTGGCCGTGCGGATGGTCTGCACCAGCCCGTAGGCCAGCGGGAGGCCCACCAGGGCCCAGGCGAAGGCGACCAGACCGGTCGGCGTGCTGCTCTGCTGCTCGCTCATCGTGCGGTGCTCCGATCGGGGTTGGCGCGGGCGGTGGCGGGGGTGGTGGCCTTCGGCTCGTGCCACTTGTCGGCCACCGGCTTCACCATCAGGTTGGCGACGAAGCCGACGGCGAGCAGGCCGACCATGATGAACAGCGCCGGCCGGTAGTCGGCGGCGGTCAGCTGACCCGGGGTGCCCTGGGCGTCCAGGACACCGTTGACGATCAGCGGGCCGGCGATGCCGGCGGCGGCCCAGGCGGTCAGCAGCCGGCCGTGGATGGCGCCGACCTGGTAGGTGCCGAAGAGGTCACGCAGGTAGGCCGGGACGGTCGCGAAGCCACCGCCGTAGAAGCTGATGATGATCGCGGCGAGCGCGACGAACAGCCAGACGGCGCTGCTGCCGATGGTGGCCAGCAGGACGTACAGCACCAGGCCGACGCCGAGGTAGACCATGTAGATGCCCTTGCGGCCGATGTAGTCCGAGGTCGAGGACCACACGAACCGGCCAGCCATGTTGAACAGCGAGAGCAGCCCGACGAACCCGCCGGCGGCGGCGGCGGCGACCGCGGAGGTCTCACCGTTGCGGAAGAAGTCCTGGATCATCGGTGCGGCCTGCTCGAGGATGCCGATGCCGGCGGTCACGTTGCAGAACAGCACGGTCCACAGCAGCCAGAACTGCGGGGTCTTGATCGCGTTGCCCGCCGACACGCTCTCGGTGGTGACCAGCGACTTGGCCTTGACGGTGCTCGGGTCGAAGCCGGTCGGCTTCCAGTCGTCGGCGGGGACGCGGACGATGAAGGCGCCGAACATCATGAAGACCAGGTAGACCAGGCCCAGGGTGACGAACAGGCCGGCGACCGAGGCGCCGCTGGGGGTGGTGCCGGCGGTGCCGTCGTAGGCCGGGTCGTACCAGTTCATCAGCTGGCGGGACAGCGGCGAGGCGATGAGCGCGCCACCACCGAAGCCCATGATCGCCATGCCGGTGGCCAGGCCCGGGCGGTCCGGGAACCACTTGATCAGCGTGGAGACCGGCGAGATGTAGCCGATGCCCAGGCCGATGCCGCCGATGACGCCGTAGCCGAGGTAGACCAGCCACAGCTGCTCGGTGGAGATGCCCAAGGCGCCCACCAGGAAGCCGACCGACCAGAAGCAGGCGGCGGTGAACATGGCGGCACGGGGGCCGTTGCGGTCGACCCAGGTGCCGAAGACGGCGGCGGAGAGGCCGAGCATCACGATGGCGATCGAGAAGATGATGCCGATCGCGGTCAGCGTCGAGTCGAAGTGCGAGACGAGCGCGGCCTTGTAGACGCTGGTCGCGTAGGCCTGGCCGATGCACAGGTGCACGGCCAGCGCCGCCGGTGGGATGAGCCACCGGTTGAACCCGGGCTTCGCGATGATGCGCTCCCGGGCGAGGAAGCTGGGTACTGCCACGGAACGACCTCCGAGGTGACGTGACGGCGCGGCCGGTCGGACGAGCCAGCCGCGCGAGCCACTTCCCTGTGACCTCCGTCGCGACCGCAGGGACGGTACGACGCCCGGCGGTCTTTCGCCCGCCGTAGTACCCGATGTGGGGGCGGCGTGTCTGATCACGATTTCGCAGGTCGGAGCGCGAGTCGTCGACTGGTCGACATGCGCGGTCGCTCACCGTCGCCGCCGCGCCGGGGCGGGCGCCCCGGCGGACGGGAGGCGGTTCGGCGCGCATCCGGCCGCCGCCCTAGGGTCAGGGCATGCCGTACGAGGTCCAGGGCGTCGTCGCCCTCAGCAAGGGTGCACCGGTCACCATCGAGACGATCATCGTCCCCGACCCGGGTCCGGGCGAGGCGGTCGTGGACGTGCAGGCCTGCGGGGTCTGCCACACCGACCTGCACTACCGCGAGGGCGGGATCAACGACGAGTTCCCGTTCCTGCTGGGGCACGAGGCCGCCGGGGTCGTCTCGGCCGTGGGTGAGGGCGTCACCAACGTCGCCGTCGGCGACTACGTGGTGCTCAACTGGCGGGCGGTCTGCGGCGAGTGCCGTGCCTGCCGCAAGGGGCAGCTCCAGTACTGCTTCAACACCCACAACGCCGCGCAGAAGATGACCCTGGCCGACGGCACCGAGCTCTCCGCCGCGCTGGGCATCGGCGCCTTCGCGGACAAGACGCTGGTCCACTCCGGGCAGTGCACCAAGGTGGACCCGCAGGCACCGGCCACCTCGGCCGGGCTGCTCGGCTGCGGCGTCATGGCCGGTGTGGGCGCGGCGATCAACACCGGCGCGGTCCAGCGCGGGGAGAGCGTGGCCGTGTTCGGGTGCGGCGGCGTCGGCGACGCCGCGATCGCCGGGGCCAAGCTCGCCGGGGCGACGACGATCATCGCCGTCGACATCGACGACCGGAAGCTGGAGTGGGCGAAGAAGCTCGGCGCCACCCACGCGGTCAACAGCAAGGAGACCGACCCGGTCGAGGCGATCAAGTCCCTCACCGGTGGCTTCGGTGCCGACGTCACCATCGACGCGGTCGGCCACCCGGCGGTGTTCGAGCAGGCCTTCTACTCCCGCGACCTGGCCGGCCGGGTCGTGCTGGTCGGCGTCCCGCGCCCGGACATGGAGATCACCCTGCCGCTGCTGGAGGTCTTCGGCCGCGGCGGCGCACTGAAGTCCTCCTGGTACGGCGACTGCCTGCCCAGCCGCGACTTCCCGATGCTGGTCGACCTGTACCTGCAGGGGCGCTTCCCGCTGGACGACTTCGTCACCGAGACGATCGGGCTGGGCGACGTGGAGCAGGCCTTCGAGAAGATGCACCACGGCGACGTGCTGCGCTCCGTCGTCGTGCTCGGGAAGTGAGCCCGGTGACCGCACGCATCGACAAGGCCGTCATCAGCGGTGTCTTCAGCCTCGACGGGCAGGACTTCGACGTCGACAACAACGTCTGGCTGGTCGGCGACGACGACGAGGTGGTCGTCATCGACGCACCGCACCGCGCCGAGCCGATCGTCGAGGCGATCGGCGGCCGGAAGGTGCGCGCCATCGTGCTCACCCACGGGCACAACGACCACATCACCGCTGCGGTCGACCTGCGAGCGGCGGTCGACGCCCCGATCTGGTTCCACCCGGCGGACCGGATGCTGTGGGACCAGGTGTACGGGGGCGGGGTCCACCCCGACGCGCAGCCGGACCGTGAGCTGGCCGACCACGCCCGCTTCACCGTCGCCGGCACCCGGCTCGAGGCCCTGCACACCCCCGGGCACTCCCCGGGCAGCACCTGCCTGCACGCCGCGGACCTGCACACCGTGTTCACCGGCGACACGCTGTTCTGCGGCGGTCCCGGGGCCACCGGGCGCTCCTACAGCGACAAGCCGACGATCCTGACCTCGATCCGCGCCCGGCTGCTCACCCTGCACGGCGACACCGTGGTGCGCACCGGGCACGGCGACGACACCACGATCAGCGCCGAGGTCGGCAACATCGCCTGATGGAGGACCCCGTCCTCCTCGCCCCTCGCAGGCTCGGGGGGAGGAGGACGGGGCCGAACGGCCGTTCCGGCCGCCGAGCTGGGCGTTCCGGACGACGTCGTCCCCCCGCCCGGGTGACCCACTCCACCCGGGCGGGACGCGGCGGGGCCCCCGTCACCGGTACGCTCGACGGGTGCCTCGCGGTGACGGACGGCTGACGCACGACCTCGACCCCCAATCCCCTGGTCCCCAGGACGCCTGTGGCGTCTTCGGGGTCTGGGCCCCGGGGGAGGAGGTCGCGAAGCTGACCTACTTCGGCCTGTACGCCCTCCAGCACCGCGGTCAGGAGGCGGCCGGCATCGCGGTGTCCGACGGCTCCTCCGTCGTGGTCTACAAGGACCTGGGCCTGGTGAGCCAGGTCTTCGACGAAGCCACGCTGGGCAGCCTGCGTGGCCACATCGCCGTCGGCCACACCCGGTACTCCACGACCGGGGCCTCCATCTGGGAGAACGCCCAGCCCACGTTCCGCACCACCGGTGCCGGCACCGGGCTCGCGCTGTGCCACAACGGCAACCTGGTGAACACCGCGGAGCTGGCCAGCGCCGCGGCCGACGAGGGTGTGGCCGGGGCGTTCGCCGCCACCACCGACTCCGACCTGATCACCTCGCTGATCGCCGCGAAGCCCGACGTGTCCGTCGAGGCCGCCGCGATGGAGGTGCTGCCGCGGCTGCGCGGCGCGTTCAGCCTCACCTTCATGGACGAGCACACCCTCTACGCCGCGCGCGACCCGCAGGGCGTGCGCCCGCTGGTGCTCGGCCGCCTGGAGCGGGGCTGGGTGGTGGCCAGCGAGACCGCTGCCCTGGACATCTGCGGGGCGTCGTTCGTGCGCGAGGTCGAGCCCGGTGAGCTCATCGCCATCGACGAGGACGGGCTGCGCAGCCAGCACTTCGCCGTCGCCCAGCCCAAGGGCTGCGTCTTCGAGTACGTCTACCTCGCCCGCCCGGACACCACGATCTCCGGCCGCACCGTGCACGCCGCCCGGGTGGAGATCGGCCGTCGGCTGGCCAAGGAGCACCCGGTCGAGGCGGACCTGGTCATCCCGGTGCCGGAGTCCGGCACCCCGGCCGCGGTCGGCTACGCGGAGGCCTCCGGCATCCCCTACGGCCTGGGCCTGGTGAAGAACTCCTACGTGGGGCGCACCTTCATCCAGCCCAGCCAGACGATCCGGCAGCTGGGCATCCGGCTGAAGCTCAACCCGCTGCGCGACGTCATCCGCGGCAAGCGGCTGGTCGTCGTCGACGACTCGATCGTCCGCGGCAACACCCAGCGTGCGCTGATCCGGATGCTCCGCGAGGCCGGCGCACTCGAGGTGCACGTGCGGATCGCCTCGCCGCCGGTGAAGTGGCCGTGCTTCTACGGCATCGACTTCGCCAGCCGGGCCGAGCTGGTCGCCAACGGCCTGGACGTCGACGGTGTGCGCGCCTCGATCAACGCCGACTCGCTGGGCTACGTCTCCGAGCAGGGGCTGATCGCCGCCACCGAGCAGCCGGCCAACCGGCTGTGCACCGCCTGCTTCACCGGCGAGTACCCGATCCCGCTGGGGGAGCCGGAGGTGCTCGGCAAGCACGTGCTCGAGGGCATCGGCCGGCGGGCGATGACCGAGGGCGTCCCCGCCGTGTCGGGCTGGACCGGGCAGCAGGCCGGCAGCCCCGCGGTGCCCGGTGGCGCCGAGGACGCGCTGACCCGGCCATGAGCGAGTTCACCTACGCAGCCTCCGGCGTCGACATCGACGCCGGCGAGCGGGCGGTCACGCTGATGCGCGCCGCCGTGGAGCGGACCAACCGCCCCGAGGTGGTCGGCGGCCTCGGCGGGTTCGCCGGGCTGTTCGCCCTGGACACCGCGAAGTACCGCAAGCCGCTGCTGGCCTCCTCCACCGACGGCGTCGGCACCAAGATCGCGCTGGCCCGGCAGCTGGACCGACACGACACCGTCGGCATCGACCTGGTCGCGATGGTCGTCGACGACCTCGTCGCCTGCGGTGCGGAGCCGTTGTTCCTGCAGGACTACGTCGCCTGCGGCCGGGTGGTCCCCGAGCGGATCGCCGCGATCGTCACCGGGATCGCGGCCGGCTGCCAGCAGGCCGGCGCGGCGCTGGTCGGTGGGGAGACCGCCGAGCACGGCGATCTGATGGACGCCGACGAGTACGACCTGGCGGCCACCGCGGTCGGCGTGGTCGAGGCCGACGCGGTGCTCGGCCCCGAGCGGGTCCGGGCCGGTGACGCGGTGATCGCGATGGCCTCCTCGGGCTTCCACTCCAACGGCTACTCACTGGTGCGCCGGGTGGTCGACCGCGCCGGGCTCGACCTCACCGCCACCCCCGCCGGGCTGGACCGCCCGCTGGGTGACGTGCTGCTGGAGCCGACCCGCATCTACGCCCGGGACTGCCTGGCCCTGGTCGAGGAGCTGGGGGTGGAGACCGTGCACGCCTACGCGCACATCACCGGCGGCGGGCTGGCCGGCAACACCGTCCGGGTGCTCCCCGACGGGCTGGCCGCCGAGCTCGACCGCGGCACCTGGGCGCTGCCGGCAGCGGTGCGGCTGCTCGAGGAGCACGGCGTGCCGCGCGCGGAGTCCGAGCGCGCGTTCAACTGCGGCGTGGGCATGGTCGCCGCCGTCGCCGCGGAGCACGCCGACCGGGCGGTCGCGGTGCTGACCGCGCGCGGTGTCCCGTCCTGGGTCGCCGGCACGGTGACCGGGGCCGCATCCCCGACGACGGCCCCCGAGGTCACCCTCCGCGGCGACTACCGCTGAGGAAGGGCCCCGGGCTCCGCACCACGCGCAGGATGGCGGTGCGGAGCCCGGGGCCGCAGGAACTCGGGTGAGCCGCAGAGCGGCCCGGAACGCGCGAGGACACCGCCGGTCCCAGGGGGTCCGGCGGTGTCCTCGCGTTCGAACGGCTGTCGGAACTGTCGGATCAGCGGGTCAACGACTGGCTGCCCAGTCGTCATCCCCCTCGTCCGACGCCCAACGATCGGCGTAGCCCTCGTCCTCATCGTCGTCGTCGTCCTTGGCTCCCCGGCTGGGGAAGGACGACGGCTGACCAGCGAGTTCGCGCTGGAGGGCTGTGAGGTCGGTGTTGGGTGAGCTGTACTTGAGCTCACGGGCCACGCGTGTCTGCTTGGCCTTCGCTCGGCCGCGCCCCATTGGCTCGACCCCCTCGTGACGGAGTGCGGGTCGCCCAGCACTGGGCTGGACGGCCCGTGTGGCGACCCCGACTGAGTGACTGTGTCCTTGACCGAGCTTACGACACGGATGGGTCACGGGCACACGTCGGCATCCCCGGCCCCCTCATCTGGAGGGGTCTGGCGACCGTCTGGTGACCGGGATCACCCGCAGAACGGCCTGGGACCGGGGTTCAGTGGGGGAGGCGGATGGTCGCCAGCCGTCCCACCGACCTCATCCGCTCCTCGGCGAGTCGGTCGGCGGCCACCGCGGGGGAGACCCCGTCGGCGTCCGCTGCGGCGAACACCCGCAGGGCGACGTCGAAGATCGTCGTCGTCTTCGACTCGGCCCGGGCGAAGGAGAAGCCGTGCCGCTCGTCCTCCACCTGGATCACCCCGCCGGCGTTCACCAGGTAGTCGGGGGCGTAGAGGATGCCGCGGTCGGCCAGCAGCCCTGGCGTGCCCTCGTGGGCCAGCTGGTTGTTCGCGCCGCCGCAGACGATCTCGGCGGGGAGGGCGGCGACGGTCTCGTCGTCCAGCGCACCGCCGAGGGCGCAGGGCGCGTAGACGTCGTGCGGGGTGCGCACCAGGGTGGCGGTGTCGGCCACCGCGACGACGTCGGGGTGGCGGCTGCGCACCCGCGCGACCGCGGCCGGGTCGACGTCGGCGACCACCACCGACGCGCCGTCGGCGACCAGCCGGTCGACCAGGTGGGAGCCCACCTTGCCCACCCCGGCCACCGCCACGGTGCGCCCGGCCAGCGTCGGGGCGCCCCAGCGGTGCTGCGCGGCCGCGCGCATGCCCTGGAAGACGCCGAAGGCGGTCAGCACCGAGGAGTCCCCGCAGCCACCGAAGGCCTCCGAGCGGCCGTGCGCGAACCGGGTCTCCCGGGCGACGACGTCCAGGTCGGCGTTGTGGGTTCCGACGTCGCAGGCGGTGAGGTAGCGGCCGCCCAGGCTCTCCACGAACCGGCCGTAAGCCCGCAGCAGCGCCTCGGTCTTGCCGGTGCGCGGATCTCCGATGATCACCGCCTTGCCACCGCCGAGGTCCAGCCCGGCGAGGCTGTTCTTGTAGGCCATCGCCGTGGAGAGGGCCAGCGCGTCGGAGACCGCGGCCTCCTCGGAGGCGTACGGGAAGAAGCGGGTGCCGCCGAGGGCGGGCCCCAGTGCCGTGGAGTACACGGCGATCACCGCCCGCAACCCCGACCCGGGGTCGGAGCAGAAGACGACCTGTTCGTGACCGGAACCGAGAACGTCCACGGCCGGAGCCTAGGCGCGCCGTCCCCGCCCGGCCCCGGTCGTCGTCGCCGCGCCCCCGCGCTCGGCAACGACCTGGGCTCGGCAACGACCTGGTCTCGGCGGGGAGGTCGCCGGCGCAGCCGGCGGCAGGGGGAGGCATGATCAACGCTCCAGGACGAGCGCCGGTTCCCCCGGTGCCGCACACTTCGTCCCGGTTCGCCTGAGTCCTGGGCCGGCCGGAGGAGCACCCAGCGGAGCAGCGCTGCCGCGACACAGGAGGACACGCACATGGCCCGATCCACGCGGCTGCTGGCGCTCGCGCTGGCCGCACCCCTGGTGCTCGCTGCCTGCTCCACCGAGAACTCCGGTGGCGGCGGGACGGACGCCTCCGGAGGTGGCGCCTCCGGCGGGGACGGCGACCTCAGCTTCGCGGTGGTCACGCACGGCTCCGCGGGCGACGCGTTCTGGGACGTGGTCCAGAAGGGCGCCGAGGCCGCCGGGGACGACCTGGGGGTGGGTGTGGACTACCAGAGCGACGGCGACCCGCAGCGCCAGTCGCAGCTGATCGAGGCCGCGGTCAACCAGGAGGTCGACGGCATCGTGGTGTCGATGGCCAACCCCGACGCGCTGGAGGACTCCATCCGCGCCGCCGCGGACGCCGGCATCCCGGTGGTCACGATCAACTCCGGTGCGGACCGGTCCGCCGAGTTCGGCGCGATCGGCCACGTGGGCCAGGACGAGTTCATCGCCGGCCGGGGCGCGGGGCAGCGGCTGGCCGCCGACGGCGCGCAGAACGTGCTGTGCGTGATCCACGAGCCCGGCAACATCGGCCTGGAGCAGCGGTGCGCCGGCGCCTCCGAGGGGCTGGGCAGCGACGTCCGCCTGCTGCAGGTCGACATCAACGACCTGCAGACCGCCCAGTCGACGATCACCTCCCAGCTGCAGACCGACCCGTCGATCGACGCCGTCCTCACGCTGAACTCGGCCGTCGCCTCGGTCGCCGTGACGGCGGCGTCGGACGCCTCCGTCGATGCCGAGATCGCCACCTTCGACCTCAACGGCGACGTGATCTCCGCGATCCAGGACGGCTCGATCGCCTTCGCCGTCGACCAGCAGCAGTACGCGCAGGGCTACCTGCCCGTGGTGATGCTCAAGCTCTACGCCGACAACCTGAACACCGTCGGCGGGGGGCAGCCGGTGCTCACCGGGCCGGGCATCGTCGACTCCACCAACGTCGACGAGATCGCCGAACTCGCCGCGGAGGGCACGCGCTGAGCAGGGAGGGGTCCGTGGGGGTGGCGCAGGAGGCGCCGGCGGGCACTCCGCCGCGTGTCGACGAGCGCGTCGCCGCCGTCAGCTGGTGGCGGCGGCTGCTGGTCAAGCCCGAGCTCGGGTCGCTGATCGGCGCGGTGGTGATCTTCGCGTTCTTCGCCTCGCAGTCGCAGGTCTTCCGGTCGCTGAGCGGCGTCGCCAACTGGCTCGACGTCGCCTCGACGCTGGGCATCATGGCGGTGGCGGTCGCCCTGCTGATGATCGGCGGGCACTTCGACCTGTCCGCCGGGGTGATGACCGGCACCAGTGCGCTGACCGTCGGCATCGTCGCGGTGCAGCTGGAGCTGAACATCTGGGTCGCCATCGGCGTCGCCCTGGTGGTGGCGCTGGCGATCGGCTTCTTCAACGGCTGGCTGGTCACCCGCACCGGCCTGCCCAGCTTCATCATCACGCTGGGCACCTTCCTGATGCTGCAGGGCCTCAACCTGGGGCTCACCAAGCTGTTCACCGGCACGGTCATCGTCCGCGGGCTGGCCGACGCCCCCGGGTACCACCTGGCAGAACTGGTGTTCGCCTCCACGATCGACGTCTTCGGGCAGCCGTTCCGGGTGGCGGTGCTGTGGTGGCTGGGCGTCACCGCGGTGGCCAGCTGGGTGCTGCTGCGCACCCGGTTCGGCAACTGGGTGTTCGCCACCGGCGGGGACGACGTCGCCAGCCGGAACGTGGGCGTGCCCGCCCGGCGGACCACCATCGCGCTGTTCATGACCACCGCGGCCGCGGGCTGGCTGGTCGGCACCATCACCGCTGTCCGGCTCACCGCCGTGCAGGCCAACACCGGCACCGGGCAGGAGCTGATCTACATCGTGGCGGCGGTGATCGGCGGCTGCCTGCTCACCGGTGGGTTCGGCTCCGCGATCGGCGCGGCGCTGGGCGCCCTGGTCTTCGGCATGACCCAGCAGGGGATCGTCTACCTGAACTGGGACGCCGACTGGTTCTACTTCTTCCTCGGCGCGATGCTGCTGCTGGCCGTGCTCAGCAACCGCCTGGTGCGCCGCTACGCCGAGGCGGCCCGGCGATGAGCACCGCAGCCCACGAGCGCCCGGCCCAGGAGCGCCCGGCGGACGGGACGCCGCTGCTCGAGCTGCGCGGCATCGGCAAGGACCACGGTTCGGTCATCGCGCTGGACGACATCTCCGCCACCGTGCGGGCCGGGGAGGTGACCTGCGTCCTCGGCGACAACGGCGCGGGCAAGTCCACGCTGATCAAGGTGCTCTCCGGCGTGCACCGGCCCACCCGGGGCGAGCTGCTGCTGGACGGTCGCCCGGTGACCTTCGGGGCCCCCCGGGACGCGCTGGACGCCGGGATCGCCACGGTCTACCAGGACCTGGCGATGATCCCGCTGATGTCGATCTGGCGGAACTTCTTCCTCGGCTCGGAGCCCACCGTCGGCTGGGGGCCGTTCCGCCGGTTCGACCGGGCGACGGCCAAGGAGGTCACCCGGCGCGAGCTGGCCGCGATGGGCATCGACATCCGTGACCCGGAGCAGCCGGTGGGCACCCTCTCCGGCGGTGAGCGCCAGTCGGTGGCGATCGCCCGGGCCGTGCACTTCGGGGCGCGGGTGCTGATCCTCGACGAGCCGACGTCGGCGCTGGGGGTCAAGCAGGCGGGTGTGGTGCTGCGCTACATCGCCCAGGCGCGCGACCGTGGTCTCGGCGTCGTCTTCATCACCCACAACCCGCATCACGCCCATCCGGTGGGCGACCGGTTCCTGCTGCTCAACCGCGGCCGGAGCATGGGCGACTTCGCGAAGGACGAGGTCAGCCCCGAGCAGCTGACCACGATGATGGCCGGCGGTGACGAGCTCACCCAGCTCGCCGAGGAGCTGCGGCGCCCCGCAGGCGGCTGACCGGCGGTCCTCAAGGGGGTGCCGCGACGCGCCCGGGGGCGGCGGGAGATCCGGCTCCATGGTGTGCTGGATCCCGGCGCGGGGCCGCGAAGTCGACAACTCGACGCTCTCGAACAGTCACGTTGCGTTCTTGTGGGGCGGTCATCCATGCGCCGCGTGTTGCCTTTGTGACGGGTGGTGTTGGTGCGAGCCTCGCTGGGCCCGACGTCCATCCCTCTTCCCCAGGGAGCGACCATGCCGCAGTACCCACTGCGCCTCCACCGCGCCTCGCCGCCGGCTCCCGCGCGCCGCCGGCCGGCGAGCGGTGCCCGGGCCCGGCTGCTCGTGCTCGCCCTGACCCTGCTCACCCTGACTCCGGCCCTGCTCACCGCCGGGGTGGGCCCGGCGCTGGCCGCGCCGGTGAACCCCAGTGACGAACAGCTCGGCGAGGCCCGGTCGGCCCAGGAGGTGGCGGCCGCCGAGGTCGGCCGGATCGCCGCCCTGGTCGCAGCGGCCGAGTCCGAGCTGGAGCGCGTGCAGTTCCTCGCCGAGGCGGCCGGCACCGCCTACCTGGCCGCCGAGGAGGCCCGCGAGCTCGCCCAGGCGGCGGCGGACCAGGCGATGCTCGAGCTGGCGGCCGCCATCGCCGCGGTGGCGGACGCGCGGGGACGGATCGCGGACTTCTCCCGCGACACCTACATGAACGGCAGCTCGCTGACCGGCGCCGCGGCGCTGCTGGACGCCGAGGGCCCCGGCGAGCTGGTGCGCAAGGCGGCGGTGCTGCAGTACGTCGCCGACCACCAGCTCGACGTGCTCGGAGCGCTCGAGGCCGCCGAGGCGCAGCAGGCGGCCGCGGAGGCCGCCGCCCGCACCACTCGCGACCAGGCGGCGGCGGCCGAGGAGCAGGCGGCGGCGGCCAAGCTCGAGGCCGAGGCCCAGCTCGCCGCCCAGGAGAGCGCCGTCGGCCAGGTGGCGGCGCAGAAGGCCGCGCTGGACCAGCAGCTGCAGGACGCCCAGGTGCGGCTGCTCCAGCTGCAGGGTGAGCGCAACGCCTTCGAGGTGTGGCAGGCGCAGAAGCGGGCGGAGGAGGAGGCCGCGGCCGCGGCCCGGGCGGCGGCCGAGGCCGAGGCGGCGGCGGTCCGCTCGTCGGTGGTCTCCGGCCGCGACGCGGGCGGCCACGGGTACGTGCGCCCGGCCATCGGCCGCACCAGCAGCTGCTACGGGGCCCGCTGGGGCGTGACCCACTTCGGGGTGGACATCGCCGCGCCGATCGGCACGCCGATCTACGCCGCGACCACCGGCACGGTGGTCCGCGCGGGGCCCGCCACCGGCTTCGGGCTGGCGGTCTACATCCGCGGGGACGACGGCGCGGTGACCGTCTACGGCCACGTGAACCGGTTCTTCGTCGCCGCCGGCGAGCGGGTCGGGGTCGGTGAGCGGATCGCCGAGGTGGGCAACCGGGGCCAGTCGACCGGACCGCACCTGCACTTCGAGGTGCACCCCGGCGGATCGCTCTACAGCGGCCAGGTCGACCCGGTGCCGTGGCTGCGCGCCCGGGGCATCGCGATCTCCGGCTGCTGACCGGCGCCGTCGTGCGGGCTAGCGTGCCGGGGTGACCGCCCCGCCGGACCCGAGGACCGGGTGGGGGCTGCCCGCGCCCGGCGAGCTGCCCCGCACCACGGCGCCGGAGCCGCTGGTGACCCGGGTGCTCGCGCCCAACCCCTCGCCGATGACGCTGGACGGCACCAACACCTACCTGGTGGGCGAGCCGGGCAGCGGGCAGGCGGTCGTGGTCGACCCGGGGCCCGACGACGTCGCCCACCTGACCGCGGTCACCGCGGCGCTGGCCGCCCGGGACGCCCGGGTGGTGGCGGTGCTGGTCACCCACCACCACGGCGACCACGCCGAGGCCGCGCGGCCGTGGGGGCGGCACTTCGACGCGCCGGTGGCGGCCGCGACGCCGGCGGTGGCCGGGCCGCGCGGGCGGGTGCTGACGCCGGGGGAGCGGCTGCGGCTGGCCGGCACGACGGTGCGGGTGGTCCCCACGCCGGGGCACACCGCCGACCACCTGGCGTTCCGGCTGGACTCCGGCGCGGTGCTGGTGGGGGATGCCGTGCTCGGCCGGGGCACGTCGGTGGTCAGCCACCCGGAGGGGGACGTGCTGGCCTACCTGGCGTCGCTGCGCCGGCTGCACGACCTGGGCCCGGCCGCCCTCTACTGCGGACATGGACCCGAGCTGACCGTCGACCCCGGCGCCGTCCTGGCGTACTACCTCGCCCACCGGGCGTACCGGGAGGAGCAGCTGCTGGCGGCGCTGGCCGGCGGCCCCCGGTCGGTCGCCGAGCTGGTCGCCGAGGTCTACGCGGCCGTCCCCCGGGCGTTGTGGCCGGCCGCCGCCCAGTCGACCCGGGCCACGCTGGCCAAGCTGCGCGGCGAGGGGCGCGTCGAACCCGCCGGGGACGACGTGGTGCGGCTGGCCTGAGGACGCCGGGCGGCGGCGTCGCCTAGCGTCGGCGGCATGACCGGATCCGGGGGCAGCGGGGCGGGCGTCGACTGGGACGTCGTCGTCGTCGGTGCCGGCTCGGCCGGGTGCGCGCTGGCGGCCCGCCTGGTCGACGCCGGCCGGCGGGTGCTGGTGCTCGAGGCGGGCGCCGACCACCCGCAGCCGGCGGACTTCCCGCCGGCCCTGCGCGACGCCGCCGTGCTGGGCGCGGTCACCCCCGGGCACCCCGCCAACTGGACCTACACCGCGCAGCTGGCCGAGGACGTCAGCTACCCGGTGGTCCGCGGCCGGGTGCTGGGCGGCTCCAGCGCGGTGAACGGCTGCTACTTCGTCCGCGGCACCCGGGCGGACTTCGACGGCTGGGCGGCCGACGGCAACGACCTGTGGTCCTACGACGCGGTGCTGCCGGCGTTCCGGCGCTCGGAGACCGACGCAGACCACCCCGACTCGCCCGCGCACGGCTCGAGCGGCCCGATGCCGGTGCGGCGGGTGGTGGCCCGGCACCCGATCGCGGAGGCGTTCCCCGCCGCCTGCGCCGAGCTGGGGTATCCGGCCGAGCCGGACAAGAACGCCGACGGCGCGCCCGGGTACGGGCCGCTGCCGGTCAACGTCGCCGGCGGCGTGCGGGTGAACACCGCGATGGCCTACCTCTCCCCGCGGCGCGGCTCACCGTCGCTCACCGTCCGGTGCGGCACCCGGGTGACCCGGGTGCTGTTCTCGGGCGACCGGGCGATCGGGGTGCAGACCGAGCACGGGGCGGTGCACGCCGAGGAGGTGGTGCTCGCCGCCGGCGCGGTGGCCACCCCGCAGCTGCTGATGCTCTCCGGCATCGGCCCGGCCGACCAGCTGCGGGCGGCCGGCGTGGCGGTGCGGGTGCACGCGCCGGGGGTGGGTGCGGAGTTCACCGACCACCCCGACCTCTACGTCACCTGGCAGCCCCGGCAGCGGCTCTCCGCGCCGCGGGGGCTGCTCCCGCTGTCCAGCGCGCTGCACACGACCTCGGCGGGCTCCCCGACCCCGGGTGACCTCGAGGTGATGCCCTGGCTCAAGCCGTTCAGCCGGGTGCTGCTGGACCGCGCCCCCGGCTCCCCGGTCGCCGAGGCGCTGAAGCGGCCGGTGACCACGCTGCGGGCGCTGCGCGGCGCCTCGCTGCACCGGGTGCTGGACCAGGCCCGGCGGCGGGAGGACCTCTTCCTGGCGGTCGCGCTGCAGCAGGAGGACAGCCGCGGCCGGCTCAGCCTGGTCAGCGCCGATCCCACCGTGCAGCCCCGGATCGAGCACCGGTACCTGACCGAGGAGTCCGACCGGCGCCGGATGCGCGAGGTGGTGCGGCTGGCCGCCGAGCTGCTCCGGACGGCGGCGTTCGCCCCCCTGGTGGGTGAGCGGACCGGCCTGCCCGACGACGTGCTGGCCGACGACCGGGAGCTGGACCGCTGGACCCGCCGGCACCTGGCGACCGCCATCCACCTGGCCGGGACCGCCCGGATGGGGACCGACGACGACCCCGGTGCGGTGGTGGACCAGCACCTGCGCGTGCGCGGGGTGCGGGGGCTGCGGGTGGTGGACACCTCGGTGATGCCGCGGGTGACCTCCCGCGGTCCGGCCGCCACCGCGGTGATGCTCGGCGAGCGCGCCGCGGAGCTGATGACCGCCGACCGGCCGCTGCTCAGCCCTCCGGGCGGCTGAGCACCACGCTGACGACCTCGGGGTCGGTGGAGCCGAGCACGAGCACCTGCACGCCTCGGTGCTCGGCGGTGATCGCCACGGGGTCGGCGGTCTCGGTGAGCAGCTGCCAGCCCTCGGCGGGGAGCGCCTCGCGGTAGAACGCCATCGCCTCCTCCACGCCCACGTCGAAGACGACGAAGGACGGGGAGTCCGCGGCGGCGGAGGTGTCCTCGGTGGAGCCGCCCGGCGGCACCGGCACGCTCTCGGCCGGCCAGCCCTCGGGCAGCGGGAACGAGCCCGGGGCGCCGGTGGCGGCGGCGGTGCTCGTCGTCTCCGCGTCCGCCCCGGCGTCGTCGGCGGAGCACCCCGGCAGCAGGACCAGCGCGGCGACGGCCGCGGCGGCGGACGCGCGGCGTCGTCCCCCGCGGGTGGTCCGGGCTCCCATCGGGTCCTCCAGAGTGCTGGGGTGCGCGCCGCCGGCGGCCACGATACGGCCCGCCGGGGGCCGGGACGCCGGCGCCGCCGGACCCGGGGCGGGAGCGGCGGCGCGGAGGGGAGGGCTGCGGGCGGGTGCCCGCCGGTCAGCGGACGGCGCGGATCTGGGTGCCGGTCTGGGACAGCGGGGACCAGGCGTCGGGGTGCGGCTGCCCGGCGTCGACGACCCAGCCCGGCGTGCGGGCCGCGGTCGTCCGGCCACGGGTCTCCGGCCGGGCGCTGAGCCGCACGATCAGGGCGAGCAGCACGAGCAGCCCCACGACCACGCCAGCGATGATCAAGAGTGTCGAGAGCATGATCTGGAAGTTAGTGGTGCGAACCGGTCCGTGTCAGAGCCTCGCGGGGGCAGATGTCACCGAAGCTCGACCGAAGAGTGTGGACACTCTGCCAATCTGGTCGATCTGTCGACTCGAACTGGACGATCGACCTGGTGAGAGTCTGCCAGAAGGCGGCCGATCCGTCACCGGGCCGCCGGTGCACCCTCCCGGGGGGGGGGGGGGGGGGGGGGGGGGGGGGGGGGGGGGGGGGGGGGGGGGGGGGGGGGGGGGGGGGGGGGGGGGGGGGGGGGGGGGGGGGG
>NZ_JBJHAQ010000003.1:0-220142 GCF_054051115.1 Modestobacter sp. SYSU DS0904 | reverse complement strand
GGGCGCCCACCCGGCACCGGTTGTTTCCCGTCGGCCGGTCGGTGGGCAGGGGGGCGCGGGGGCCGCGGGCGGGGGGGGGGGCCCCCCCCCCCCCGCCGGGGGGGGGTGGGGCCCGGACCCCGGGGTTCGCCGTGTTTGGGCGCCGGGGGGGGGGGGGGGGGGGGGGGGGGCGGGGGGGGGCGGGGGGGGGGCGGCGGGGGGGGGGGGGGGGGGGGGGGGGGGGGCGCCCCCCGCCCCCCCCCCCCAGGGAACCCCCGCGCAGGCCACCCCGGCGCAGGCCACCCCCGCGCAGGCCACCCCCGCGCCGTCGGCCGCTGCGCCGCGACCCGGTCAGCCGGGTGCGGCCCCGGCCGGTGGTGGGATCACCGTCCCGCCGCTGCCGCCGATGCAGGGCTCGACGGGCGGCAGGGGCCAGAGCCGTCCGCTCGCCACGGACGACTTCGAGGAGGAGCTCGACATCCCCGAGTTCCTCCGCAGCCAGTAGCGCAGTGAGTCACGGTCCGGCCGCCCGGCCGGCGGTGCGCCCCCGACGGGTGGTCACCGACCGGCGGGGCGGCCGTTCCGCGTCGCCCTGGGAGTCGTTCAACCTCGGCGGTCACGTCGGTGACGACCCGTCCGACGTCGCGGCCAACCGGGAGCGGTTGGCCGCGGGCATCGGGGTGCCCGGGCGCCAGCTGGTGTGGATGACCCAGGTGCACGGCACCGGGGTCGCGATCGTCGAGGACGCCGAGGAGAACCCGGTGGCCGACGTCGACGCGCTGGTCACCGCCACGCCCGGCCTCGTGCTGTGCGTGCTGGTCGCCGACTGCGTGCCGGTGCTGCTGGCCGATCCCGTCGCCGGGGTGGTCGCCGCGGTGCACGCCGGGCGGGAAGGGGTGCGGCGCGGCGTGGTGCCGGCGGCGCTGGCGGCGATGACCCGCCTCGGCGCGCGCCCGGCAGACGTCGAGGCGCTGCTGGGTCCGGCCGTCTGCGGCGCGGACTACGAGGTGCCGGCGGCGATGCAGGCCGAGGTGGCCCGCGTCGCCCCGGCCAGTGCGGTGCGCACCCGCACCGGCACGCCGGGGCTGGACCTGCGCGCCGGCATCGCCGGGGTGCTGCGCGATGCCGGGGTCGGTCAGGTCGTCCACGATCCCCGGTGCACGGTGGAGGACCGCAACCTCTTCTCCCACCGTCGCGAGGGCGTGACCGGGCGGCAGGCAGGGCTGGTCTGGCTGGACCAGCCACCGGGTACGTCACCGGGCACGGGGTGACCGACGCCGGACGGCTGGCGGCCAACCTGGCCGCCGTGCGGCAGCGGATCGACGACGCCGCCCGGGCCGCCGGGCGGGATCCGGCCGAGGTCCGCCTGCTCGCGGTGAGCAAGACCTGGCCCGCCGACGACGTGCGGGCCCTCGCCGCCCTCGGGCAGCGCCACTTCGCCGAGAACCGGGTGCAGGAGCTCCTCGGCAAGGCCGGGGAGCTCGCCGACGACCCGGCTGTGCCGGCCCTGCACTGGCACCTCGTCGGACAGCTGCAGCGCAACAAGGCGGCGGCGGTGGCCCGGCTGGGGGCGACGGTGCACTCGGTCGACCGGGCGTCCCTGGTCCAGGCGCTGGCGCGGGCGGCCGAGCGGGCCGACCGCGTCCTCGACGTGCTGGTCCAGGTCGACCTCGGCGGCCCGGCGGGGGAGCTCGGCGCCCGCGGTGGCGCCACCGTGCCCGACGCGCCGGGGCTGGCCGACGCCGTCGCGGCGGAGCCGGCGCTGCGCCTGCGCGGTCTGATGGCGGTGGCCCCGCGCGACGCCGACCCGGCTCCGGCCTTCGCCCGGCTGGCCGAGCTCGCCGTCCGGATCCGCGGCGATCACCCTGCTGCCACGGAGCTATCGGCAGGCATGAGCCAGGACCTGGAGGCGGCTGTGACAGCTGGGGCCACCGTGGTGCGTGTCGGTACCGCGTTGTTCGGTGCTCGCGCCCTAGCCTCCGATCGGGGTGGTGACGCGGGACCCGTGTCCCGTCCCGAGTCACACCAGCACCACCCGTGACACCGCAGGACCCGAGGACATCACCGCACCAGCGCGCGCGACTCGCCCAGCGCACGAGACCAGAGGGAGACGCCGGATGGCCGGAGCCATGAGGAGGATGGGGGTCTACCTCGGCCTCGTCGAGGACGACGACACCCGCGGCGGGTACGACCGCTATGCCGCGCGGCAGTCCGACTACGACGCCGACGAGCGGCGCTACGACCGCTATGCCGCGCGGGACGAGCCCGGCTACGACGCCGAGGCGCGGTTCGCCGACGACGAGTACCCCGCCGGGGACTACGGCTACGAGTCGGAGTTCGCCGACAACTACGCCGCCGAGGAGCCCTTCGAGCCGGCGGCCCAGGCCACGCCCGAGCCGGCCGTCTCCCTGGGTCGTCGTCCGGCCGCCCGGCCGCTGAACCTGGCCGGCTCCACCGGTTCCACCAGCGCGTCCTCGCGGCTCGCCGCCGGCGCCGCGCTCACCTCGGCCGGGTCGGTGCGCAGCAGTGGCATCTCCGCCGGAGGTGGCGGTGGTGCGGGCTCCGCGGGGCTGGCCATGCGCGAGCCGGTGGCCGCGCCGGTGCTGGCGCCCGCGCCGGAACCCGCCCCGAAGCCGGACTCGTACCGGATCACCACCGTGCACCCGGCCTCCTACAACGAGGCGCGGACCATCGGCGAGCGGTTCCGCGACGGCATGCCGGTGATCATGAACCTCACCGACATGGAGCACGCCGACGCGAAGCGACTGGTGGACTTCGCCATCGGTCTGACGTTCGGGCTGCACGGTAGTATCGAGCGGGTCACGGCCAAGGTGTTCCTGCTCAGCCCGCAGGACGTCGACGTGACCGCGGAGGACAAGGCCCGGATCCGCGAGGGCGGGTTCTTCAACCAGTCCTGACCAGTCCGCCTCCCGGCCTCGCGGCCGTGGGGTGACCCGAACGAGCGAGGACCGTGTCACTTCTCCTGCAGATCGTCTCGTCGATCCTGCTCGTCTTCCTGATCCTGCTCTTCGCCCGGTTCGTCGTGGACTGGGTGATGGTGCTGGCCCGCAGCTGGCGTCCGCAGGGTGCGGTCGCCGCGGGGCTCGAGGTCGTCTACGCCGCCACCGACCCGCCGCTCAAGGCGGTGCGCAAGGTGATCCCGCCGCTGAACCTGGGGTCCATCCGCCTGGACCTCGGGTTTATGGTCCTGCTGATCGCGGTGATCCTGCTGCGCAGCCTGATCGAGAGCCTGGCCTACTCCTACGCATGACCCGATCCACCGAGCCGGCGAGGGGCGTGGGCCGCAGGCGGCCCGCCGCCGGTCGGCACCCGTCCTCGTTCCTCCCGTCCGACCTGAGGTGAGCCGTATGCCACTGACTCCCGCCGACGTGCACAACGTCGTCTTCAAGAAGCCGCCGATCGGCAAGCGTGGCTACGACGAGGACGAGGTCGACGCCTTCCTCGACGTCGTCGAGGCCGAGCTGGCCCGCCTGATCGAGGAGAACAACGACCTGCGTGCCACCGGCGGGTCGGCCGGGCGCGACGAGCGCGCCGAGTCCGCGCCGATGGCGGTCACCGCACCGCCGCCCCCGCCGCAGACGGCCCCTCCGCAGTCGACCCCGCAGTCGCGGGAGGACGAGGCGGTGCGGGCGTCCCGCATGCTGGCGCTGGCCACCGAGACGGCCGAGCGGCACGTCAACGAGGCGAAGGCCCAGGCCGACCAGATGGTCGGCAGCGCCAAGAGCACCAGCGAGCGGATGCTCTCCGAGGCCCGCACCAAGAGCGAGCAGATGGTCGGTGAGGCCAAGCAGCGCGCCGACTCGATGCTCGGCGACGCCCGTACCCGGGCGGACACCATGGAGCGCGAGGCGCGCGCCAAGGCCACCGCCCTGCAGCAGGACGCCGAGCGCAAGCACGTCGAGGCGATGGGCTCGCTGGAGGAGAAGCGCGCGAGCCTGGAGCGCAAGGTCGACGAGCTGCGCACGTTCGAGCGCGAGTACCGCACCCGGCTGCGCTCCTACCTGGAGTCGCACCTGCGTGACCTGGACAGCCGCGGCTCCGCCGAGCCGTCGTCCAACGCCCGCCAGAACCAGCACGTCAGCGCCTGAGGAACGGCCCCTCCGCCCCCACCGCCCGCCTGCGCGTGGGCGGGTCCCGGCGGAGGGGCCCTCCCAGCGGCGACGGAGCCCCTCCGGACCTCGGTCCGGAGGGGCTCCGTCGTCGTCGGGGGGCAGGCGCGCGGCCGCCGGTGCCGGATAGCATCCGGGGGTGGTCCTGGTCGCGGCGTTGCTGGTCCTGGTCGCCGTCGGGCTGCTCGTCGCCGGGGTGGCCCAGGGCTCCCCGGCGCTGCAGTGGAGCTCCTTCGCGGTCAGCGCACTGGCCACCGCGTTGATCGGGATCGGGGCGCTGCGCCGCCGGGTGCCCAGGGAGCGGCCGGCCGAGACCCGCACGCCGTACCACCCGCAGGAACCGTCGGCGGAGCCCACGCCCCCCGTCGACCCGCCCCCGGTCCGTGGGTCGCGGCCCGGCAGCTCACTGGCCGGCCTGGCGCGGCCGGGGGAGGACGAGGTCGTGCGGCGGGTGTCCCCACCCCCGGTGCCGCCCAGCTCCCCGATGCTGCCCCGGGTGAGCGGCTCGACGCGCTGGGGGGACGGGCCGCCCCCGGCCGCCCCCGCTGAGCAGGTCCCCGGGCCGGGTGAACCCCCCGTGGAGGAGGTCGAGTTCTCCGACCTGCTGCTGATCATGGACCTGACCGACGAGGTGCTCGTCGTCGATGAGCACCCGCGCTACCACCTGTCGCACTGCCCCCGGGTGGCCGGCGTGGCGACGATCCCGATCCCGATGCTGCAGGCGCGCACCGACGGGTTCACCCCGTGCGGCGTGTGCACCCCGGACCGCGAGATGGCCGAGCGCGAGCGCGCGCGCCGCGGCTGAGGGCGGACCCCCCGCCGGGGCAGGGGGTCCGGCCGCTCAGGCCTCGGCCTTGGCGATCCAGAACCGGGAGCCGGCCGGGCCCTCGAGGCCCGCGCCGGTGCCGGCGGTCTGCGGGTGCACCGCGGTGGCCAGCACCTCGCCGGCCCACGTCCCGCCGGACTCGGTCAGCGCCTCGGCCAGGCCGTCCTCCCCGGTCCACCAGACCTCGATCCGGTCGCTGACGGCCAGACCGCTGGACTTGCGGGCCTCCTGCACCAGGCGGACCACCTCCCGCACCAGCCCGGCCCGTTCCAGCTCCGGGGTCAGCGTGAGGTCCAGAGCGACGGTGAGGCCACCGGCCGCCGCGACCGTCCACCCCTCGCGCGGGGTCTCGGTCACCACCAGGTCGCCCTCGGCGAGAGCCACCTCGGCGCCGTCGACCGGGACGGTCGCGGTGCCGGCGCGGTAGGCGGCGACCAGCTCGGCGGCGTCGGCCGCGGCGACCGCCTGTGCCACCGCCTGCACCTGCTTGCCCAGCCGGCGCCCGACGGCGCGGAAGTCGACCTTCACCGAGAGGTCGACCAGCTCGCTGCCCACGGCGCCGGAGAGCTCTGCCACGTCGACGACGTTGAGCTCCTCGGCCACCTCGGCGACCAGGTCCCGGGGCAGCTGCGACCAGCCGGGGGCGGAGACGAGCGCCCGGGCCAGCGGCTGGCGGGTGCGGACCTTCGACGCCGTGCGCGCCGACCGGCCCAGCTCCACCAGCCGGCGCACCAGGGTGACCTGCTCGACCAGGGCGTCGTCGCGGGCGTCGGCGTCCACCGCCGGCCAGGAGGCCAGGTGCACCGAGTCCGGCGCCGCGTCGTCGGCCCGACCGCCCAGACCGGGCAGCACCGCGCTGCGCCACACCCGCTCGGTGATGAACGGGGTGAACGGCGCCATCAGCCGGGTCAGCCCGTCGAGCACCTCGTGCAGGGTGCCCAGCGCCGCCGGGTCGCCCTCCCAGAAGCGCCGCCGGCTGCGCCGCACGTACCAGTTGGACAGGTCGTCGACGAAGGTCGCGAGCAGCCGCCCGGCGGTCTGGGTGTCGAACTGCTCCAGCGCGTCGGTGACCCCGGCGGTGACCGAGGCCAGCTCGGCGAGCGCCCAGCGGTCCAGCAGCGGCCGCTGGTCGCGGGGCGGCGCCGGCGTCGCGGTCGCGTCCCAGCCGTTCGTCTCGGCGTAGAGGGTGAAGAAGCTGGCGGTGTTCCAGTAGGTCAGCAGGACCTTGCGGACCACCTCGGACAGCGTCTCGTGACCGACCCGACGGGCCGCCCACGGCGAGCCGCCGGCGAGCATGAACCAGCGGACGGCGTCGGCACCGTGCCGGTCCATCAGGGGCATCGGCTCGAGGATGTTGCCCAGGTGCTTGCTCATCTTCCGGCCGTCCTCGGCCAGGATGTGCCCCAGGCACAGCACGTTCTCGTAGGAGCTCTGCTCGAACACCAGCGTGCCGACCGCCATCAGCGTGTAGAACCAGCCGCGGGTCTGGTCGATCGCCTCGGCGATGAACTGCGCCGGGTAGGCCGCCTGGAACTCCGCCTCGTTCCGGTGCGGCGCGCCCCACTGGGCGAAGGGCATCGAGCCGGAGTCGTACCAGGCGTCGATGACCTGGCGGACCCGGCGGTAGGTGCCCTCCTCGCCGGGCACGGTGAAGGTCACCTCGTCGATGAACGGGCGGTGCGGGTCCAGGTCGGACAGGTCGGTGCCGGTCAGCTCCGACAGCTCGGCCAGCGAGCCGACGACGACCATCCGGGACGGGTCGGCGTCGTTGCGCCAGATCGGCAGCGGCGTGCCCCAGTACCGGTCGCGGGACAGCGCCCAGTCGACGTTGTTGTTCAGCCAGTCGCCGAAGCGGCCTTCCTTGATGTTCTCCGGGTACCAGTTCGTGCGCTCGTTCTGCGCCAGCAGCTGGCCCTTGATCTCGCTGGTGCGGATGTACCAGGAGGGCTGCGCGTAGTACATCAGCGGCGTGTGGCAGCGCCAGCAGTGCGGGTAGCTGTGCTCGTACCGCAGCTCCCGGTACAGCACGCCCCGGTCCTGCAGGTCCTGCACCAGCGTCGGGTCGGCGGCCTTGAAGAAGTGCCCACCGACCAGCGGGACGTCGGCGGTGAAGTGCCCGGTCGGGTCGATCGGGTTGACCACCGGCAGGCCGTACTCGCGGCAGACGGCGAAGTCCTCGGCGCCGAACGCGGGGGACTGGTGGACCAGCCCGGTGCCGTCGTCGGTGGTGACGTAGTCGGCCAGCAGCACGTAGTGCGCGTCGCCCTCGGGGAACTCGACGAGCTCGAACGGACGCTGGTAGTGCACCCGCTCCCAGTCGCGCCCCGTGGTGCGCGCCAGCACCTCCGCCTCCTCGCCCAGCACCGCGGTCAGCAGCGGCTCGGCCACGACGAACGTGCCGGCGTCCGTGCGGGCCACCACGTAGGTGACCTCGGGGTGCACCGCGACGGCGGTGTTGGACGGCAGCGTCCACGGCGTCGTCGTCCAGATCAGCAGGTCGGCCTTGCCGGCCCACTCGCCGCTGGTCACCGGCAGCCGAACGTAGACCGAGGGGTCGGTCAGCGTCTCGTAGCCCTGGGCCACCTCGTGGTCGGAGAGGCCGGTGCCGCACCGCGGGCAGTACGGCGCCACGCGGTGGTCCTCGACCAGCAGGCCCTTGCCGAACACCTGCTTGAGCGACCACCAGACGCTCTCGATGTAGCCGGCGTCCATCGTCCGGTAGGCGGTCGACATGTCGACCCAGTAGCCCATCCGGTGGGTCAGCTCGGCGAAGGCGTCCACGTGCCGCTCGACGGACTCCCGGCACTTCGCGTTGAACTCCGCGATGCCGAACCGCTCGATGTCCGGCTTGCCGGCGAACCCCAGCTCCTGCTCCACGGCGATCTCCACCGGCAGGCCGTGGCAGTCCCAGCCGGCGCGACGGGGCACGGAGAAGCCCTGCATCGTCTTGAACCGCGGGAAGACGTCCTTGAACGCACGCGCCTCGATGTGGTGCGTGCCGGGGCGGCCGTTCGCCGTCGGCGGGCCCTCGTAGAAGACCCACTGCGGCCTGTCCGCCGTGTTCTCCATCGACCGGGCGAAGACCTTGTCGGCCTGCCACTGCTCCAGCACCTCGTGTTCGAGGGCCGGCAGGTCGACCTGGGGGGGAAGGGCCCGGAAGGGCCCGGAAGGCGCACTCACGTCACCAGTGTCTCAGTTCCGGGACGCGGTCCACCGACAGCGGCTGCACGGCCCGGTGCACCCCGTACGGGAGACTGCCCGCATGGGGGCGCGCCGATGAACACGACGGTCACCGTCGCGCTGGCCGTCGGTGCCCTGGTGGTGCTCGTCGCGGCGGTCGCCCTGCGCCTGGCCGACCGGATCGGCCTGCCCTCGCTGCTGCTGTACCTCGCGCTGGGTGTGGCGCTGGGGGAGAGCGGCGTCGGCATCCAGTTCGAGGACATCGCGCTGACCCAGACCCTCGGCGTCGCCGCCCTCGTGGTCATCCTGGCCGAGGGCGGTCTCACCACCCGGTGGAGCGACGTCCGGCGGGCGATCGGCCCCGGACTCACGCTGGCGACCGTCGGCGTGGCCATCAGCGTGTCGCTGACCGCGGCGATCGTGGTGTGGCTGCTCGGCTACGAGTGGGGCTTCGCGCTGCTGCTGGCCGCGGTGATCAGCTCCACCGACGCCGCGGCCGTGTTCGCCACGCTGCGCCGGCTGCCGCTGCCGCGGCGGCTGGCCGCCTCGCTGGAGTCCGAGAGCGGCCTCAACGACGCCCCGGTCATCCTGCTGGTGCTGGCGCTGTCCGAGGCGCTCACCGGTGGGCCGGTGAACCCCTGGTACCTGGTGCTGGCCGAGGTGGTCGGGCAGCTCATCGGCGGCGCCGCGATCGGCCTGGCGATCGGTTTCGGCGGTGCCTGGCTGCTCAAGCGGGTGGCGCTGCCGCTGGCCGGCTTCTACCCGCTGGCGACCCTCGCGCTGTGCGTGCTGGCCTACTCCGCCGCCACGCTCGCCCTGACCTCCGGGATCGTCGCGGTGTACCTGTGCGGGCTGGTGCTGGGCAACTCCGCGCTGCCGCACCGCGCGGCGAGCATCGGGTTCGCCGAGGGCATGGCCTCGCTGGCCCAGATCGGGCTGTTCGTGCTGCTCGGGCTGCTCGTCTCCCCGTCCCGGCTGCCCGAGGCGGTGCTGCCGGCGCTGCTGGTGGGCGGGGCGCTGCTGCTGGTGGCCCGGCCGGTGTCGGTGCTGCTGAGCCTCAGCTGGTTCCGGATGCCGCTGCGGCAGCAGGCGTTCATCTCCTGGGCCGGGCTGCGCGGCGCCGTCCCCATCGTGCTGGCGACCTTCCCCGTCGCCGCCGGCGTGCCCCGGGCGGCCGGGCTGTTCGACACCGTCTTCGTGCTCGTCGTGGTCTTCACCGTCATCCAGGGGTGGGGGCTGCCCACCGTGGCCCGGTTGCTCCGGATCGCGGCCCCGGTCACCCCGCGGGACGTCGACGTGGAGTCCGCGCCGCTGGAGGAGTTCGACGCCGAGCTGATGCAGCTGCGGGTCTCGGACACCTCGCGGCTGCACGGCGTCTACCTGCCCGAGCTCCGGCTCCCCGAGGACGCCGCGGTGGTGCTCGTGGTCCGCGAGGGCCGGCCGTTCGTGCCCGACCGGTCGACCCGGCTGATGCACGGGGACCAGGCGCTGCTCGTCTCCGCCCGCGGCTCCCGCGAGGAGGCCGAGCGGCGGCTGCGCGCGGTCAGCCGGGCCGGGCGGCTCGCCACCTGGCGCGGCGAGCAGGGCGCGCCCAACGAAGCCGATTAGATCGCGACCCTCCGGGCCGCACCGCGGCCAGGAGCCGTCCCCGTCTCTTGCTGAGCCGCTGCGGGTCCTCCGGTCGGGAGCCTCCGGCCCCGCGACGGGAGGACCCAGCGGCCCTCCGGGCCGCACGTGCCCGCTTCGGCGCGCCTTCGAGCGCCCCGGTCGGGAGCCCTCCGGGCCCCGCGACCGGGGCGCTCAGCCCTGCAGCTCCAGGGTCTTCGTCGTGTCGGCGCGCACCTGGGCCAGCAGCTCCGGCTCGTCGGACAGCTTCCGCCCGTAGGACGGGATCGCCTCCTGCAGCTTCGGTCGCCAACCGTCGATCCGGTCGGGGAAGCAGCGCTCGAGCAGGGTGAGCATCGCCGAGGTCGCGGTCGAGGCGCCGGGGGAGGCCCCCAGCAGCCCGGCGATCGAGCCGTCCGCGCCGACGATGAGCTCGGTGCCGAACTGCAGCACGCCGCGGCCGGTCTCGTCCTGCTTGATGACCTGCACCCGCTGGCCGGCGGTGATCAGCTCCCAGTCGTCGGAGTCTGCGGTCGGCACGAACTCCTCCAGCGCGCGGAAGCGGGCCTTCTCCGACTGCAGCACCTGGCCGATGAGGTACCGGGTGAGCGGGATGTTGGCCCAGCCGGCGCCGAGCATCGAGCCGAGGTTGCCGGCCCGCACCGAGCGCGGCAGGTCCCACATCGACCCGGCCTTGAGGAACTTGGGCGAGAAGCCGGCGTAGGGGCCGAACAGCAGCGCCTGCTCCCCGTCGATGAGCCGCAGGTCCAGGTGCGGGACCGACATCGGCGGGGCGCCGACCTTCGCCTGGCCGTAGACCTTGGCCTGGTGCCGGGCGACCAGCTCGGGGTTGCGGGTGCGCAGGAACTGCCCGCTCACCGGGAACCCGCCGAAGCCGCGGATCTCCGGGATGCCGGCGCTCTGCAGCAGCGGCAGGGCGCCACCACCGGCACCGACGAACAGGAAGCGGCTGCGCACCGTGCGCTTGCGGCCGGTGGTCAGGTCCTTGACCGTGGTGGCCCAGCGCCCCGCGGAGTCGCGGCGGACCCGCTGCACCCGGTGCTGCAGGTGCAGCTGCACGCCCCGGGAGACCCCGTTCTCGACCAGCAGCCGGGTCAGCGCCCCGAAGTTGACGTCGGTGCCGGCCAGCGAGCGGGTCGCGGCGACGGGCTCACCGGGGGAGCGCTGCGCCATCATCAGCGGCACCCAGGAGTCCAGCTCGGCCGGGTCGTCGGAGAACTCCAGCCCGGCGAACAGCGGCTGCGGGGCCAGCGCGTCGTAGCGGTTGCGCATGTACCGGTGGCCGTCGGCGCCGGTGACGAAGCTGATGTGCGGCACCGAGGTGATGAACGTCTTGGGCGAGTCGGTCAGCCCGCTGCGCACCAGGTGCGACCAGAACTGCCGGGACACCTGGAACTGCTCGTTGATGCCGACGGCCTTGGCCGGGTCGACGGTGCCGTCGGGCCGGGCCGGGGTGTAGTTCAGCTCGCACAGCGCCGCGTGCCCGGTGCCGGCGTTGTTCCACGGGCCCGAGCTCTCCCCGGCCACCTCGCTGCCGGCCTCGAAGACCTCGACGGTCCAGTCGGGGGCGACGATGCCCAGCAGTGCGGCGAGCGTGGCGCTCATGATGCCGCCGCCGACGAGGACGACGTCGGGGTTCGCGGGACCGTCCGTGCTCAAGGTCTTCCTCCGTGCAGTTCGGGCGTGCAGTTCGAGCGTGTGGTTCGAGCGTGTGGTTCGGGCCTGTGGTTCGGGCACCGTGCAGATCGGGGCGTTCGGACCCCATCGTCGTCCGCTGTCGCCGGGTGGACGGCCCGAGGGGGGCGTTCCCCCCGAACTGAGGGCGAGAGATGTCTCACATCCGGGGTTGGGACGCCGTCGGCGGGGACCCGGACGTCCGCTGAGCCTGACAGACGGCACCGCATGGCCGGAGGGGTGCCGGGACGCCGCTATCGTCGTGGGGGACGTGGCCGCCCGGGCCGCGACCGGGAGGACGGCGACGGTGTCCGAGCAGCCCGACCGGCCGACGGCCGACCCCGCCGCGACGCAGCCGCCGGGCGCGAGCGCGGCGGGCACCCCGCCCCGGCGGTCCCGCGCCCGGCTGCTGCTGGCGCTGGCCGCGGCCGTCTTCGTCCTCGACCTGGCGACGAAGCTGCTGGTGGTCGCGACGCTCTCGGACCGGGAGCCGCTGCGGCTGCTCGGCGGGGCGCTCTACCTCACCGAGGCCCGTAACACCGGGGCGGCGTTCTCCCTCGCCGAGGGCGCCACCATCGTGTTCACGCTGATCGCCGCGGTGGTCGTGGTCGTCATCGTGCGCGTCGCCCGCAAGCTGTACTCGACCGCCTGGGCGGTCGCGCTCGCGCTGGTGCTGGGCGGTGCGCTGGGCAACCTGGTCGACCGGGTGTTCCGCGACCCGGGCTTCCTCCGGGGCGGCGTCGTCGACTTCGTCTCGCTGTTCGACCCCTACGGCCAGGTCTGGCCGATCTTCAACGTGGCCGACTCCGCGATCGTCTGCGGTGGCGTGCTCGGCGCGGTGCTGGCCTTCCGCGGCGTCGAGTTCGACGGCCGGCGGAGCGACGAGCCGCCCGTGGAGCGCACCGACGGCACCCCGGGCTGAGCGTGCTGCCGCCGGACCGTCGGCGGCAGCGGTCACAATGGACGCCGTGACCAGCAGCCCCTCCCCGGCGCCCCGGGGCGAGATCCGCGCGCTGCCGGTGCCCGACGGGCTCGAGGGCCAGCGGGTCGACCAGGCCCTGTCCCGGCTGTTCGGGGTGTCCCGCGCCGTCGCCGCCGACCTCGCCGACGCCGGCTCCGTGCTGGTCGACGGCCGCCCCCGCGGCAAGGGCGACCGCCTCGTCGCGGGCAGCTGGCTGGAGGTCGAGCTGCCCCCGCCGCCGGGTGAGCCGGTGGCGCCGCGGCCGGTCGCCGGGCTGACGGTCGTGCACGACGACGACGACGTCGTGGTCGTCGACAAGCCGGTCGGCGTCGCCGCGCACGGCAGCCCCGGCTGGGACGGGCCGACGGTCACCGGCGGGCTGGCGGCGGCGGGCTACCGGATCAGCACCAGCGGCGCCGCCGAGCGGCAGGGGGTCGTCCACCGGCTCGACGCCGCGACCACCGGGTTGATGGTGGTGGCCAAGAGCGAGCGGGCCTACACGCGGCTCAAGGCCGCGTTCAAGGAGCGCACCGTCGACAAGGGCTACCACGCCCTGGTCCAGGGCCACCCCGATCCGTCCAAGGGCACCATCGACGCCCCGATCGACCGGCACCCCAAGCACGACTGGCGCTTCGCCGTCGTCTCCGGCGGCCGCCCGTCGGTCACCCACTACGAGGTGGTGGAGGCCTTCCCGGCCGCCAGCCTGGTCGACATCCACCTGGAGACCGGGCGCACCCACCAGATCCGGGTGCACTTCTCCGCGCTGCGCCACCCCTGCGTCGGGGACATGACCTACGGCGCCGACCCGACGCTCGCCGCCCGGCTGGGGGTCTCCCGGCAGTGGCTGCACGCGCGGCGCCTCGGCTTCGCCCACCCGGCCGACGGCCGTTGGGTCGAGTTCACCAGCGACTACCCGGCCGACCTCGCCGGCGCCCTGGCGCTCCTGCGCGCGGAGAACTGAGCGGTCCCGCGTGCCGAGAACCGAGCTGCCGCGCCCGTGACGACGGTGCCCGACCTCCCCGACGCCTTCGCCGACCTGGGTCCGGCGCAGTTGGCGTCGGCCATCATCGCCGTCTACCTGGTGGTGGGCGAGCCGTTCGTGGGCTGGGTGCTGCACCGGAGGTTCGAGAGCCGGTTGCGCACCGACCCGGCCGCCCGCCGCTCCTTCTACCGGCGGCTGCTGGTCCTGGAGTGGGGGCTCGCGCTCGTCGCCGCGGTCGTGTGGCTGGCCGCCCCCGGCGTCGGCGCGGCCGCGGTGGGGCTGGTCTGGCCGCAGCGCTGGCCGGGCCCGGTCACCTGGCTGGCGGTCCTGGCGCTCGCCGCGCTGATGGTGGTCTCGGTCCGGGCGCTGCGCGCCGGTGCGCTGGTCGGGCCGCCGCCGGAGGTCGTCCGGCCGCACGTCCCCGGCACCCCGCGGCACGCCGAGCCGACCGGGGAGGGCACGGGGCAGGCGACGGTCGCCCTGCTGCCGCGCAGCCGGTCGGAGCGGCGGCTGTTCGCGCTGGTCGGCGTCTCCGCCGGGCTGTGCGAGGAGTGGCTGTACCGGGGGTTCTTCCTGGCGGTGGTCGCCGCGGCGCTGCCCGGGCTGCCGTTCGTCCTGCTCGTGCTGGTCGCCGCGGTCGCCTTCGGCCTGGCCCACGCCTACCAGGGGGTGCCCGGGGTGCTCACCACCGGCGTGCTCGGCGGTGTGCTGGCCGCGGTGTACCTGGAGACCGGGTCGCTGCTGCTGCCGGTGCTGCTGCACGCGCTGATCGACCTGCGGTTCCTGCTCGTGCCGGCGTCCGCGCTGCCGCCCGGCCCGGCGGTGGTGACCCGGTGAGCCGCCCGGTCGCCTCGCTGGCCACCCCGGCCGACCTGGCCGAGATCGGTGACCTGCGGCACCGGGTCTTCGTCCTCGAGCAGGGGGTGCCGGCCGAGCTGGAACGCGACGCCGCCGACGCCACCGCGGTGCACGCGCTCAGCCGGGACGGCGCCGGCCGCGTCGTCGCCACCGGCCGCCTGCTGCTGGACGCCGCGGGCCCCGGCCGGGCGGTGATCGGCCGGATGGCCGCCGACGCCGGGGTCCGCGGCCGCGGGCACGGCGCCGCGGTGCTCTCGGCGCTGCACCGCGCGGCCGCCGAGCGCGGGCAGACGGAGGTCGAGCTGCACGCGCAGCTGACCGCGCGGCGGTTCTACGAACGGGCCGGCTACGCCGCCGTCGGCGAGGAGTACCGGGAGGCCGGGATCGCCCACGTGACGATGCGCCGGGGCCTGGTCGCGGCGGACGCGACACCGGCGTGACGGAGTGGTCCGGATCGCGGAGACACGTCCTGTCGGACCCTCGGCGTAGGACTGTCGAGGTGCGAGGATCAGGTCGCCGGTCCGCGCGCCGGAGCCGCGTCCAGAGCAGCAGTTCCTGAGAGCACCAGTTACTGAGCAGTACCGAACGGCCTTCCCCGCCGGTCACACCAGATCGACCCGCCGCCCCTGCCCACCCGCTGGTGGACAGGCGGCCGCACGACCCGTGAGGAGCACCCCGCACCGTGAGCAGCGCCCCGTCAGAGAACTTCGTGCACCTGCACGTGCACACCGAGTACTCGATGCTCGACGGGGCCGCGAAGCTCGGCGAGGTGACCACCGCTGCCGCCGAGGAGGGCATGCCGGCGCTGGCGATGACCGACCACGGCAACGTCTTCGGCGCCTACGACTTCTACAAGCAGGCGAAGTCCGCCGGGGTGAAGCCGATCATCGGCATGGAGGGCTACTACACGCCCGGCTCCCGGTTCGACCGCGCCCCGTTCGACTTCGGCGACAAGCTGATCGACGAGGAGGGCGACGGCGGGTCCAACCGCGGCAAGGCCGCCTACACCCACATGACCCTGCTGGCCCGCACCACCGAGGGCATGCACAACCTCTTCCGGATCTCCTCGCTGGCCAGCCTCGAGGGGCAGTACCGCAAGCCGCGCTTCGACCGCGACCTGCTGGAGAAGTACGGCACCGGCCTGATCGCCACCACCGGCTGCCCGTCCGGCGAGGTCAACATGTGGCTGCGCGCCGGCAAGGTCGACCGGGCCCGCCAGGCCGCCGCGGACTTCCAGGACATCTTCGGGCGGGAGAACTTCTACGCCGAGATCATGGACCACGGGCTGTCCATCGAGAAGAAGACCAAGCCGGCGCTGCTGGAGATCGCCAAGGACCTCGGGATCCCGCTGCTGGGCACCAACGACCTGCACTACACCCGCCGGGAGGACTCCCAGGCGCACGACGCGCTGCTGTGCATCCAGACCGGTTCGCGGCTCAACGAGCCCAACCGCTTCAAGTTCAACGGCGACGGCTACTACCTGAAGTCCGCCGCCGAGATGCGCGCGCTGTTCCGCGAGCACCCCGAGGCCTGCGACAACACCCTGCTCGTCGCCGAGCAGTGCGAGGTGCACTTCACCGAGGGCGCCGACCTGCTGCCGCGCTTCCCGCTGCCGGAGGGGGAGGACGAGACCTCCTGGTTCGTCAAGGAGGTCGAGCGGGGGCTGCACAAGCGCTACCCCGGCGGCATCCCCGACCACGTGCGCAAGCAGGCCGACTACGAGGTCGGGATCATCACGCAGATGGGCTTCCCGGGGTACTTCCTCGTGGTCGCCGACTTCATCAACTGGGCCAAGGACAACGGCATCCGGGTCGGCCCCGGCCGTGGCTCGGCCGCCGGCTCGCTGGCCGCCTACGCGATGGGGATCACCGACCTCGACCCGCTGGCACACGGGCTGATCTTCGAGCGGTTCCTCAACCCCGAGCGCGTCTCCATGCCCGACGTCGACATCGACTTCGACGACCGCCGCCGCGGCGAGGTCATCCAGTACGTCTCGCAGAAGTACGGCGAGGACCGGGTCAGCCAGATCGTCACCTACGGCACCATCAAGGCCAAGGCCGCGATCAAGGACGCCGCCCGGGTGCTCGACCGGCCGTACTCGGTGGGCGACGAGCTGACCAAGCTGATGCCCCCCGGCGTCATGGGCAAGGACATCCCGCTGTCGGGGATCTTCGACCCCAAGCACGAGCGGTACAAGGAGGCGACGGAGTTCCGCGCCCGCTACGAGTCCGACCCGGGCGCGGCCGAGGTGGTCGACCAGGCGCGCAAGCTCGAGGGCCTGAAGCGGCAGTGGGGCGTGCACGCGGCCGGGGTGATCATCGGCCGCTACCCGCTGATCGACAGCATCCCGATCATGCGCCGGGAGGCCGACGGCGCGGTCATCACGCAGTTCGACTACCCGACCTGCGAGACGCTCGGCCTGCTCAAGATGGACTTCCTGGGCCTGCGCAACCTCACCGTGATCGACGACGCGCTGCGCAACATCGTGATCAACGGCAAGGAACCGGTCGACCTCGACGAGATCAGCAAGGACCTCACCGACCCGGCCACCTACGCCCTGCTGTCCCGCGGGGACACCCTGGGCGTCTTCCAGTTCGACGGCGGGCCGATGCGCTCGCTGCTGCGGCTGATGCGCCCGGACAACTTCGAGGACATCTCCGCGGTCGGTGCGCTCTACCGGCCCGGCCCGATGGGTGCGAACTCGCACACCAACTACGCGCTGCGCAAGAACGGCCAGCAGGAGATCACCCCGATCCACCCGGAGCTGGCCGAGCCGCTCTCGGAGATCCTGGGCCAGACCTACGGCCTGATCGTGTACCAGGAGCAGGTCATGGCGATCGCGCAGAAGGTCGCCGGGTACTCCCTCGGCAAGGCCGACCTGCTGCGCCGGGCCATGGGCAAGAAGAAGAAGTCGGTGCTGGACGCCGAGTACGTCGGCTTCGAGGCCGGCATGAAGGCCAACGGCTACTCCGCCGCCGCGGTCAAGACGCTCTGGGACATCCTGGTGCCCTTCGCCGACTACGCCTTCAACAAGGCGCACTCGGCCGCCTACGGCCTGGTCTCGTACTGGACGGCCTACCTCAAGGCCAACTACCCGGCCGAGTACATGGCCGGGCTGCTCACCAGCGTGGGCGACGACAAGGACCGCCGCCCGATCTACCTGGCCGAGTGCCGCCGGATGGGCATCAAGGTGCTCCCCCCGGACGTCAACGAGTCCTCCTGGGACTTCACCGCGGTCGGCAACGACGTCCGCTTCGGGCTGGCCTCGGTGCGCAACGTCGGGCACAACGTCGTCGACTCGATCGTGCGGGCGCGGGAGGAGAAGGGCGCGTTCAAGGACTTCGCCGACTTCATGCGCAAGATCGACACGGTGGCCTGCAACAAGAAGGTCATCGAGTCCCTGGCCAAGGCCGGGGGCTTCGACTCGCTGGGCCACTCCCGGCAGGGCATCGCCGCGATCCACGTGCAGGCCGTCGACTCCGCGATGAGCCTCAAGCGCAAGGAGGCCGAGGGGCAGTTCGACCTGTTCGGCAGCTTCGGCGACGGCGACGGTGACGTCGCCGACCCGCTGAGCGCCGCGCTGGACATCCCGATCCCCACCGCCGACTGGTCCAAGGCCGAGCGGCTGGTGTTCGAGCGGGACATGCTCGGCCTCTACGTCTCCGACCACCCGCTGCACGGGGTCGAGCACGTGCTCACCTCGCACGCCGACACCCCGATCGCCGAGATCGTCGGCGGCGGGGTCGAGGACGGCGCGAACGTCACCATCGCCGGCATCCTCACCGCGGTCGGGCCGCGCACCAACAAGCAGGGTGCGCCGTGGGCCATCGCCACGCTGGAGGACCTGGAGTCCGGCATCGAGGTGCTGTTCTTCCCCAAGACCTGGGCGGAGGTGTCGGACAAGGTCGTCCGCGACCAGATCGTCGTGGTGAAGGGGCGGATCAGCCGCCGCGACGAGACGCCCTCGCTCTTCGGCTCCGAGGTGACCATCCCCGAGCTCACCGAGGGGCCGCGTGGTCCGGTGCTGGTCTCCATGCCGGCCGCCCGGTGCACCCCGCCGGTGGTCGAGCGGCTGCGGGAGGTGCTGGGCAGCCACCCCGGCACCACCGAGGTGCAGCTGAAGCTGCTCAACGGCGGCCGGGAGACGGTGCTGCGCCTGGACCAGGGGCTTCGGGTCCGCCCCAGCACCGCGCTCATGGGGGACATCAAGGCGCTGCTGGGGCCGACGAGCGTCGCCCTGCTGTGACGAAGGACCCCCGTGGCCCCCACCACTCGCGAGTTGGCGGCGGGACCCTGCACGGGGGCCGCCGGCCGCGGGTGAGGATGGTGGGGTGACCGCCTCCACCCCGGGCCCCGTGCCACCGTCGTCGTGGGCACCGCCGGCGGGGCCCGGCGTCTCGCTGGCCCCCCGCCGGGCCGGGGTCCCCGGGCTGCGCGGCAGCCGCGCCGACCTGCCCGGCGCGCTCGTCGTCGTCGGTGTGCTGACGGTCGCCGGGCTGCTGGTCGGCGGGTTGTGGCTGTGGCTGGCCCCGCGCGCGGAGTTCCGGGTCACCGAGACCCAGGTGGTGCCGGTCGGTCAGGCGCCCTCGAACGAGCTGCTCATGGCCGACGACGGCGTCCTCGTCCTGCTGCTCGCCGGTCTCGGCCTGGTCGCCGGGATCGCCGGCTGGCTGTGGCGGCGCCGGCGGGGCGTGATGCTGCTGGCCGGCCTGGCCACCGGCACGCTCAGCGCGGGCGTGGTCGCCTGGCAGCTGGGGGAGGGGCTGGCGCCGGGGCCGACCGAGGAGCAGCTGGGCCAGGTGGGCACGACGGTGACCACCGGCCTCGAGCTCGGGGCGACCGCGGCGCTCGCGGTGGGCCCGTTCCTCGCCGTGCTCGCCTACCTGGTGGCCACCGCGCTCACCCCGCGCGACGACCTGGGCCGCGACGAGCCGGCCGAGCAGCCCGTGGTCGGGCTCCCGCCGGGCGGCCGGCCGCCGCTGCCCCCGGTCCCGCCGCCACGCCCGCGCGGCTGACCTGTCACCGGCCCCGTCCCGAGGGTCGCCCCGAGCGTGCGAGGGGTGCGGAGGACGGGCTCCTTCGTCAGTTGGGGGTCATCGGGCTGGAGAACTGCGCCAGCGGCACGGGCACCGCGCCGAGGGTGCGCAGCAGCGTGAGCTCGCGGCGCAGCAACCGGGACTCCATGGTCAGCCGGCGCCGGGTCGCCGACTCCGCCAGCAGCGCCTGGCGGTCCTCGGTGGTGAGCAGGGCCGCCGAGGCGACCAGCCAGGACAGCCCCCGGGCGTCGTCGCTGACCTCGCGGAGGGCCGCCGCGGTCGGCTCGAGGTCGTCGTCCTCGTCGTCGTCGGCGTCACCGGTCAGTGCGTCCAGCACGTCCTCCGGGAGCGCGCCGACCCCGCCGCCCTGGCGCACCGCGACGTCGGCGACGTAGCGGGCGAACAGCTCCCGGACGTTGCCGGCCAGCAGGTCCAGCGAGCCGCGGACCACGTCGGTGACCACGTCGTCCGCGGGGTCGTCGCCGTGGTCGTCGGTCGGGGCGACGGCGGCCAGGGCCGACGCGAACCCGTCGCCGGCGGCCTCGGAGTCCCCGGCCGCCTCCTCGGCGGCCTCCTCCTCGACCAGCCACTCGACCTCGGCCCGCAGGTACGGCGGCTCGCCGCTGTCCGGGTCGGGGAGCAGCACGTCGAGCAGTCGGAAGCGCTCACCGCCCACGGCCACCACCCGGTAGCCGCCGTCGGGCCGCGGGGAGATGAGCCGGACGACCGCGGTGCAGCCGACGTCGAACAGGGCCTCGGCCGGCGCCACCTGCTCGACCTCCCAGCCCTGCCGGATCGCGACCACGCCGAACCGCCGGTCGGGACCCTCGGGCAGCGTGGCCAGCTCGGCGATCAGCCGGCGGTACCGCGGCTCGAAGATCTGCAGCGGCAGCACCACACCGGGGAACAGCGGGGTCCCCAGCGGGAACAGCGGGATCACCGCACGGCTCGGCACCCTCTCACCCACACCCGGGAGCCTAGGGGCACGACCGCCCGGACACCCCGTGGTGCCCACCGGCGCCGCCGCGGGCGGGCGCCGACCGGCTCCGCCGGGGGTGTCCGACCCGCCGACTACCCTCGACCCGACGTCCACCGCTCCCGGAGGTGCTCCGTGCTCGCCCGCATCGACCTGCGTGGGTCCGCTCTGCCCGGGCCACGCGAGCTCGCGGCCCTGCTGCCCCGGGCCACCACCGACATCGACTCGGTGCTGGCCGTCGTCCGCCCGATCTGCGACGACGTGCGCCTGCGCGGCGCGCAGGCCGTCCGGGAGATCACCGCCCGGTTCGACGGGGTCGACGCCGAGGACTTCACCGTCCCGCAGGCCGCCCTCGACGAGGCGCTGGCCACGATCGACCCCACGCTGCGCGCCGCGCTGGAGGAGTCGATCGCCCGGGTCCGCACGGTGCACGCCGACCAGCGCCGCACCGACGTGACCACCGACGTGGTCCGCGGCGGCACGGTCACCGAGCGCTGGGTGCCGGTGCGCCGGGTCGGGCTGTACGTGCCCGGCGGGCTCGCGCCGCTGCTGAGCTCGGTGGTGATGAACGTCGTCCCGGCGCAGATCGCCGGTGTGCAGTCGATCGCGGTGGCCACCCCGCCGCAGCGGGACAACGGCGGCCTGCCCGACCCGGGCGTGCTGGCCGCGTGCGCGCTGCTGGGGGTCACCGAGGTGTACGCCGTGGGCGGGGCCCAGGCGATCGCCGTGTTCGGCTACGGCGCGGGCAACTGCGCGCCGGTCGACCTGGTCACCGGACCGGGGAACGTCTACACGACCGCGGCCAAGCGGCTGCTGCGCGGGCTGATCGGCATCGACTCGGAGGCCGGCCCGACCGAGGTCGCCGTCCTGGCCGACGACACCGCCGACCCGGTGCACGTCGCGGCCGACCTGATCAGCCAGGCCGAGCACGACCCGCTGGCCGGCGCGGTGCTGGTCACCACCAGCGAGGAGCTCGCCGACGCCGTCGTCGGCCTGCTGCCCGGGCAGGTGGCCGCGACCAAGCACAGCGACCGGATCACCACGGCCCTGGGCGGCAGCCAGTCCGGCGTCGTCCTCGTCGACGACCTCGACGCCGGCCTGGCCGTGGTCGACGCCTACGCCGCCGAGCACCTGGAGATCCAGACCCGCGACGCCCGTGCCGTGGCGATGCGCGTCCGCAACGCGGGCGCGGTCTTCGTCGGGCCGTGGGCGCCGGTGTCGCTGGGCGACTACGCCGCCGGTTCCAACCACGTGCTGCCCACCGGTGGCTGCGCGCGGCACTCCAGCGGGCTCAGCGTGCAGACCTTCCTGCGCGGCATCCACCTCATCGAGTACGACGAGCAGGCGCTGGCCGAGGTGGCCGGGCACATCGACGCCCTGGCCAACGCCGAGGACCTCCCGGCGCACGCGGCCGCCGTCCGGGCCCGCGGCCGATGACGTCCCTGGACGACCTGCCGCTGCGTCCCGAGCTCCGCGGCCGCACGCCCTACGGCGCGCCGCAGCTGCCCGTGCGGTACGCGCTGAACACCAACGAGAATCCGTACCCGCTGCCCGCGCCGCTGCTGGCCGACCTGGCCACCGCACTCGCCGAGGCGGCGCCCGGGCTCAACCGCTACCCCGACCGGGACGCCACGGCGCTGCGGGCCGACCTCGCCACCTACCTGACCCGCACCAGCGGCGTCCCGGTCGACCCGGCGCAGGTGTGGGCGGCCAACGGCTCCAACGAGGTGCTCCAGCAGCTGCTGCAGACCTTCGGGGGCAGCGGGCGGACGGCGGTGGGGTTCACCCCCTCGTACTCGATGCACCCGATCATCAGCGCCGGCACCGCGACCCGCTGGGTCGACGGGCACCGCCGGGCCGACTTCACCATCGACCCGGCGCGGGCCGCGGCCCAGGTGCGCGAGGTGGCCGCCGACGTCGTCTTCGTGACCAGCCCGAACAACCCCACCGGCACCGCGGTGGAGCTGGACACCGTCGCCGAGCTGTACGAGGCGACCAGTGGGGTGCTGGTGGTCGACGAGGCCTACACCGAGTTCGCCCGCGCCGGCACCCCGTCGGCGCTCACCCTGCTGGCCGGGCGGCCGCGGCTGGTGGTCAGCCGCACGATGAGCAAGGCCTTCGGCATGGCCGGGCTGCGGCTGGGCTACCTGGCCGCCGACCCCGCGGTCGTGGACGCCGTCCAACTGGTCCGGCTGCCCTACCACCTGAGCTCGCTCACCCAGACCGCCGCCCGGACGGCGCTGGCGCACACCGACGCCCTGCTGGCCACCGTCGACGCGGTGAAGGCCGAGCGCGACCGGATCGTCGCGGCGCTGGCCGGCCTCGGCCTGACCAGCGTGCCCAGCGACGCGAACTTCGTGCTCTTCGGCCGGTTCGCCGACGCGCCCGCGGCCTGGCGGGCGCTGCTGGACCGGGACGTGCTGGTCCGCGACGTCGGGCTGCCCGGCTGGCTGCGGGTCACCGCCGGCACGCCCGAGGAGACCGACGCGTTCCTCACCGCGCTGGGTGAGATCGCCGCCGACCACCGCACCACTGAGGGAGACTCGAGCTCATGAGCCGCACTGCACGCGTCGAGCGGGCCACCAGCGAGACCAAGCTCGTCGTCGAGCTGGACCTGGACGGCACCGGCACGTCCGACATCGCCACCGGGGTCGGGTTCTACGACCACATGCTCACCGCGCTGTCCAAGCACAGCGGCATCGACCTGACCGTGCGGGCCGACGGCGACCTGCACATCGACGCCCACCACACCGTCGAGGACGTCGCGATCGCGCTGGGCCAGGCCTTCGCCGAGGCGCTGGGCGACAAGCGGGGGATCACCCGCTACGGCGACGCGACCATCCCGATGGACGAGGTGCTGGTGCAGGCCGCGGTCGACCTGTCCGGCCGGCCGTACTTCGTGCACGCCGAGCCCGAGAACATGACGCCGATGATCGGGCCGGACTACCCGACGTCGCTCACCAAGCACGTGCTGGAGTCCTTCGCGTTCAACGCCCGGATCAGCCTGCACGTGCGGGTGCTCTACGCCGGCCGCGACGCCCACCACATCGTGGAGGGGCAGTTCAAGGCCCTGGCGCGGGCGCTGCGCACCGCCGTGGCGCTGGACCCGCGGGTCGGCGACGTGCCCTCCACCAAGGGCGCGCTGTAACCGGATGAACTTCGGGATCGTGCTGATGATCGTCGGCGGCTTCCTGCTCGGCGGCGCCTACAGCATCTTCAAGGCCGACTCCGACACCGACGGGCGGACCGGCGTGCAGATGGGGTTCGCCGGGCTGCTGCTGCTCGCCGCCGTGCTGGCGACGGCGGCCGGCGTCCTCCGCCTGGTCTGAGCCGTTGCCTGACGGCGAGGCCCGCTTCCTGGAGCTGGTGCCGGCCAACCCGACCGTGGCGACGGTGCTCGATCGCGCTCCCAGGCTGGGGCTGGGGGAGTGACGAAGGACCCTCGTGCCCCCCAGCCCTCGCCCGCTCGGGCCGGGGCCCTGCACGAGGGCCGGTCCGGGACGCCGACCTGTTCTGCTTCGACCCGGACACCTCGTGGGCGGGCGAGGATGCGGTCATCCGGCGCGGTGCCGAGCTCTTCGCCGACCTGCCGGTGCCGGTGGAGATCCGCAACGAGGCGCGGGTGCACCTCTGGTACGCCGACAAGTTCGGGGGGCCGGCACCGGCGCCGTTCCGGAGCTGCACGGACGCGATCGACGCCTTCGCGGCGGTCTGCTGCATGGTCGGTGTCACCGTCGGGCGGGACGGTGGGCTGCGGGTCCACGCGCCGTCCGGGTGGGACGACCTGTTCGGGATGGTGGTCCGGCCCAATCCGCGGCTCGCGCCCCCGCACGTCTACGAGACCAAGGCCGCGCGCTGGGCGTCGGAGTGGCCGCAGCTCACAGTGCTCCCCTGGAATGCCGGCGGGGGCCGGAGGGCTGGTGGGTAGCGTGGCTGCTGTGAAGAACGT
Organism: Modestobacter sp. SYSU DS0904; assembly: GCF_054051115.1. NCBI lineage: Bacteria > Bacillati > Actinomycetota > Actinomycetes > Geodermatophilales > Geodermatophilaceae > Modestobacter > Modestobacter sp. SYSU DS0904. The sequence continues at coordinate 195,965 of NZ_JBJHAQ010000003.1, read as the reverse complement.
CGTCGTGCTCGACTACGGGTCGGGCAACCTCCGCTCGGCGGAGCGGGCGCTGTCCCGCGTCGGTGCCGACGTCACGGTGACCGCCGACCCGCAGGCGGCGCTGGACGCCGACGGGCTCGTCGTCCCCGGCGTCGGTGCGTTCGCCGCGTGCATGGACGGGCTGCGTGCCGTCGACGGCCCCAAGGTGATCGGCCGGCGGCTGGCCGGCGGCCGGCCGGTGCTCGGCATCTGCGTCGGCATGCAGATCCTCTTCGAGCGCGGCGTCGAGCACGGTCAGGACGCCGACGGCTGCGGCGAGTGGCCCGGTGTGGTCGAGCCGCTGCAGGCCCCGGTGCTGCCGCACATGGGCTGGAACACCGTCCAGGCGCCGGAGGGCTCCACGCTCTTCGCCGGCCTCGAGGACCAGCGCTTCTACTTCGTGCACTCCTACGGCGTCCGCGAGTTCCCGCTCGCCGAGGCCGGGGTCACCGGGCGGCTCACCCCGCCGGCGGTCACCTGGGCCGAGCACGGCGACCGGTTCGTCGCCGGGGTGGAGAACGGCCCGCTCTCGGCCACCCAGTTCCACCCGGAGAAGAGCGGCGACGCCGGCGCCCAGCTGCTGACCAACTGGCTCGCCAGCCTCGACTGAGGCGCTGTGGGAGGCGCTGGCCGGCTCACCCCTAGGGTGATCCGGCCCACGTCTGCCGGAGGTGTCCCGTGCGGTCCGCCCGCCTGCTCGGCCTGGTCGTCCTGCTGCTGCTCGGTGCCCTGGCCGCGCTGAGCATCGCGGTCCTGCAACCACCGGACCCCGCGCCGGCGGACGCGCCCGCCGGTGAGTTCAGCGCGGCGCGGGCGTTCGAGCACGTCGAGACGGTCGCCGCCGAGACCCACGTGACCGGCAGCCCGGCGAACGACCGGGTGCGCGACCACCTGGTGGACACCCTCACCGACCTGGGGCTCGACCCCCGGGTGCAGGACGCGGTGGGGGCGAACCCCGGCGGCCCGGGAGAGCTCGAGGTCGCCCGGGTGCGCAACGTGGTCGGCGTCCTGCCCGGTACCGACCCCACCGGCCGGCTGTTCCTGGTCGCCCACTACGACTCGGTCGAGAACGGGCCGGGCGGCAACGACGATGCGGCCGGGGTCTCCACCGTGCTGGAGACGGTCCGGGCGCTCACCGTCGGGCCCCGGCTGCGCAACGACGTCGTGGTCGTGTTGACCGACGCCGAGGAGGCCTGCCTCTGCGGCGCCGAGGCCTTCGTCCGGGACCACCCGCTGGCCGAGGACGGTGGGGTGGTGCTGAACCTGGAGGCGCGGGGCACCGGCGGCCCGCCGGTGATGTTCGAGACGGCCACGGGCAACGCCGCGCTGGCCGGGGTGTTCGCCGACGCCGTGCCGCACCCGGTGGCGACCAGCTTCGCCGTGGAGGTCTACCGGCTGCTGCCCAACGACACCGACTTCAGCCCGTTCCTGGACAGCGGCCGCTTCACCGGGCTGAACACCGCCTACATCGACGGGTCGGCGGTCTACCACACGCCGCAGGACACGCCGTCCCGGATGAACCGCGGCAGCCTGCAGGCGATGGGTGACAACACCCTGGCGCTGACCCGCGAGCTGGGGGAGGCCGAGCTGGGGGAGCTGGCGCGGCCGGCGGCGGGGGACGCGACCTACTTCCCGGTGCTGGGCGGGCTGCTGCGGGTGCCCGGCTGGACGGTGTGGCCGGTCGCGCTCCTCGCCGTCGGCGCGGTCGGCGCGCTCGCCGTCGTGCTGCGGCAGCGCGCCGGCACGCCGCTGCGGCGCACCGTCGCCGGGTTCGCGCTCGCCGCGATCCCGGTGGTCGCCGCGCCGCTGGCCGCTCAGGGGGTGTGGGCGCTGCTGGTGGCGCTGCGCCCCGGGTACGGCGGGATGTCCGACCCGTGGCGGCCGGGCTGGTACCGGCTGGCCGTGGTGGTGCTCGTGCTCGCCGTCGTCCTGGCCTGGTACGCGCTGCTGCGCCGGCGGGTGGGCGCCGGCGCGCTGGCCACCGGCGGGCTCGGCTGGTTGGCCGTGCTGGGCGTGGTGCTGGCGGTGGTGGCCCCCGGTGGCTCCTACCTGGCCGCCGTCCCGGCGCTCGCGGGGGCGCTGGTCGGCGTCGTCGCGGTGCTGGCCCGGCCGGGCTGGGTGCGGCCGGTGGCGGCCGTGGTGGCCGGTGCGGTCGCCGTGCTGGTGCTCGCCCCGACGATCGCGCTGTTCTTCCCGGCGCTGGGCCTGGCCACCGGTGCGGCACCGGCGGTGTTCACCGTGCTGCTCGTCCTCGTGCTGCTGCCGGTGTTCGAGCTGCTGTTCCCCGTGGGTCCGGCCCGCCGGCGCAGCGCTGCACTGGTGCCCGGGGTGGCCGTGGTGCTGGCCGTGGCCCTGCTGGTCACCGGGTTGGTGGTCGACCGGTTCGACGCCGCGCACCCGGCGCCGACCCAGCTGATGTACGCCCTGGACGCCGACTCCGGGGACGCCTGGTGGATCAGCACCGAGGACGACCCGGTGCCCTGGACGGCGGGGTACGTCGCCGGGCCGGACGCCGACCCGGACGAGCTGACCGAGGTCTTCCCGGTGTTCTCCGGCGACGTCGCCACCGGTCCCGCCGACGCCGCCGGTCTGCCCGCACCCGACCTGACGGCCACCAGCACGCCGGCGGCCGGCGGGCGGGAGGTGTCCGTGCAGGTGACCTCCCAGCGCGACGCGCGGCTGCTGGTGCTCGACGTCTCCGGCGCGGAGGTGACCGGCGGCGGGGTGCTCGGGCGGCGCTTCCCGGAGGGCGTGCTGGGGGAGCAGCGGCTGACCGTGACGGTGCACGCGCCACCCGCCGACGGGGTCACCGCCACCTTCCGGGTGACCGGCGACGGTCCGGTGACGGTCCGCGCGCTGGACGGCACCGACGGGCTGGCCGAGGTGCCCGGTTTCGCCGGCCGACCGGACGACGTCGGCATCGCCGGCACGCACACCTCGGACCTGCTGGTGGTGTCGACCTCCGAGCAGCTGTGACGCTCAGCTGCGCAGGTAGCTGGCGCCGTTGACGTCGATGATCGTGCCGGTGGAGAACCGCGCCCCCGGAGAGGCCAGCCAGAGGACCGCGGAGGCGACCTCCTCCGGGCGGGCCACCCGGCCGTAGGGCGACTGGGCACGCACGGCGTCCCCGCCCGGGCCGTCGAGCACCTCGCGGGCCATCTCGGTCTGCACGAAGCCGGGCGCGACGGTGCCCACCGAGATGCCGTGCGGCGCCAGGGCGAGTGCCATCGACTGGCCGAAGGCGTTCAGTCCGGCCTTCGACGCGCCGTACGCGGGGGTGTTCGGCTCGCCGCGGAAGGCGCCCCGGCTGGAGACGTTGACCACGGCGCCGCCGCCGGCGGCGATCAGGTGCGGCAGCGCGCGGAAGGTGGCGTTGGCCGGACCGAGCAGGTTGACCGCCAGGGTGCGCTCCCAGGCCTGCTGCCACTGCGCGTAGTCGACCTCCAGCGGCGGGTGGGCGGCGAAGACCGCCGCGTTGTTCACCAGCACGTGCAGCCCGCCGAGCGCCACGGCGGCCTCGTCGACGGCGCGGCCGATCGCCTCGGCGTCGGCGACGTCGGCGGTGACCACGGTGTGCCCGTCGCCGGGCAGCTCGGCGCGGACCGCCTCGGCCTGCTCGCGCGAGGTGTTGGCGTGCACCGCCACCCGGTCGCCCTGCGCGGCGAAGGCCAGCGCGATGGCGCGGCCGATGCCGCGGGAGGCACCGGTCACCAGGACCGCGCGGGAGGTCGTGGGCTGCTCGGTCTCGGTCACGCGGCGAGTCAACCAGTCACCACTGCCCGCGGTGCACCACCTCGTCGAGTCCACGCCGGCCGCGCTTCAGCGACGGTGACCGCTTGTCCTCCCCGCCCGGCCAGCCGATGGACAGGCAGCCGACCGGGGTGTGGGTGTCGGGCACCCCGAACGCCGCGCGCAGGGCGGTGACCCGCTCGGGCGGCACCCCGAAGAAGCAGGCGCCCAGGCCCTCGTCGACCGCGGTGAGCAGCATCAGCAGCGAGGCCATCCCGGTGTCGACGTGCCAGTAGGGCACCGGCCAACGGGCCTCGTCCCGGTCGGTCCAGCCCTTGTCCGGCTCGGCGTAGCGGTCGAGGTAGGCCTCCTTGGACGAGAACGGCACCACCAGCAGCGGGGCCCGGCGCATCCGGGTGAGCCAGCCGTCGGGGGTCCCCCCGTCGGTGGTGGCGGCCCAGAAGCGGTCGCGCTCCTCGGCGGACTCCAGCACCAGGAAGGCCCAGCCCTGGCTGAACCCGGCCGACGGGGCACGGATCGCGTGCTCGAGCAGCCGGTCGCGCACGTCGGGCGGCACCGGCCGGTCGGGGTCGTAGTCGCGCACCATGCGCCGCCGGCGGACGACGTCAGCGAACTCCACCGGAAACACCTCCCCGGGACTCCATGCACGTCACCCTGCCGCAGTGGTCCGACAGGACCGTCGGCGGCGTTCCCTAGGCTGGGCCCGTGCCGAAGCTGGAGCTGCTCCCCGCCGTCGACGTCGCCGACGGCCTCGCCGTCCGTCTGGTCCAGGGGGAGGCCGGGAGCGAGACCTCCTACGGCGACCCCCTCGAGGCCGCGCTGGCCTGGCAGCGCGACGGTGCCGAGTGGGTGCACCTGGTCGACCTGGACGCCGCCTTCGGGCGCGGCTCCAACCGCGAGCTGCTGGCCCGGGTGGTCGGTCAGCTGGACGTCGACGTGGAGCTCTCCGGCGGCATCCGGGACGACGAGTCGCTGGCCGCCGCGCTGGCCACCGGCTGCCGGCGGGTCAACCTGGGCACCGCGGCGCTGGAGTCACCGGAGTGGTGCGCCCGGGCCATCGCCGAGCACGGCGACCGGATCGCCGTGGGCCTCGACGTCCGCGGCACCCGGCTGGCCGCCCGCGGCTGGACCAAGGAGGGCGGCGAGCTCTACGAGACCCTCGCCCGGCTCGACGAGGAGGGCTGTGCCCGCTACGTCGTCACCGACATCACCAAGGACGGCACGTTGCGCGGCCCCAACCTCGACCTGCTGCGCGAGGTGTGCGCGGCCACCCCGCGCCCGGTGATCGCCTCCGGTGGCGTCAGCTCGCTGGCCGACATCCGCGCCCTGGCCGGGCTGACCGAGATCGGCGTCGAGGGCGCGATCGTCGGCAAGGCGCTGTACGCGGGGGCGTTCACGTTGCCCGAGGCGCTCGCGGTGACCGCCGAGTGAGCGACGCGCGGATGGGTGCACGGCGGATCGGCTCCGGTGCGCCGTGGGAGGACGTCGTCGGCTACAGCCGGGTCGTCGTGCACGGCGAGACCGCCTGGGTGAGCGGGACCACGGCCACGGTCGAGGGCGCCGTGGCCCACCCCGGGGACGCCGCCGGTCAGACGCGGGTGGCCCTCACCGGCATCCAGCGGGCACTCGGCGAGGCCGGGTTCGCGCTCGGCGACGTCGTCCGCACCCGGATGTACGTCACCGACATCAGCCGCTGGGAGGAGGTCGGGCGGGTGCACGGGGAGTTCTTCCGCGACGTCCGGCCGGCCACCGCGATGGTGCAGGTCGCCGCGCTGATCGACCCGGCGATGCTGGTGGAGATCGAGGCCGATGCCGTTCGGGGTGCAGCGGTGCGGGGTGCGGCATGAGCCTCGCGGTGCGGGTGATCCCGTGCCTGGACGTCGACGCCGGGCGGGTCGTCAAGGGGGTCAACTTCGTCGACCTCGTCGACGCCGGTGACCCGGTCGAGATGGCCCGGGTCTACGACGCCGAGGGCGCCGACGAGCTCACCTTCCTCGACATCACGGCCAGCTCCGGTGACCGGGAGACCACCTACGACGTGGTCCGGCGGACCGCGGAGAGCGTCTTCATCCCGCTCACCGTCGGCGGGGGCGTGCGCAGCGTCGGCGACGTCGACAAGCTGCTGCGCGCCGGGGCGGACAAGGTCGCGGTGAACACCGCCGCTGTCGCGCGGCCGGAGCTGATCGCCGAGATCGCCGACCGGTTCGGCAACCAGGTGCTGGTGCTGTCGCTGGACGCCCGTCGGGTGCGCGACGGCGCGGTGACCGACTCGGGCTTCGAGATCACCACGCACGGCGGGCGCCGGGGCACCGGCCGGGACGCCGTGGAGTGGGTCGTGCAGGCCGCGCAGCTCGGGGTCGGCGAGGTGCTGCTGAACTCGATGGACGCCGACGGCACGCGCGCCGGGTTCGATACCGACCTGATCCGCGCGGTGCGCCGCGAGGTGAGCGTGCCGCTGATCGCCAGCGGGGGAGCGGGGGCGGTCGACCACTTCCCGCCCGCGGTCGAGGCCGGCGCCGACGCGGTGCTCGCGGCCAGCGTCTTCCACTTCGGGCAGCTGCGGGTCGGCGACGTGAAGGCCGGGCTGGCCGCCGCCGGCGTGCCGATCCGCCAGGAGACCGACCACCCGCTGGGCTGAGCGGGAGTTCTCCACAGGCGCACTCCGACCGCTCGTGGACCGGGCGCACCGCCGGTATCATCGAACACATGTTCGAACAGCTGCTCCGGCTCTTCGAGGAGCGGGACGACTCGCTCGTCGAAGCCGAGCTGCGCCGGCTGTTCGACGACGTCGTCTTCGAGGTGGACGGCGAACGGCACGGCACGCGCCGGCGCCCGCTGGCCGTCGAACCCGAGCCCGCCGAACCCGAGCCCGCCGAACCCGAGCACGCCGAACCCGAGCCCGTCGAAGCCGAGCCCGCCGAGGCAGCGACCGGCTGTCCGCTGGAGGGGAACGCCGAGCGGCTCGACCGGTTGGTCACCGCCGGGCATGCCCATCTCGACGCCGCGCGGGGTGCCCAGCGGCAGCAGGCCCGCGCGGCTGCCGAGCAGGCGCGGGCGCTCGCCGCGTTCGCGCGGACCCGCCCGTCGTCACTCGATCGGCCCGACACGGAGATCGGCGCGGCGGCGGCGCAGACGCGGGCAGCCAGGCACTCGGCGCTCGCATCGGTCAGCGAGTGGGCCGTCGACGAGGTGATGGTCGGGCTCGGGCTCACCACGGATGCGGCAACCTGCCTGCTGGTCGACTCGCTGCTCCTGGTCGACCGGCTCCCGGCGACGCTCGATGCGCTGTCGGACGGCCGGATCACCTGGGCGCACGCCCAGGTGATGACCGACCTGATCGCGCCGTTGCCGGACGACGTGCGTGCGGCGGCCGAGGAGCGACTGCTCGCGAAGGTCGACGGCCGGACCCGGACGCAGCTGCGGGCCGCCGCCCGCCGGATGGTGCAGAAGCTGGACGCTTCCGCGGTGGCCCGGCGGGTCACCGAGGCGGTCCGCGACCGGCGGGTCACCGTCCACGCCGGTGACGACGGGATGGCCACCCTGGGCGCCACGCTCCCCGCGCCGGTGGCCCGAGCGGTGCAGGACGCGCTGGGCCGGTACGCGGATGCCGCAGCCGTCGAGGGGGACGAGCGCACCCGGCAGCAGCGCATGGTCGACTGCCTGGTCGACCTCGTGCTGCGGCCCGGAGAGCACGGGCTGGCGCCGGTGCAGGCGCAGATCACCCTGGTCGCCGCGGTCGAGACCCTGCTGGGCGGCAGCGAGCCGGGTGAGGTCGACGGCGACCTGGTGCCCGCTGAGATGGTCCGCGAGCTCGCGATCGCACTCGGGCTGATGCCCCGCCTGGAGGCGGATGCCCCCGAAGTGGGCGCAGAGGGGCCGGCAGAACCAGAGGCGGCCGGGGCGTCGGTGGACGCTGGCGACCACAGTGCCGGTGACGACTGCCCCGGCGGCGACGACGTTGCCGATACCGCTCGGGCGGATGGCCGCCGAGCCGCGCTGGCCGACCTGCTCACCACCCGCGCGGTGCGCGGCACCGCGCTGGCGCACCGGCCGCACATCACGCTGGTCGACGAGCTCAGCGGACAGCTGGTCGCGCTCACCGACGCCTTCGCGCTGCGCGCCGGCGGGGCGCTCGGCCCGCCACCGGAGTCGCCCGGCTACTCGCCGGGTGCCGAGCTCGACCGGTTCGTCCGGCTACGCGACCGACGCTGCCGGTTCCCGGGCTGCCGGGCCCGGCCGATCCGCTGCGACCTCGACCACACGGTTCCGTGGCCGCTCGGCCCGACGTCCCACGACAACCTCTGCAGCCTGTGCCGGCACCACCACCGGCTGAGCCACCAGGCGCCCGGGTGGCACATGCGCGGGCTGCCCGGCGGTGGGCTGGAGTGGACGACGCCCTCGGGCCAGGTGGTCACCACCCACCCGATCCGGTTCGGCGCGGACGACTGGCTCGACCACCCGCCGCCGGAGAGCTCCCCGGCGGCGGACCCACCGCCCGCCGATCCACGACCACCGGATGCCCCGCCCGATGACCCGCCACCGTTCTGAGCGCGGGTCCGGCTGGGACGGCGATCAGGAACGGGCGATCGAGGACTGGGGCGGCAGCCGAGCGACCTGTCCGAGGCAGCTGGCCCCGCCCGAGGCAGCTGGCCCCGCCCGAGTCGCCCGAGAGCGGTCCGACTCACCCAAGCCGTCCGGGTCGTCCGAGCCGTCCGACTCACCCGAGCCGGCGGGCCCGTCCGGGGCACCCGGCGGTGGCGCTCACCCGGCGGTGATGCTCACCTGACGGGGGGGGGCTCACTCGACGGTCAGGTCCACGCAGGCGACGTCCTGGCGGCCACTCACCCAGAGGAGCACCTCCAGCGGGGCGCCCACCACCGTGGTGGTCGGCGTGCCCTTGCGCAGTCGCCGCTCGCTGCCCGGAGCGCCGTCGGCGACGTCGCTGCGCCGCACCATCAGCCCACCGTCGGGGCGGGCGGCCTCCCGGCCGCGGGCCAGGAACGGGACGGCCTTCCACAGCTGGTCCTGCACGTCGCCCGGCAGGTCCCGCGGTGACCAGTCCGGCTGGGCGCGCCGCACGTCCTCGTGGTGGATCACCATCTCCGTGCTGTTCAGCAGCCGGTCGACCACCGGCCAGGACCCGGGCAGCCACGCCGGGGGGCCCGCGCGCAGCGCGGCCACCAGCTCTGGCCAGTCTCGGGCGGCACCGGTCCGCTGCTGCACCCGCTGGGTCCACCCCGCGAACGGCCCGCCGAGCGCCAGCCCGGGCATCGAGTCCGGGCGACGGTCGCGGACCACCAGATGCGCGGCGAGGTCGCGGGTGGTCCACCCGGCGCACCGGGTCGGCTGGTCGGGACCCAGCTGCTCGAGCAGGTCCGCCAGCGCCGCTCGCTCCGACCGGGACACGGGCACGGCAGAGGTGGGCACACGTCGAGGCTATGCCAGCTCGGCGCCCGGCGGGGCCGGCAGCGAGACGACCCCGCCCGCAAATCGATTAGGCCGGTTAAGCAACCCGGGTAGGCTGCGGACACCGCCCGCACCATCGACTGGAGGCACCGTGCCGCGCCGCAGAGACGCCGTGGTCCGCCGCGGCGTCCGTCACATCGGGCGCGCCATCGCCGGGCAGCCGGGCATCTTCGCCCTCGCCTTCCTGGGCAGCAGCCTCTACGGCGGGATGACCGTCGCCAGCGCCTACGTCATCGGCGGGATCACCGAGCGGGTGCTGCTGCCCGCCTTCGACGAGGGCGACACCACCGCCGGCGCGCTCGGCCTGGCCGCGCTGGCCATCGTCGTCGTCGCGCTGCTGAAGATCGTCGGCATCCTCGGCCGCCGGCTCTTCGCCGGCATCATGAGCTACCGGCTGCAGGCCGAGTACCGCCGCCGGGTCACCGGCCAGTACCTGCGCCTGCCGCTGTCCTGGCACCAGCGCCACCCCACCGGGCAACTGCTGTCCAACGCCAACTCCGACGTCGAGGCCGCCTGGTTCTTCGTCTCCCCGCTGCCCTTCGCCTGCGGCGCGCTGGTCATGATCGCGATCACCATCACCGCGCTGGTGCTCACCGACCCGCTGCTCGCCGTCGTCGGCTTCGTCGTCTTCCCGCTGGTCTTCGTGCTCAACGCCGTCTACAGCCGGGTGATGAGCCCGCGGATGGCCCGCGCCCAGCAGCTGCGCGCCGAGGTCAGCGAGATCGCCCACGAGAGCTTCGACGCCGCCCTGGTGGTGAAGACCCTCGGCCGGGAGACCGACGAGACCGCCCGGTTCGGCGCCCGCGCCGACGAGCTGCGCGACGGCCTGATCGCCGTCGGCCGCGTCCGCGGGCTGTTCGACCCGATCATGGAGACGCTGCCCAACCTGGGCACCCTCGCCGTGCTGCTGATCGGCGCCGAGCGCGTCGCCGCCGGCGTCACCGGCGCCGGTGACCTGGTCTCCATCGCCTACCTGTTCACCCTGCTGGCGCTGCCGATCCGCGCGATCGGCTGGGTGCTGGCCGACCTGCCGCGTGCGCTGGCCGGCTGGGACCGGGTCACCCCGGTGCTGGAGGCCACCGGCGAGATCCCGCACGGCCCGGACGCAGCCCCCGGCGGCGACCGCGGCGCCGCAGTCGGCCTGCGCGGCGTGGGCTTCGGCTACGCGGATGCCGCCCGGCCCACCCTGGAGGACGTCACCTTCGACGTGCCCGCCGGCCGCACCCTGGCCGTCGTCGGCCCCACCGGCGCCGGCAAGTCGACCCTCGCCGGGCTGCTCGTGCGCCTGGTCGACCCGCAGCGCGGGGACGTGCTGCTCGACGACGTCGACCTGCGCACCCTCCGTGAGGGCGAGGTCAGCGACCAGGTCGCGTTCGTGGCCCAGTCGACCTTCCTCTTCGACGACACGGTGCGCGACAACATCACCCTGGGCGGCGACTTCACCGACGAGCAGGTGCACCAGGCGCTGCGGATCGCCGCCGCCGACGACTTCGTCGCCCGGCTCCCGCACGGCCTGGACACCCGGGTCGGGGAGCGCGGGGCCAGCCTCTCCGGCGGCCAGCGCCAGCGCCTCGCCCTGGCCCGCGCCGTCGTCCGCCGGCCCCGGCTGCTCATCCTCGACGACGCCACCAGCGCCGTCGACCCCTCCGTGGAGGCCCGGATCCTCGACGCCCTGCGCGCCGCCGACCGCCCGGCCACGGTCGTCGTCGTCGCCTACCGCCAGGCCACCATCGCCCTCGCCGACGAGGTCGTCTGGCTGGAGCGCGGCCGCCTGGTCGCCCGCGGCACCCACGCCGAACTGCTCGCCCAGGTGCCCGGCTACGCCCGGCTGGTGCGCGCCTACCAGCTCCCCGACGCCGGCCCGCTCAACGCCGGATCGGCCGACCGGGCGCCCGTGGAGGCCCAGGCATGAGCAGGGTGGACCGAGCGTGAGCACCATGGACACCGTCGGCGACGGTGACGTCGTCCTGGCCGCCGACCGCCGGCCGGAGAGCGCCACCGCCACGCTGCGTCGCGGCCTGCGGATGATGCCCGAGTTCCGCCAGGGCCTGCCGGTCACGTTCCTGCTCGCGCTGATCGCCACCGCCGGCCGGGTGGTCGTGCCGATCGCCGTCCAGCAGGTGCTCGACCGCGGGCTCGGCGCCCCCGGCGGCCCGGACATCCCGCTGGTCCGGGAGCTGGTGCTGATCTCCGCCGTCGTCGTGGTCATCACCGGCGTCGCCGTCTACCGGATGAACGTCCGGCTGTTCCGCACCACCGAGACCGCGCTCGCCGGGCTGCGGGTCCGGGCGTTCCGGCACGTGCACGACCTCTCGGTGCTGCACCAGCAGGGGCAGCGACGCGGCTCACTGGTCTCCCGGGTCACCAGCGACGTCGACCAGCTGTCGGTGTTCATGCAGTGGGGCGGCGTCCTAGGCCTGGTCAGCATCGGTCAGCTCGTCGTCGCCACCGCGGTGATGGCGGTCTACTCCTGGCAGCTCACCCTGCTGGTGCTCGCCTGCTTCGTGCCGCTGGCGATCGCGGTCAAGTGGTTCGCCCAGCGGCTGGCCGCGGTCTACGGCGTGGTGCGCGAGCGGGTCGGTGACGTGCTGGCCGCCGTCGGGGAGTCCGTCGTCGGCGCCCCGACGGTGCGCGCCTACGGCATCCGCGCCCGGACGGCGGCGCGCATCGACCGCGCCATCGACCGGCACTACCGCGCGTCGGTCGACGCGCAGAAGGTCACCGCCGGGGTCTACGTCAGCGGCGAGCTCGTCGCCGCGATCGCCAACGCCGCGGTCGTGGTGGTCGGCGTGCTGCTGGGCATCGCCGGCGACATCAGCGCCGGCACCCTGGTCGCCTTCCTCTTCCTGGTCACCCTCTTCGTGGCGCCGGTGCAGACCGCCAGCGAGGTGCTCAACGAGGCGCAGAACGCCGTCGCCGGGTTCCGCCGGGTGCTCGACGTGCTCGACACCGAGCCCGACGTGCGCGACCCCGCGGCCACCGACCCCGGCCACGGCCGCGCGCTGCCCCCCGGGTCGCTGGACGTGCGGTTCGACCACGTCTCCTTCGCCTACGCCCCCGGCGCCCGCAAGGCCCTCGACGACGTCGACCTGACCATCCCCGCCCGCACCCGGGTGGCGATCGTCGGGGAGACCGGCTCGGGCAAGACCACCTTCGCCAAGCTGGTCACCCGGCTGATGGACCCGACCGAGGGACGGGTCCTGGTCGGTGGCGTGCCGTTGGACGAGGTCGCCTTCGCCTCGCTGCGCCGGCGGGTGGTGATGGTGCCCCAGGACGGCTTCCTCTTCGACGCCTCGGTCGCGGACAACGTCCGCTACGGCCGCCCCGGCATGACCGAGGCGGAGGTCGGCGCCGCGTTCGACGAGCTCGGCCTCGGCGACTGGGTGGCCGGCCTGCCCGACGGCGTGGCCAGCCCGGTCGGCCAGCGCGGGGAGTCGCTGAGCGCGGGGGAGCGGCAGCTGGTCGCCGTCGCCCGCGCCTACGTCGCCGACCCCGACCTGCTGGTGCTCGACGAGGCGACCAGCGCGGTCGACCCGGCCACCGAGATGCGGCTGACCCGGGCGCTGGACGCGCTCACCGACGGGCGGACGACGCTGACCATCGCCCACCGGCTGTCCACCGCGGAGCGGGCCGACGAGGTGCTGGTCGTCGACGCCGGCCGGGTCGTGCAGCGCGGCACGCACGCCCAGCTGGTCGACGTCGCGGGCCCCTACGCCCGGTTGCACGCCTCCTGGCGGCGCAGCTCCGGACGGCGGGAGAAGCCGGTCGGCTGACGGCGCGCCCGGGTCCGCCGGCGCGCGCGGACCCCTAGCCTGCGCGCGTGTCCGCTCCCGTCCGCCGTCTCCCGCCCCTGCCGACGGTGCTCGCCGCGCCGCTGGCCGTGCTCAGCGCGCTGGCCACGGCCGCCTTCGCCCTGCTTGCCCTGGCCTTCTCCGACGGCCGGTTCGACGGTGGCGGCTGGCTGGTCGTCGCCGTCCCCGTGGTGCTCTCGGTGTGGCTGCTCGTCGGGGCGCTGCTGCTCCTGCTGGGCCGCAGTTGGCTGGCGGTGTTCCTGCCTGCCGCGGCCCTCGTCGCGGTGCTCGGCCGGGTGCTGGTCACGGAGGGGCTGATCGCGGACTCCGACGGCCTGCTGCTGCTGATCTGGGCGCTCCCGGCCGGGACTGCGCTGCTGGCCGCGCTGCCCGGTGTCCGCGGCTGGGTGGCCGGCCGGCGTGGCGCCCGGTCGTCCGCGGGTGACCGCTGACCGGCCGGTCCGCCCAGGCTCCTCCCAGCTGACCCGGAGCTCGACTCCAGGCCGGCGGTCATACCCTGCCGGCATGCCGTCCACCTCCACCCGCCGCCGCGGAACGGAGGCTCCCCGGCACCGTCCGCGCCGTCCCATCGGCCGCGGCTTCACCGTCGCGCCCGCGGCGCCGTCCCGGCCGCAGGCCGCCCCGTTCGCGGCGGTGCTCGGCCTGCTCGTCGCGCTCGAGGACGGCTACCTGGGCTGGCTGCTGTGGGACGCCGACCCCGGCTGGGGCTGGTACCTGCTGGCGCCGGCGGCGCTGGCCGTCCTCGCCGTCCTCGGCTCGGTGCTGGTGTGGCGCGGCACCGGCCTGGGGCGGTTGCCCGGGTGGCTGGTGCTCGTGCTGGCCTGCGCGCTGCCGCTCGTCGGACTGCTGCTGCTCGCCGTCTTCTTCGGGGCGCTCGGCGGCGGCCCGGCGGTCTGGACACCGCTGCTGCTGGCCGTCGCACCGCTGGGCGGGTCGGTGCTCGCCGCGCAGCGACCGGTGCGGGAGTGGGCCCGCGCGGGTCGTCGACCGCCCTCGGTGGCGCGCGCCCGCTAGCGTCGCCGGGGTGAGCACCGACGCCGACGTCATCGTGGTGGGGGCGGGGCTGGCCGGACTGGTCGCCACCGCCGAGCTGGCCGAGGCCGGCAAGCGGGTGCTGCTGCTGGACCAGGAACCCGAGGCCTCGCTGGGCGGGCAGGCGCACTGGTCCTTCGGTGGGCTGTTCCTGGTCGACACCCCCGAGCAGCGCCGGTTGCGGGTGCAGGACTCCCTGGAGCTCGCCCGCCAGGACTGGTTCGGCACCGCCGGCTTCGACCGCGCCGAGGACCACTGGCCCCGGCAGTGGGCCGAGGCCTACCTGCAGTTCGCCGCCGGGGAGAAGCGGGCCTGGCTGCGCGCCCAGGGCGTGCGGTTCTTCCCGGTGGTCGGCTGGGCCGAGCGCGGCGGCTACACCGCCACCGGGCACGGCAACTCGGTGCCCCGCTTCCACATCACCTGGGGCACCGGCCCCGGGGTGGTCGCCCCCTTCGCGCGGCGGGTCGCCGACGCCGCCGCCCGCGGGCTGGTCGACGTCCGGTACCGGCACCGGGTCGACGGGCTGGTCGTCACCGACGGCGCGGTGACCGGGGTCCGCGGCGCGGTGCTCGAGCCCAGCGACGTCGCCCGCGGGGTGGCCAGCTCACGGGTCGAGGTGGGCGACTTCGAGCTCGCCGCAGCGGCCGTCGTCGTCACCTCCGGCGGCATCGGCGCCAACCACGAGCTGGTCCGGCGCAACTGGCCGGCCCGGCTGGGCACGCCGCCGAAGCGGCTGCTCTCCGGCGTCCCCGCGCACGTCGACGGCCGGATGCTGCAGATCACCGAGGCCGCCGGCGGCAACGTCATCAACCCCGACCGGATGTGGCACTACACCGAGGGCATCGCCAACCACTCACCCGTCTGGGAGCGGCACGGCATCCGGATCCTGCCCGGCCCCTCCTCGCTGTGGCTGGACGCCACCGGCACCCGGCTGCCGGTCCCGCTGTTCCCGGGCTTCGACACCCTGGGCACGCTCGCGCACATCGGCACGACCGGCCACGAGCACACCTGGTTCCTGCTCACCCAGAAGATCGTGGAGAAGGAGTTCACCCTCTCCGGCTCCGAGCAGAACCCCGACCTCACCGACAAGGACCTCAAGCTCCTGCTCACCCGGGTGCGCAGCGGCGCCGCGGCGCCGGTGCAGGCGTTCCTGGACCGCGGCGAGGACTTCGTCGTCGCCCCCACGCTGCCGCAGCTGGTCGCGGGGATGAACCAGCTCACCGGGGACACCCCGCACGTCGACCTGGCGACCGTCGAGCGGGAGGTCGTCGCCCGCGACCGGGAGATCACCAACCGGTTCACCAAGGACGCCCAGATCACCGCCATCCGCCAGGCCCGCACGTTCCTCGGTGACAAGCTGATCCGGGTCGCCTCCCCGCACCGGCTGCTCGACCCCGACGCCGGCCCGCTGATCGCCGTGCGGCTCAACCTGCTCACGCGCAAGACCCTCGGCGGCCTGGAGACCGACCTCTCCGGTCGGGTGCTCCGCAGCGACGGCGAGCCGTTCCCCGGCCTCTACGCCGCCGGGGAGGTCGCCGGCTTCGGTGGCGGCGGGATGCACGGCTACCGCTCGCTGGAGGGCACCTTCCTGGGCGGCTGCCTGTACTCCGGCCGGGTCGCCGGGCGGGCGCTGGCGGCCGGCCTGTGAGCGCGCCGGACTGGGACGCCGTCCCCCCGCCCGGGCAGTCGCCCCACGGCGGGCCGCCGCCCAGCGGGCAGCCGTGGGACCAGCAGCCGTGGGGGCCGCCGCCGGCGGCGCACCAGCAGTGGGGCCCGCCGCCGCAGTGGGGGCCGCCGCAGCCGCAGTGGGGTCCGCCCCCGCACCCCGGCCAGCAGCCCTACCCGGGAGCGCAGCCGTACCCCGGTCCGCAGCAGTACGCCGGCTGGGGCGGCTACGCGCCGCCCTTCGCCCGCGGCCGCCGCCGGCCCGGCGTCGTCGTCGGGGCGGCGGGGCTGGCCTTCGGATCGGCGTTGCTGACCCTCGTCGGCACCGTTTACGCGATGGCGTTCAGCGCGCTGCTGGCGGTCACCCGCGGGCCCTCGGCCGGCATCGGCCCCTGGATCGCCCTGGTGCAGCTGCTGGTCGTCGCGCTGTTCGTGGTCGGCGGGCTGACGGCGCTGTCCGGCGGCCGCCGGGAGTGGCTGTGGGCGGCGGCAGCCGGGCAGGTCTGCCTCTCGGTCTACTGGGTGGTGGTGCTGAACGGCACCACCGCGCCGATCGGGGAGGCCGTGATCGTGCTGCCGGTGGTCTACGGGGCGCTCGGCGTCGCCGCCGCCGGCCTCACCGTCCTGCCCGACGCGGTGGCCTGGTCCCGGACGGCGGCCATGGGTCGCGGACGTTGATGCGCAGGGGCTGACCGGGCGGTCGCGGCCGGGTGGGACGATCAACGGCATGCCCGCCCCCTCCGATCCCCGGCTCGACCCGGCGGTCGCCGGCCTGCTCCGCCGCGACCCCGCCGGCCTGGTCGCCGCCGTCGTCCAGCAGCACGACACCGCCGAGGTGCTCATGGTCGCCTGGATGGACGACGAGGCGCTCCGCCGCACGCTGACCACCGGCCGGGCCACCTACTGGTCGCGCAGCCGGCAGGAGTACTGGGTCAAGGGGGAGACGTCGGGTCACCGGCAGTGGGTGCGCGACGTCCGGCTGGACTGCGACGGCGACGCGCTGCTGGTGCTCGTCGACCAGGAGGGCCCGGCCTGCCACACCGGCGAGCGCAGCTGCTTCCACCGGGAGCTGGAGGTGCAGCATGCGGCTCGGTGAGACGACGCCGTCGCGGGAGGAGTTCGCGGCGCGGGTGGGCGCGGCCGGGGTCGTGGTCCCGGTCACCCGTCGCCTGCTGGCCGACAGCGAGACCGCCGTGGGCGTGTACCGCAAGCTCGCCCGCAACCGGCCCGGCACCGTGCTGCTGGAGTCCGCCGAGCAGGGCAAGCAGTGGTCGCGGTACAGCTTCGTCGGGGTGCGCAGCGCCGGCACGCTGACCGAGCGCGACGGCGCCACGGTGTGGGTGGGCGACCCGCTGCCCGGGCTCACCGACGACCTGCCCGCCGACCCGCTGGCCGCCGTCCGCACGCTGGCGCGGCGGCTGCGCTCGCCGCGCACCCCGGGGCTGCCGCCGCTCACCGGCGGCCTGGTCGGCTACCTCGGCTACGACGTCGTGCGCCGGCTGGAGCGGCTGCCGGAGACCAGCACCGACGACCTCGGCATGCCCGAGCTGGCGATGATGCTGATCACCGACCTCGCCGTGCTCGACCACACCGACGGCACCGTGCTGCTCATCGCCAACGCGCTGGCCGCCGGGGCGGACGCCCACGACGACGCCGTCGCCCGGCTCGACGCGATGGCCGCGGACCTGACCTCGGCGGTGCCGCCCTCGGTCGCGACGCTCACCACCGCGGACGCACCGCCGGTCAGCAGCAACATGGCGCCGGGGGTGTACGAGGCCGGGGTCGAACGGGTGCGCGAGCACGTCCGCGCCGGCGACGTCTTCCAGACCGTGCTCGCCCAGCGCTTCGAGCTGGCCACCGACGTCGACGCGCTCGACCTCTACCGGGTGCTGCGGGCCAGCAACCCCTCGCCGTACATGTACCTGCTGCGCTTCGCCGGCCGGGAGTCGCCGTTCGACGTCGTCGGCTCCTCGCCGGAGGCGCTGGTGACGGTGACGGGGGAGCGGGCCGTCGTGCACCCGCCGGCCGGCACCCGCCCCCGCGGCGCGACGCCGGAGGACGACGTGCGGCTCACGGAGGAACTGCTCGCCGACCCCAAGGAGCGCGCCGAGCACGTCATGCTGGTCGACCTGGCCCGCAACGACCTGGGCCGGGTCTGCGTGCCGGGCTCGGTGGAGGTCGCGGACTTCATGCGGGTGGAGCGCTACAGCCACGTCATGCACCTGGTCTCGACCGTCGCCGGGCAGGTGACGCCGGGCTGCGACGCGCTGGACGTCTTCGACGCGACCTTCCCCGCCGGCACGGTCTCCGGGGCGCCCAAGCCGCGGGCGATGGAGGTCATCGAGTCCCTCGAGCCGACCCGGCGGGCGCTCTACGCGGGCACCGTCGGCTACGTCGACGCCAGCGGCGACATGGACATGGCGATCGCCATCCGCACCGCGGTGCTGCACGACGGCCGCGCCTACGTGCAGGCCGGCGCCGGGATCGTCGCCGACAGCGACCCCGCCACCGAGGAGGCCGAGACCCGGCACAAGGCGCGGGCGGTGCTGTCGGCGATCGCGACGGCGGAGGGGCTCCGGGAGCTCCCGTGAGCAGCACCGTGGGCCCGGGGACCGGGGCGCGGCGGGAACTCACGCTGGCGGTGCTGGGCAGCGCGCTGGCCGGCGGCCTGGCGCTCTCGGCCGCCGGGCAGCCGTGGGCCGACGTCACGGTCGTCCGCGAGCCCCCGCTGCCGCCGACGACCGAGGTGCTCACCGGCGGTGAGGTGGTGCCGCTGGTCGCCGCCTGCGGGCTGCTGCTGCTCGCCGCCGCGCTGGCGCTGATCGCCGTCCGCGGGGCGGGGCGCTGGGTCGTCGGGGTGCTGGTGGCCGGCGCCGGTGGGGTGCTCGGCTGGTCCGGGGTCCAGGGGCTGACCGGGCGGTTCGGCGTGGACGCCGGCGACGTCGGTGCCTCGGTCGGGCTCGGCTCGGCCCAGGTCAGCAGCGAGGTGGTCGCCGGCTGGCCGGCGCTCACCCTGGCCGCGGGCGTGCTGGCCGTGCTCGTCGGGACGCTGGTGGTGCTGCGCGGCCGCACCTGGCCGGGGATGGGCCGCCGGTACGAGCGGACGGCCGCCGCCCCGGCCGCGCGCCCGTCGCCCGCGAGGCCGGCCCGGCCGGCCACCGACGAGGACCGCCACCAGGCGGCCTGGAAGGCGCTGGACCGGGGCGAGGACCCGACAGTGTGAACCCTCCGGTCGGGAAGCGCGCGCCCGGCCCCCGACCGGAGCGGCACGGCGCCGCCTCTACAGTGATCTCACCGACTCCGAGTGGTGGGAGTCGTTCCGGTGACACATGATGTGGGGTTCCGAGGAGGGGTGATGAGCGTCCTCGACGAGATCGTGGCGGGCGTCCGTGAGGACGTCGCCGCCCGGCAGGCCGCGTTGCCGCTCCCGGAGGTGCAGGCCGCCGCCCGCGACGCCCGGCCGGCGCTGGACGCCCTCGCGGCACTGCGCGCCCCCGGGGTCGGGGTGATCGCGGAGGTCAAGCGGAAGAGCCCGTCCAAGGGCCCGCTCGCCGAGATCAGCGACCCCGCCGCCCTCGCCGCCCAGTACGCCGCCGGCGGCGCCCGGGTGATCAGCGTGCTCACCGAGGGGCGGAAGTTCGGCGGCTCGCACGCCGACCTGGCCGCGGTCCGCGCCGCCGTCGACGTCCCGGTGCTGAACAAGGACTTCGTGGTCAGCAGCTACCAGGTGCACGAGGCCCGGGCCCACGGCGCCGACCTGGTGCTGCTGATCGTCGCCGCGCTGGAGCAGCCGGTGCTGACCGGTCTGCTGGAGCGGATCGAGTCGCTGGGCATGACGGCGCTGGTCGAGGTGCACAGCGAGGCCGAGGCCGACCGGGCGCTCGCCGCCGGCGCCTCGGTGATCGGGGTGAACGCCCGCGACCTGACCACGCTGTCGGTCGACCGCTCCACCTTCGAGCGGATCGCCCCCGGGCTGCCCAGCGAGGTGGTCAAGATCGCCGAGTCCGGCGTCCGCGGGCCGCACGACCTGATCAGCTACGCCGGGGCCGGCGCCGACGCGGTGCTCGTCGGCGAGGGCCTGGTCACCGCCGGCGACCCGCGGCAGGCCGTCGCCGACCTGGTCACCGCCGGCTCGCACCCGGCCACCCCGCGCACCTCCCGCTGAACCGACACGGGAGCCCCTGCCCGGTCGGCGGGCACACCGTGTCAAGCTGGGGACGTGACCCTCTCCGCGCACCCTCCGGCCCCTGACGTCCTCGACGCCGGTTCCCGAGACGCTGGGGCGCGCCCGGAGTGGCCGGACGCCACGGGACACTTCGGTCCCTACGGCGGCCGGTTCGTCCCCGAGGCGCTGATCGCCGCCCTCGACGAGCTCACCGAGGCCTACGAGGCGATGCGGGTCGACCCCGCCTTCCTCACCGAGTTCGCCGAGCTGCAGCGCGACTACACCGGCCGGCCCAGCCCGATCACCGCCGTCCCGAGGTTCGCCGAGCACTGCGGCGGCGCCACGGTGCTGCTCAAGCGCGAGGACCTCAACCACACCGGCTCGCACAAGATCAACAACGTGCTGGGCCAGGCGCTGCTGACCAAGCGGATCGGCAAGAGCCGGGTCATCGCCGAGACCGGCGCCGGCCAGCACGGCGTGGCCACCGCGACCGCCGCGGCGCTGATGGGGCTGTCGTGCACCATCTACATGGGCGAGGAGGACACCCGGCGCCAGGCGCTGAACGTCGCCCGGATGCGGCTGCTCGGCGCCGAGGTCGTCCCGGTCACCACCGGCTCGCGCACCCTCAAGGACGCCATCAACGAGGCGTTCCGCGACTGGGTCACCAACGTGGAGACCACCAACTACGTCTTCGGCACCGTCGCCGGCCCGCACCCCTTCCCGGCGATGGTCCGCGACTTCCAGCGGGTCATCGGCGACGAGGCGCGCGGGCAGCTGCTCGACCGGCTGGGCCGGCTGCCCGACGTGGTGCTCGCCTGCGTCGGCGGCGGCTCCAACGCGATCGGCATCTTCACCGCGTTCGTGCCCGACGCGGACGTGCGCCTGGTCGGCCTGGAGGCCGGGGGCGACGGCGTGGAGACCGGCCGGCACGCCTCCTCGATCACCGGGGGTGACCCCGGCGTGCTGCACGGCGCCCGCAGCTACCTGCTGCAGGACGCCAACGGCCAGACCATCGAGTCGCACTCGATCTCCGCGGGCCTGGACTACCCCGGGGTCGGGCCGGAGCACTCCTACCTGCACGACATCGGGCGGGCGGAGTACCGGCCGGTGACCGACGCGCAGGCGATGGAGGCCTTCGCGCTGCTGTGCCGGACCGAGGGCATCATCCCCGCGATCGAGTCCGCGCACGCCCTGGCCGGGGCGATGCAGGTCGGCCGCGAACTCGGTCCGGACGCGGTGCTGCTGGTGAACCTCTCCGGCCGCGGGGACAAGGACGTGGAGACCGCCTCGACGTGGTTCGGGCTCGGCGACCGCGAGGCGGTCGACCCCGGCCCCGGGATGGACACCGACCAGCACGCCACCGAGGGCGCGGTCAGCAACGACCAGGCTGGTCATCCGGGCCAGGTCGGCGTCGACGTCGAGCCCGACGTCACGGCCGCAGCAGAGACGCCGGGCGGCCACCGAGCGGGGGAGCAGGCATGAGCCAGCTCGCCACCCGGATCACCGCCGCCCGCGCGGAGTCGCGCGCCGCGCTGATCGCGTACCTGCCGGTCGGCTACCCCGACGTCGAGCGCTCGATCGAGGCGATGGTGGCCGCGGTCGAGGGCGGCGCCGACATCGTCGAGATCGGCGTGCCCTACTCCGACCCGGGCATGGACGGGCCGGTCATCCAGCAGGCCGTGGACGTCGCCGTCCGGGCCGGCGTCGGGATGGTCGACGTGCTGCGCGCCGTGCGGGCCGTGGCCGACGCCGGCGCCGTGCCGGTCGTGATGAGCTACTGGAACCCGATCGAGCGCTACGGCGTCGACCGGTTCGCCGACGACCTGGCCGCTGCCGGGGGAGCGGGGGCGATCACCCCCGACCTCATCCCGGACGAGGCCGGCGCCTGGATCGCCGCCACCGACCGCACCGGGGGCGACCGGGTGTTCCTGGTCGCGCCGTCGTCGACCGACGCCCGGCTGGCCGCCACCGCCGCGGCCTCCCGCGGGTTCGTCTACGCCGCCTCCACCATGGGCGTCACCGGCACCCGGGCCACCGTGGGCGACGCCGCCGAGCGGCTGGTGGCCCGCACCCGCGAGGTCGCCGAGCTGCCGGTGTGCGTGGGCCTCGGTGTCTCCGACGCCGACCAGGCCGCGGAGGTCGCCGGCTTCGCCGACGGCGTCATCGTCGGGTCGGCCTACGTCCGCCAGCTGCTCGAGGGGCACGGTCCCGACGGCGTCCGGGCGCTCTCCGCCGAGCTGGCCGAGGGCGTGCGACGACGACCGGCGGTGGTCTCGTGAGCGTGCTCGCCGCCATCCCCAGCCCGACCCAGGCCGTCTGGGAGGTCGGGCCGTTCCCGCTGCGTGCGTACGCGCTGGCGATCATCGCCGGCATCGTGCTGGCCGTCCTGATCTC
Organism: Modestobacter sp. SYSU DS0904; assembly: GCF_054051115.1. Taxonomy (NCBI): domain Bacteria; kingdom Bacillati; phylum Actinomycetota; class Actinomycetes; order Geodermatophilales; family Geodermatophilaceae; genus Modestobacter; species Modestobacter sp. SYSU DS0904. Next base: position 173,663 of record NZ_JBJHAQ010000003.1, on the reverse strand, counting down.
CGAGCGGCGCTGGGTCGCCCGCGGTGGCGCCCCCGGGGACGTGCTGGACATCTCGGTCTGGGCGGTGCCGTTCGGCATCATCGGCGGCCGGATCTACCACGTGATCACCACGCCGCAGCCCTACTTCGGCGAGGACGGCGACCCACTGCGCGCGCTGGCCATCTGGGAGGGCGGCCTGGGCATCTGGGGGGCCATCGCCCTCGGTGGCGTCGGCGCCTGGATCGCCTGCCGCCGGCGGAACATCCCGCTGCCGGCCTACGCCGATGCGATCGCCCCCGGCATCGTCGTCGCCCAGGCGGTGGGCCGGCTGGGCAACTGGTTCAACAACGAGCTCTACGGGCGGGCCACCGACCTGCCGTGGGCGCTGACCATCCACCGCTGGGACGCCTCGGCCGGTCGCGCGCTCACCGGCCCCGAGGGTGAGCCGCTGGTGCTGGGCACCTTCCACCCGACGTTCCTCTACGAGCTGCTGTGGAACCTCGGCGTCGCGGCGCTGGTGATCTGGGCCGACCGCCGGTTCCGGCTCTCCCACGGCCGGGCCTTCGCCCTGTACGTGGCGGCCTACTGCGCCGGCCGGCTGTGGATCGAGATGCTCCGGATCGACACCGCGGAGGAGTTCCTCGGGCTGCGACTCAACGTCTTCACCTCGATCATCGTCGGGCTGCTCGCGGTGGCCTACCTGGTCTGGCAGCGCGGTCGCCCGCGCGAGGTGATCACCCGCGGCAGGGACGCCCGGGCGGCCGACGACGGCAGCCCCCCGGCCGACCAGTCCGGTGCGGGCACCGACGACCCGGCGGGGGAGGTCCCGCCGCCGGGAGCCGGCACCGGCTCCACGGCCGCGCGGGCCGGTGGGGACGAGACCCGGGGTCCGACACCGGGCTGAGACGCCGTCCGCAGGCCGGTCCGGCGTCGCCGGAAGAGAGATGTGCGACATCGGATCGACATGTCCCGCAGGTGACGGCGCTGTGTACGCTCCTTGTCGGTCGACCAGTGATCCTGGCCGGCCGGCGACGTCGGAACCGGGCCAGCGCTGCCCCGCACACGACCTCCCCGCGGACACCCGCCCGCGGGACCGCGGGTCTGCAGGCCGTCCGGACGAACCGCGTCCGCCCGACCTGCGCGGCCCCACCCGTCGGACCGCTCCGGTCCTCCCCGCAGTGATCCCCTCTGCACCACCCACACGCTCTGACCACCCGGCGGGGTCCTCGTGACCCCCCGCACCGCGCCCGGGCCCGGCTCCGCCGGACGGGCGTCGCGGCCAGCCGACGACGGGAGTGACATGTCTGACCTCGCCGCCCCCCGCAACCTCGCCGGCACCGCCCCCGGCACCGACGTCCGGACGGCCCCGGTGGCCTTCTCGGCGCTCCCCGCCGCCTCCGGCCTCTACGACCCGGCCCGCGAGCACGACGCGTGCGGCGTGGCCTTCGTGGCCGACGCCCGCGGCCGCCGTTCCCGGTCGATCGTGGCCGCCGGGTTGACCGCCCTGCACAACCTCGACCACCGCGGCGCCGCCGGCTCCGAGCCCAACTCCGGTGACGGCGCCGGGATCCTCACCCAGGTGCCCGACGCGCTGCTGCGCGCCAGCGTCGACTTCGACCTCCCGCCGCTGGGCGAGTACGCGGTCGGCATCGCCTTCCTCCCCGCCGACGAGACCGAGCGGGGCACCGTCGTCGACGGGGTCGCCGCGCTCGCCGCGGAGGAGGGGCTGACCGTCCTGGGCTGGCGCGAGCTGCCGGTCGACCCCGACGGCGCCGACCTCGGGCCCACCGCGCGCCGGGTCATGCCGTACTTCGCGCAGTTGTTCGTCGCCGAGACGATCGGCGCGCGCGCCGACGCCCAGGCGTTCGGTGGCACCGCCGCCCCGCACGGGGTCACCCGGCTGGAGCGGCGCTCGTTCGTGCTGCGCAAGCGGATCGAGCGGGCCGCCCGGGACGCCGGCACCAACTGCTACATCGCCTCGCTGTCGGCGCGCACCATCACCTACAAGGGGATGCTGACCACCGACCAGCTGCCGGCGTTCTTCCCCGACCTGCGCGACGAGCGCTACGAGTCGGCGATCGCGCTGGTGCACAGCCGCTTCTCCACCAACACCTTCCCGAGCTGGCCGCTGGCCCACCCGTTCCGGTTCATCGCGCACAACGGCGAGATCAACACGATCAAGGGCAACCGCAACCGGATGCGCGCCCGCGAGGCCAAGCTGGAGACCGAGCTGTTCGACGGTCCGGCCGGCCCGGCCGCCGAGCTCGGCCTGGACCGGATCTTCCCGGTCACCGCCAGCGACTTCAGCGACTCGGCGACCTTCGACGAGGTCCTCGAGCTGCTGCACCTGTCCGGCCGCTCGCTGCCGCACGCGGTGCTGATGATGATCCCCGAGGCGTGGGAGAACCACGCCGAGATGGACGCGGCCCGCCGGGCGTTCTACCGCTTCCACTCCTCGATCATGGAGCCCTGGGACGGGCCCGCCTGCGTGGCCTTCACCGACGGCACGCTCATCGGTGCGGTGCTCGACCGCAACGGCCTGCGCCCGGGCCGCTGGTGGCGGACCAAGGACGACATGGTCGTGCTGGCCAGCGAGGCCGGGGTGCTGGACATCCCGGCGTCCGAGGTCGTCGCCAAGGGCCGGCTGCAGCCGGGCCGGATGTTCCTGGTCGACACCGCCGCGGGCCGGATCGTCTCCGACGAGGAGGTCAAGGGCGAGCTGGCCACGGCCGAGCCCTACGGCGACTGGCTGCACGCCGGCCTGGTGCACCTGCCCCAGCTGCCCGAGCGCCGCCGCGCCCGGCCCAGCCACGAGTCCGTCGTCCGTCGTCAGCTGCTCTTCGGCTACACCGAGGAGGAGCTGCGCATCCTGGTGCAGCCGATGGCCGCCAGCGGTGCCGAGCCGATCGGCTCGATGGGCACCGACACCCCGATCGCCTCGTTGTCGGACCGCTCCCGGTCGCTGTTCGACTACTTCACCCAGCTGTTCGCGCAGGTCACCAACCCGCCGCTGGACGCGATCCGGGAGGAGCTGGTCACCAGCCTCGGGCGCACCTTCGGCCCGGAGCAGAACCTGCTCTCGGCGACCCCGGCATCCTGCCGGCAGCTGTTCCTGCCGTTCCCGGTGATCGACAACGACGAGCTCGCCAAGATCCTGCACATCGACGACGACGGCGACCTGCCCGGGTTCGCCGCCGTGCGGATCACCGGCCACTACGACGTCAACGGCGGCGGCACCGCCCTGGCCGAGGCGATCACCGAGCTGCGCACCAAGGTGAGCAAGGCGATCGCCGCCGGTGCCAGGGTCATCGTGCTGTCCGACCGCGACTGCGACGAGAACCGCGCGCCGATCCCGTCGCTGCTGATGACCGCCGCCGTCCACCACCACCTGGTGCGGGAGCGCACCCGGATGGAGGTCGGCCTGGTCATCGAGTCCGGCGACTGCCGCGAGGTGCACCACATCGCGCTGCTGCTGGGCTACGGCGCGGCCGCGGTCAACCCCTACCTGGCCTTCGAGAGCGTCGAGGACCTGATCCGGTCCGGGCAGCTCACCGGCATCCAGCCCGCGCAGGCCGTGCGCAACGTGGTCAAGGCCATGGGCAAGGGCGTGCTCAAGGTGATGAGCAAGATGGGCATCAGCACCGTCGGCTCCTACACCATGGCGCAGATCTTCGAGACCGTCGGCCTGTCCAAGGCCCTCGTCGACGAGTACTTCACCGGCACGTCGGCCACCCTCGACGGCGTCGGGCTCGACGTGCTCGCCGAGGAGGTCGCCATGCGCCACCGGCAGGCCTACCCGAGCAACCCCACCGAGCGCGCGCACCGGCGGCTGGAGACCGGCGGGGAGTACCAGTGGCGCCGCGAGGGCGAGGTGCACCTGTTCAACCCCGAGACGGTGTTCCTGCTCCAGCACGCCACCCGATCCCGGCAGTACGAGGTCTTCCAGCGCTACGCCGACACCGTGGACACCCTGTCGGCCGACGCGGCGACCCTGCGCGGGCTGTTCCGGTTCAAGACCGCCGGCCGCCCGGCGGTGCCGCTGGAGGAGGTCGAGCCGGTCAGCGAGATCGTCAAGCGCTTCCAGACCGGCGCGATGAGCTACGGCTCCATCTCGGCCGAGGCGCACGAGACGCTGGCGATCGCGATGAACCGGCTCGGTGGGCGCTCCAACACCGGTGAGGGCGGGGAGGACCCCGACCGCTTCACCGCCGACCCCAACGGCGACCTGCGCCGCAGCTCGATCAAGCAGGTGGCCAGCGGCCGGTTCGGGGTGACCAGCGAGTACCTGGTCAACGCCGACGACATCCAGATCAAGATGGCCCAGGGCGCGAAGCCCGGCGAGGGTGGCCAGCTGCCCGGCAGCAAGGTCTACCCGTGGGTGGCGCGGACCCGGCACTCCACGCCGGGCGTGGGGCTGATCAGCCCGCCGCCGCACCACGACATCTACTCGATCGAGGACCTCAAGCAGCTCATCCACGACCTCAAGAACGCGAACAACGAGGCGCGGATCCACGTCAAGCTGGTCTCCGAGACCGGCATCGGCACGGTGGCGGCTGGGGTCGCGAAGGCCAAGGCCGACGTCGTCCTGGTCTCCGGGCACGACGGCGGCACCGGCGCGGCGCCGCTGACCTCGCTCAAGCACGCGGGCACCCCGTGGGAGATCGGCCTGGCCGAGACCCAGCAGACACTGCTGGCCAACGGGCTGCGCGACCGGATCGTGGTGCAGGTCGACGGCCAGATGAAGACCGGTCGCGACGTGATCGTGGCCGCGCTGCTGGGCGCCGAGGAGTTCGGCTTCGCCACCGCCCCGCTGGTGGTCGAGGGCTGCGTGATGATGCGCGTCTGCCACCTGGACACCTGCCCGGTGGGCGTGGCCACGCAGAACCCGGAGCTGCGCAAGCGGTTCACCGGCAAGCCGGAGTTCGTGGTCACCTTCTTCGAGTTCATCGCCGAGCAGGTGCGCGAGCAGCTGGCGCAGCTGGGCTTCCGCACCCTCGACGAGGCGGTCGGCCACGCCGAGCTGCTCGAGGTGGCGCCGGCGGTCGACCACTGGAAGGCCTCCGGGATCGACCTCTCGCCGATCCTCGCCGTCCCGGAGATGCCCGCGGGCGCGGCCCGCCGGCAGGTGACCACCCAGGACCACGGCTTGGACGTCGCGCTGGACCAGACGCTGATCCAGCTCTGCGAGGGTGCGCTGCTCGACGCCCGCCCGGTGCACCTGGAGCTGCCGGTCCGAAACGTCAACCGCACCGTCGGCACGATGCTCGGCTCGATGGTGACCCGTCGCTTCGGCGGCGCGGGACTGCCCGACGGCACGATCGACCTGACCTTCACCGGGTCGGCCGGTCAGTCCTTCGGCGCCTTCCTGCCCCCGGGCATCACCATGACGCTGCTCGGCGACGCCAACGACTACGTCGGCAAGGGCCTGTCCGGCGGGCGGATCGTGGTGCGCCCCGCGCCGGAGTCCGCCTTCGCCGCCGAGGACAACGTCATCGCCGGCAACGTCATCGGCTACGGCGCGACCCAGGGGGAGCTGTTCCTCCGCGGCCGGGTCGGCGAGCGCTTCTGCGTGCGCAACTCCGGTGCGCTGGCGGTCGTCGAGGGCGTGGGCGACCACGCGCTGGAGTACATGACCGGCGGGTCGGCGATCATCCTGGGGCCCACCGGCCGCAACATCGCCGCCGGCATGTCCGGGGGGATCGGCTACGTGCTCGACCTCGCCCGGCACCGGGTGAACCCGGAGATGGTGGAGGTCGAGGAGCTGGACGGCGAGAGCTCGCTGTGGCTGCGCGACGTCCTCACCCGCTACCGGGAGGCGACCGACTCCGCGGTGGCCACCGCCCTGCTCGCTGACTGGGGCCGGTGGTCCGAGCGGTTCAGCGTGATCATGCCGCGTGACTACCGGCGTGCCCTGGAGGCCCGGCGGGCCGCCGAGGCCGCCGGGTACGACGTGGACCGAGCTGTGATGGAGGCTGCACGTGGTTGATGCGACGGGTTTCCTGAAGTACGACCGGCAGCTGCCGCCGCGGCGGCCGGTCGACCTGCGGCTGCTGGACTGGAAGGAGGTGTACCTCAACCGGGACACCGGTGAGGACTCCGTCTTCCCGGTCACCGCCCTGCGCGAGCAGGCGGCCCGGTGCATGGACTGCGGCATCCCCTTCTGCCACCACGGCTGCCCGCTGGGCAACCTGATCCCGGAGTGGAACGACCTCGCCCGCCGGGACGACTGGCAGGAGGCGATCGAGCGGCTGCACGCCACCAACAACTTCCCGGAGTTCACCGGGAAGCTGTGCCCGGCGCCCTGCGAGGCCGCGTGCGTGCTCAACCTGGAGAACGCACCGGTCACGATCAAGCAGATCGAGTGGGAGATCATCGACCAGGCCTTCGTCAACGGCTGGGTCACCCCCCAGCCGCCGGCGGTGCTGACCGGCAAGAAGATCGCCGTGGTCGGCTCCGGGCCGGCCGGGCTGGCCGCCGCCCAGCAGCTGACCCGGGCCGGGCACGAGGTCACCGTCCTCGAGCGCGACGACCGGGTCGGCGGGCTGCTCCGGTACGGCATCCCCGAGTTCAAGATGGAGAAGCGCCACCTGGACCGGCGGCTGGACCAGATGCGCGCCGAGGGCACCCGCTTCGTCACCGGGGTCGACGTCGGCGGCGAGGGCCCCGACGACGTGACGGTGGAGCGGCTGCAGTCGGACTACGACGCGGTGGTGCTGGCGATCGGCACCCCGGTGGCCCGCGACCTGCCGCTGCCCGGCCGGGAGCTGCCCGGCGTGCACTTCGCCATGGAGTACCTGCCCGACGGCAACCGCCAGGCGCTCGGCGAGCTCGAGCACCCGGCGATCGACGCCCGCGACAAGCACGTGGTGATCATCGGTGGCGGTGACACCGGCGCGGACTGCCTGGGCACCGCCCACCGGCAGGGCGCGGCGTCGGTGGCCCAGCTGGACTACAAGCCGGCCCCGCCCGGCACCCGGCCGCAGGACAACCCGTGGCCGACCTACGAGATGGTCCTGCGGGTCTCCCCGGCTCACGAGGAGGGCGGCGAGCGGCTGTTCGCGGTCAACACCGAGGGCTTCGTCGCCGGGGACGACGGCCGGGTCGCCGGTGTCCAGGTCTCCGACGTCCGCCTGGTCAACGGCCGCAAGGAGGTCGTCGAGGGCACCACGCGGGTGCTCCCGGCCGATCTGGTGCTGCTGGCCCTGGGCTACACCGGGCCGCAGACCGCCGGGCTGGTCGAGCAGCTGGGGTGCGCGGTCACCGAGAAGGGTGCGGTCGCCCGCGACGGCGACTACATGTCCACGGCGCCGGGTGTCTTCGTGGCCGGTGACATGGGTCGTGGCCAGTCGCTCATCGTCTGGGCGATCGCCGAGGGGCGGGCCGCGGCGGCCGCCGTCGACACCTGGCTGACCGGCGCCTCCCAGCTGCCCCGCCCGGTCACCCCGACGGCGGTGCCACTGCGCTGACCTGCGCAGACGTCCCAGACGACTGCGACCCCCCGGGGGGACACGGCCGACCCCGTCGGGCGTGTCCCCTCGGGGGGTCGACTAGTTTCAGAGGCATGTCTCGCCGCGCGAAGATCGTCTGCACGCTGGGTCCGGCGACCGCCACCCCGGAGCAGGTCACCGCCCTCGTCGAGTCCGGGATGGACGTCGCCCGGCTCAACTTCAGCCACGGCAAGCACGCCGACCACGAACAGGCCTACCGCCTGGTCCGGGAGGCCTCGGACAAGGTCGGCCGGGCCGTCGCCATCCTCGCCGACCTCCAGGGCCCGAAGATCCGGCTGGGCACCTTCACCGAGGGCAAGGTGGAGTGGCCGACCGGAGCCCGGGTCTGCATCACCGTCGAGGACGTCGAGGGCACCGCCGAGCGGGTCTCGACCACCTACAAGGACCTGGCCAACGACGTCCGCGTCGGTGACCGCCTGCTGGTCGACGACGGCAAGCTCGCCCTCACTGTCGCCGAGGTCGACGGCCCGGACGTGTACTGCCTGGTCCTCGAGGGCGGCCCGGTCTCCAACAACAAGGGCCTGTCCCTGCCCGGCGTCGCGGTCAGCGTCCCCGCCATGTCGGACAAGGACGAGGAGGACCTGCGCTTCGCCCTCTCGCTGGGGGTGGACTTCGTCGCGCTGTCCTTCGTCCGTTCCCCCCGCGACGTCGAGCTGGTCCGCGAGGTGATGGCCCAGGAGGACGTGTTCGCCCCGGTCATCGCCAAGCTGGAGAAGCCCGAGGCGGTCGAGAACCTCGACGCGATCTGCGACGCCTTCGACGGCATCATGGTCGCCCGCGGTGACCTCGGTGTGGAGCTGCCGCTCGAGCAGGTGCCGCTGGTGCAGAAGCGCGCCGTGCAGGCCGCCCGCGAGCGCAACAAGCCGGTCATCGTGGCCACGCAGATGCTCGAGTCGATGATCGAGAACTCCCGGCCCACCCGCGCCGAGGCCTCCGACGTGGCCAACGCCGTCCTCGACGGCGCCGACGCGGTGATGCTGTCGGGGGAGACCTCGGTGGGCAAGCACCCGATCGCCGCGGTCCGCACGATGGACCGCATCATCGCCGCGGTCGAGACCGACGAGATCCTCGCCCCCCAGCTGCTCAAGGCATCGCACTCCCGGCCGGGGGCCATGGTGCGGGCGGCCAAGGACGTCGGCGAGGCGCTCGACGTGTCGGCGCTGGCCGCCTTCACCTCCACCGGCCGCAGCGCCCAGCGGCTGGCGGCGCTGAAGACCCGGCTGCCGATCCTGGCCTTCACCAACGACCCGCGGGTGCGCAGCCGGCTGGCGTTGTCCTGGGGCGTGGAGACGTTCATCGTCCCCACGGTCGAGCACACCGACGACATGGTCGCCCAGGTCGACTTCTCGCTGCTGTCCATCGGCCGGCTGCGCGAGGGCGACCAGGTCGTCGTCGTGGCCGGCTCCCCGCCGAACACGGCCGGGACGACCAACCTCGTCCGGGTGCACGAGGTGGGAACGCAGGCGTGACCGCAGCAGCGGCGGCGTCGGGGGCGGGATCAGCCGGGGAGGTCCCGGCCCCGACCCCGGCGGCCGAGCTCATGGTCGTCCTCGACCTGGAGGAACGCGCCCCGGACCTGTTCGTCGGCAGCACCCCCCGGACGCCGCTGCAGCGGATCTTCGGCGGTCAGGTGGCTGCCCAGGCGCTCGCCGCGGCGAACGCCACGGTGCCGGCCGAGCGGCCGGTGCACTCGCTCCACTCGTACTTCCTCCGGCCGGGCGACCCGCAGGAGGAGATCCGCTACGAGGTGGACCGGATCCGGGAGGGCCGGTCGTTCAGCACCCGGCGGGTGGTGGCCCGGCAGACCCGCAAGGGCGAGGACGTCGCCATCTTCGCGCTCACCGCGGACTTCACCGCGGGGGAGCGGGCGGTGGTGGAGCACTCCCTGCCCATGCCGGAGGTGCCCGGCCCCGACGGGCTCCCCGGGCTGCCCGAGGTGCTCGCCGCCCACCCCGACCGGGCCGAGGGCGCGCGTGCCCTCAACCGGGCGGTCGACTCCCGCTACCTGCGTGACCCCTACGACCCCGAGCCCCGCACGGCGGGGGACACCGCGTTCCGGGCCTGGTTCCGGGTCACCGGGCGGCTGCCCGACGACGACAACGTGCACGCCGCCGCGCTCACCTTCGTCAGCGACCTGACCCTGCTCTCCGCCGGGCTGGCCCGCATCGGCGGTGGCTGGGGCGGATCGATCGTCGGGGCGAGCCTGGACCACGCGGTGTGGTTCCACCGGCCCGCACGGGCCGACGAGTGGTTCCTCTACGAGACCGACAGCCCGGCGGCGGCCAGTGGTCGCGCAGTGTGCTTCGGGCAGATCTGGTCCGCCGACGGCACGCACGTGGCCACCGTCGCCCAGGAGGGGCTCATCCGCTCGCTCGGCTGAGCCCCTCCCGGCGGGTCGCTCAGTCCTGGGAGGGCGCGCCGTCGAGGTCGGCCTGGGCCGCGGCCTGCTCGGCGGTCTCGTCCTGGGCGGCCGGGGTCTCGACCACCGGCTGCGCGGCTGCCTGCTCTGCGGCTGCCTGCTCTGCGGCTGCCCGCTCTGCGGCGGCCGCCTCCTCGCGCGCTGCCCGCTCGCGGCGCTCGGCCTCCTGCCGCTCGCGGGCCTGCTCCGCGAAGTCGTTGGCCAGCCAGTCGTGGCCCTCCACCAGCAGTGCCCAGACCCGCTCGACGTGCTGCCGGGCCGTCGCGGGCGCACCGATCGCCACCCGCAGCACCGCGGAGCCGCCCACCGTCGTGTGGGTCAGGAAGACCTCGCCGCCGTCGTTGAGCCGCTCCAGCAGGGTCATGGTGGCGACGTCGGCGTCCACGCCGTCGGCCCAGCGGGGGCGCAGGCACACCAGCGACAGCGGGTGCGGGGCGACGACGTCGAAGCGGTCGTCGGCCGCCGCCCAGGCCGCCAGCTCCTGGGCCAGGGCCACGTGGCCGCGGATGTGCTCGCGCAACCCCTCGGCCCCGTACCAGCGGACCACGAACCACAGCTTCAGCGCCCGGAAGCGGCGGCCCAGCTCGATCTGCCAGTCGCGGTAGTCGACGACCGCGCCGGTGTCGGTGGCGGCGTTGCGCAGGTACTCGGGGAGGATCGACAGCGCGCCGGTGAGCGCGGCCCGGTCGGCGACCCAGAAGAGCGTCGCGTCGAAGCCGGTGAGCAGCCACTTGTGCGCGTCGGTGGTGTAGCTGTCGGCCCACTCCACCCCGGCCTGCAGCGCACGCAGCTCGGGGGCGACGGCGCTGACCCCGGCGTAGGCGGCGTCGACGTGCAGCCACACCCCGAAGCGCTGGCAGACCGGCCCGATCTCGGCCAGCGGGTCGACCGCCGTCGTCGAGGTCGTGCCCACGGTGGCGCAGACCAGCACCGGGGTGAACCCGCGGGCGACGTCCCGCTCCAGCCGCGCGGCGAGCGCACCGGGCCGCATCGCCAGCTCCTCGTCGACCTCGACGATGCGGATCGCCTCGGCACCGAGGCCGGCGATGCGCACCGCCTTCTCCATCGAGCTGTGCGTCTGGGCGGAGACGTAGACGGTGTACTCCTCGGGGAGCACCCCGTGGCGCAGCGTGGCGCCCTTGCTGGCCCGGTGCAGGGCGGCGAGCAGGGCCACCAGGTTCGCCCCCGAGCTGGAGTCCTGGACGACGCCGCCGCCGGTGCCGGTGGAGCGGAAGGACGCCGGCAGCCCGAGCAGGTCGGCCAGCCAGTCCATCACGTGCTGCTCGAGCTCGGTGGCGGCCGGGCTGGTCACCCAGGACATCCCCTGCACGCCCAGGCCGGCGCTCACCAGGTCACCCAGCACCGAGGGCCCGGAGGTGTTCGCCGGGAAGTACCCGAAGAAGCCGGGGTGCTGCCAGTGGGTCAGCCCGGGGACGACGACGCGGTCGAGGTCGGCCAGCACCGCGGCGAACGGCTCGCCCCGCTCGGGCGCCTGCGGCGGGAGGGCGGCGCGCACGTCGCCGGGGGAGACCTGCGACCGGACCGGGAGCGAGCCCACCCGGGCCCAGTAGTCGGCGATCCAGTCGACCACCTCGTGGCCGTGCTGGCGGAACTGCTCGGGGGTCATGTGGCCGGTCACGCGGTCACGGTATTGCGGTGCTCGTCCGGCACGCGCAGTGGGGCACCGGCCGCTCCGCAGGTCGGGAGGGGCGTCTGGTGACGGGTCCGATGGAGCCGGGGACGGCCGCCCGGCCGGGGTGACTCCGGTGTGGGGCCCGGAGGGTCCCCGCCGGAGGCACGGGCAGCGGCTCGACGGCGGCCGGGACGGCACTCGGCCGCGGTGCGGTCAGTGAGGAGTGGAGCCCGGAGGGTTCCGCGACCGAACGACGAAGCTGCTCAACGGCGGCCGGGAACGGCCGTTGGCGGCGGTGCGGTCCGTGAGGATCGCCATGTGCATGGTGCCCCCGGTGCGACTCGAACGCACACTGCGCGGGTTTTGAATCCGCTCCCTCTGCCGATTGGGGTACGGGGGCTCAACTCGACCGAGTGGCCCGCAGCCTATCCGGCTCGGGTTCCGCGCCTGCGGTCGATAGGATGATCTCCGTGACCAACGAGCCGACCCGGGTCCTCATCGCCGAGGACGAGGCACTGATCCGCCTCGACCTCAAGGAGATGCTCGAGGAGGAGGGGTACGTCGTCGTCGCGGAGGTCGGTGACGGGCAGGCCGCGGTCGAGCAGGCCCAGCAGCTGCGGCCCGACCTCGTCGTCCTCGACGTGCAGATGCCCGTGCTCGACGGGATCGCCGCGGCCGAGCAGATCGCCAGCGCCCGCATCGCCCCGGTCATCGTGCTCACCGCCTTCAGCCAGCGCGAGCTGGTCGAGCGCGCCCGCGACGCCGGGGCGATGGCCTACCTGGTGAAGCCGTTCTCCAAGAACGACCTGGTCCCGGCGATCGAGGTCGCGGTCGGGCGGTTCCAGGAGATGCACGCCCTGGACGCCGAGGTCGCCGACCTCAAGGAGCGCCTGGAGGCCCGCAAGGTCATCGAGAAGGCGAAGGGCCGGCTGATGACCGAGCGCGGGATGACGGAGGCCGAGGCGTTCCGGTGGATCCAGCGCACGGCGATGAACGAGCGCACCTCGATGCGCGCGCTGGCCGAGGCGATCATGACGACCGAGGTCGGCGACGCCGCCCCGGCCGGGGGACAGCCCACCGCCTGAGCGCCACCGCGTCCGCCCTGCACTCGCACGACCGGCCGCCGGCTCCGCGATCCGCGGGCCGGCGGCCGTTCCGTCTCCCGGGCCGCGCCGGCCACGACAGCCGACGGCGCGTGACGGGCGACACGGTCGTTGCGCACGTGTGTCGGCGTGTCCCACGGTGTGGCGCACCCGAGACGCGCAGGTCACAACGTCATCACGGTGCACTGAGCGGGGGTGGTGGCCGCCGGTGTGGCAGTTAGGTTCTGCCCACTGACCGGCCGGCCGGTGGGCTGTCCAGCTCTTCGGGCCCGGTGACCACGCACGCACCCCACTGGGAGTTCCTTGATGCGCACCCGCACCACCGCTCGCGCGATCGCCCTCTCCGGTGCCGCCCTGCTCGCGCTGACCGCCTGCGGCGGCGGCGACGACGGCGGCGACACCGGCGGCGGCACCGACGCGAGCGGCGAGAAGCAGGTCAACGTCTACGGCACCGACGGCAACATGGGCAACGCCCTCGGCGAGGACTTCTCCGAGCCGGGCGCCCTGGCCGGCATGTCGGGTACGACGCCGCTGACCGAGCTGTCCGGCGACTTCACCGACCGCCTGCTCTCGGTCGACCCCAACCTGCAGGACTTCAACTACGCCGGTGAGACCTACGACGCCGTCATCCTCACCGCGCTGGCGGCCCAGGCGGCCGGCAGCAGCGACGCCACGGTGTTCGCGCCGTACGTCAACGGGCTGACCTTCGGCGGCGAGACCTGCGAGTCCTACGCCGCCTGCCTGGAGATCATCAACGCCGGCGGCAACGTCGACTACGACGGCGTCAGCGGCCCGCTGAGCTTCGCCGAGCCCGGGGAGCCGGCCCAGGCCAGCTTCGGGATCCTGCAGTTCGGCGAGGACAACCAGCTCGACGACTCGGCGACGGAGTTCGTCATCGCCGGCGACGAGGCCAACGCCGCCACCGACGAGGGCCCGGCCTACGCGCCGGCGGGTGCCACGGGCGACCCGCTGGTGGTCGGCACCCTGCTGCCGCTGACCGGGAACCTGGCCTTCCTCGGCCCGCCGGAGGTCGCCGGCGCCCAGCTGGCGATCAACGAGGTGAACGAGGCCGGCGGCGTGCTCGGCCAGCCGGTGCAGCTCGTCGAGGGTGACTCCGGTGACGCCTCGACCGACACCGCCACCCAGACGGTCGACCGGCTGCTGCAGTCCAACGTCGACGCCATCGTCGGTGCCGCGTCCTCCGGGGTGAGCCTCACGGTCATCGACACCATCACCGGTGCCGGCGTCCTGCAGATCTCCCCGGCGAACACCTCCGACCAGTTCACCACCTACGACGACAACGGGCTGTACTTCCGCACCGCGCCCCCGGACACCCTGCAGGCCCGCGCGCTGGCCGACCTGATCGCCGAGGACGGCAACAACACCGTCGGCATCCTGGCGATCAACGACCCGTACGGCACGGGTCTGGCGCAGAACACCCGCGACAACCTGGTCGCGGGCGGTCTGTCGGAGGACAGCATCGAGTACATCACCTACGACCCGCAGGCGGCGAACTTCAGCTCCGAGGTCCAGCAGATGGTCGACTTCAACCCCGACGCCATCGTGGTCATCGGGTTCGAGGAGTCCTCGCGGATCATCCAGGACCTCAACGCCCAGGGCATCGGGCCCCAGCGCTGAGCTGAGGTACGAGGCGCTGTGACCCAGCAGCGCTGACCCGGTTCCACCGTTCCAGGCTGCGGCCCGGCACCCTCGAGGTGCCGGGCCGCAGTGCTGTGCGGGGTCCCGCGGGTGGCGCCTCAGCCGACGAGGAGCGCGGCCACGACGACCCCGGCGGTCGCCAGGACCACCCGGACGGAGTCCACCCGCAGCAGCCGGCGGTGCACGGCGGCGTCCCAGCCGCCGTCCAGGCGCCGGTGCAGCGGGACCGCCCCCACCGCCGTCACCAGCAGCACGAGCGTGACGAGCCCGGCCGCGGCGAGGACGAGACCCAGCGGCGCACCCACCGGGCGGTCGACCAGCAACCAGCCGCTGGTCACCAGCTGGGCCGCGAAGAGGGGACCCACCAGCCGGGCGACGCGGCGCTGGTGGGCGCGCTCGTAGGGCGGGAAGGCGTCCGCGGGCACCTGGTCGAACTGCGGGTAGACGAGCACCCGCACGGTCCACTGGACGCCGGCGTAGGCGCTGACCGCGATCAGGTGGGCGACGAGGAGCACCCGGTGAGTCTGCCCGGACCGGCCGTGCCGGGGACGACGACGGCGCCGGTCCCCTGGGGAGACCGGCGCCGTCGGGGTGTCACTGGGCCTTGGCGAGGGTCCCCAGGTAGAGCTCGATCACCTTCGGGTCGTTCATCAGCGACTTGCCGGTGTCGGTGTAGGCGTTGCGCCCCTGGTCCAGCACGTAACCGCGGTGGCAGATCTGCAGGCAGCGCCGGGCGTTCTGCTCGACCATGATGATCGAGACCCCGGTGGCGTTGATCCGCCGGCAGCGGATGAACACCTCGTCCTGCAGCACCGGGGACAGGCCGGCGGAGGGCTCGTCGAGCAGCAGCACCGACGGGTCCATCATCAGCGCCCGGCCCATCGCCACCATCTGCCGTTCGCCGCCGGAGAGGGCCCCGGCCTTGCCCTTCCGCCGGTCACCGAGCAGCGGGAAGAGGTCGGCGACGTAGTCGAAGCGCTCCTTGAACGTCTTCGGCCGCAGGTAGACGCCCATCTGCATGTTCTCCTCGATGGTGAGCGAGGGGAACACGTTGTTGTTCTGCGGCACGTAGCCGACGCCGAGCGAGACCAGCCGGTGGGCCGGGGCGGAGGTGATGTCCTCCCCGCGCAGCGTCACCGCGCCGGACCGGACCGGGATCAGCCCGAACAGCGCCTTGAGCAGCGTGGACTTGCCGGCACCGTTGGGGCCGATGATCCCGACCAGTTCGCCGTCCGAGAGGTAGAAGTCGCACCCGTTGAGGATGTTGACCCCGGGGACGTAGCCCGCCACCAGGTTGTCGGCGCGCACCAGCGCCCCCTCGGCGAGGCGCTCGTGCTCCTCCCGGGTGGCCGCCTTCTCCGCGGGGGACAGCTCCGCTGCGGTGCCTGCGCCGGGCTCGTCGGCGACCGGTGCGTCCTGTTCGGACTCCGGCACCAGGAACCTGCGGTCCTCCGGCGGACCTGTCGTATCCGCGGTGCTCATCGTCCTGCCCTCCTCGTGCGGCCCCGGTCGGAGCTGATGTCGTTCTCGCGCCGGGCACGTTCGGCCGCCTGGTCCTCGGCGAGGAAGCGGTCTTCCTCCTCCTCCGTCAGGGGGGCGTCGTGGTGGGCACCGAGGTAGGCGTCGACGACGGCCTTGTTCTGGCTGATGGAGTCCGGCGCGCCCTCGGCGATGACCTTGCCGGCGGCCATGACGACCACCCAGTCGCTGATGTCCCGGACGACGTCCATGTCGTGCTCCACGAAGATGACCGTCATGCCCTCCTCGCGGAGGTCCTTGACGTGGCCCAGCAGGCTCTGGGTCAGGGCGGGGTTCACCCCGGCCATCGGCTCGTCGAGCATGACGACCTGCGGCTCGCTCATCAGCGCCCGGGCCATCTCCAGCAGCTTGCGCTGACCGCCGGAGAGGCTGCCGGCGAAGTCGTCCTTCTTGGCGTCGAGCTTGAACCGCCGCAGCAGGTCCATGGCCCGCTCGGTGTTGGCCTTCTCCTGGGTACGCCAGGTGCCCGGCACGAGCGCGCGCAGGAAGCTCTCCCCGCGCTGCTCCTGGGCACCGAGCAGCATGTTCTGCAGCACGGTGAGCCGGGACAGCGCCTTGGTCAGCTGGAAGGTGCGGACGACGCCGAGCCGGGCGACCTGGTGCGGGCTGAGCTTGCCCAGGTCGCGACCGTTGAACGACCAGGTGCCGGTGTTGGGCTGGTCGAACCCGGTGAGCAGGTTGAACAGCGTCGTCTTGCCGGCGCCGTTGGGCCCGATGAGGCCGGTGATCCCGCCGCGCTGGATCTCCAGGTGGTCGACCGAGACCGCGGTCAGGCCACCGAAGGTGCGGGTGACGGAGTCGACGACGATCGCCGGATCGGGCTTGGCGACCCCGACCTCCCAGGGGACGTCGCGCAGCGCGGCCTGGGCCAGCCGCTGCGGCGCCGCCCGGTGGGCGCCGCCGGACCGGGCGAGCTCCCCGGGCTGCGCGGCGTGGGCGCCGTGCGGGGTGGGGTCAGCGGGCATCGAGCATCACCTCTCGTCGGTCACCGAAGATGCCCTGGGGCCGGAACACCAACAACAGCATGAGCCCGATGCCGACCAGCACGTAGCGCAGCTGCGCCACGTCGGTCGAGGAGAGCAGCTCCGAGGGGATGACCCCGTTGGAGATCAGCGAGCGCAGCCCGGTGTCGGCGAACTGCAGGATGAACAGCAGCAGCATGGATCCGATGACCGGCCCGAGCACCCGGGCGGCGCCGCCGAGGATCAGGGCCCCGTAGGCGAGGAAGGTGTTGGCGTTCTGGTACTGGTCGGGGATCGCCGAACCGGTGCCGACGGCGTAGACCATGCCGCCGAAGGCGCCGAAGATCCCGCCGAGCACCAGCGCCTGCATCTTGTAGGCGTAGACGTTCTTGCCCAGCGAGCGGACGGCGTCCTCGTCCTCGCGGATCGCCTTCACCACCCGGCCCCAGGGTGCGCGCATGAGTGCCCACACCAGCAGTGAGCACAGCGCCACCAGGATCCAGCCGACGGTGCAGACCCACAGCTCGCCGCCGCTCCAGGTGGTGCCCAGCAGGTTGTACCGCCGGCCGGTGTCCCAGGGCGCGAGGGCGATGAAGTCGCGGTTGAACGCCGAGAGGCCGCGGGTGCCGCCGGTGACCGGGGTGGCGGAGACCGACCGGAAGACCAGTCTCAGCCCCTCGGCCGTGGCGATCGTGACGATCGCGAGGTAGTCGGCGCGCAGGCGGAGCGTCGGCAGGCCCAGCAGGAGGGCCAGTGCCACCGCGGCGAGCACCCCGACGAGGACGCCGACCCAGAAGGGCAGCCCCCACTGGCTCACCGAGATGGCGATGCCGAACCCGCCCAGCATGGCGAAGGCGATCTGGCCGAAGTTCAGCAGCCCGGTGTAGCCGAAGTGCACGTTGATGCCGATGGCCAGCAGGGCGAAGAAGATCGCCTGGAACCCGAAGAACGCCTTGCCCGCGATGGCGAACGCGTTGAGGAGGTCGGCCATCGGTCAGCCGATCCTGGCGCGGCTGCCCAGGATGCCCTGGGGACGGACGACGAGGATGACGATCAAGAGGAGCAGCCCTCCGACGTACTTCATGTCATTCGGGATGACGAGGGTGGACATCTGCACGAAGACGCCGACGATGATGCTGCCGAGCAGGGCGCCGTAGGCGGTCCCGAGCCCGCCCAGGGTGACCCCGGCGAACATCAGCAGCAGCAGCCGGAAGCCCATGTCCCACTGGACCTGGTCGGAGAGGCCGAGGAGCACCCCGCCGAGCGCGGCGAGCGCCCCGCCGAGCACCCAGACGAAGAGGATCACCCGGTTGACGTCGATCCCGGAGGACGCGGCGAGGTCGCGGTTGTCCGAGACGGCTCGCATCGCCTTGCCGATCTTGGTGCGCTGCAGCATGAGCGCGACCAGCACCAGCACCACGACCGCGATGGCGATCGAGGCGACGTCCCGGTCCTGCAGGGTGAACGGGCCGTAGCTCTCCGCCCGCTGCCCCTGGAAGTCGGCGTAGGGGTTGGAGAACCCGCCGTAGAAGATCTGGTAGCCGTACCGCAGCGCCAGCGACAGGCCGATCGAGACGACCAGCGCCGCGATGAGCCCGGTGCCGCGGCGCCGCAGCGGCCGCCAGATGGCCAGTTCGTTGAGCGCGCCGACGACGCCGCCGACCACCATCGCCAGCAGGGCCGCCGGGATCAGCGGCACCCCACCCTGGACGTTGATGTACCAGGCCGCGACGGCGCCGATGGTGACCAGCTCGCCGTGGGCGAAGTTGGTCAGCCCGGTGGTGCCGTAGATCAGCGACAGGCCGACGGCGGCCATGGCGATCAGCAGCCCGAACCGCAGCCCGTCGACGAACAGCTGGACCGCGCGGATCGTGCCGCCGCCGTCGTTGCGGCTGCCGTCGTTCAGGCCGATGTTCACCGGCTGCTGTCGCCCGAGGTCGACGGTGACCGTCCGGCTGGGCTCGCCGTTGAGCTCGACCTCCTCCGGCAGGTCGTCGGGGTCGACGCTGACGACGTACTGGCCGGGGCCCGGCAGGTCGACCTCCCACCGGCCGTCCTCGTCGGTCTGGACGGTGTCCACGGGGTCGCCGTCCGGCGTCGTCACCTCGACCGTGACGCCCTCGATCGGGCCGCTGACGCTGGTCTGCAGGGTGCCGCGCACCTGCTCGCCCTCGGCGGAGGCGATCCCGGGTACGAGCGTGGCGAAGGCCATCGCGACCGCGGCGATGAGCAGGGCCAGGGTCAGGGGACGACGGCCGCCGCCCCAGTGGCGTGCGCTCCGCCAGGGTGTTCGCGGGGCCGACGAGGCCTCCCGGGTGGAGCTGCGTTCCCCGCGCCTCGCGGCACGGTGGGGCGCGTGCGTCACTCGACCTCCCAGCCGTTGGATGTGAGGCGGGACAGTAACCCACCCGTGTTACGGCCTCGACCTGCTGCGACGCTTCGTGACACATCTGCGACACGCCGACGTGCTGACGGTCGGTCGCGCACCACCGGTCCGGGCGCTCAGTTCGGCGTCGCGGTGCGCGCCGGTCGGATCATGCAGGTCAGCCGCGCGCTGGCCGTGGGCCGTCCGGTGTCGTCGGACACGGAGATGAGGAAGGTCGCCAGGGTGCGGCCGCGGCGGACCGGGGTGCACACCGCGGTGACCAGGCCGGAACGGGCGCCGCTGAGGTAGCTGGCGTTGAGCTCGATGCCGACCACCGAGCCCCCGGGACCGGCGTGCAGCACCGCCGCGTACGAGCCGATGCTCTCGGCCAGCGCGCAGGTCGCGCCGCCGTGCAGCAGGCCGAAGGGCTGCTCGTTGCCGGCCACCGGCATGGTCGCGACCAGGCGGTCGGGGTCCCACTCGGTGATCCGGATGCCCAGCTTGTCGTCGAGCGGGCCCTGCGTGTCGGCCGGCAGCCAGTCAGGTCGTGGGTACGTCACGCTGCCGCACGCTAGCCACCGCGGCGCGGGGCCGGGATGTCGGTGGGCGGACTTAGGATCGCGGGCGATGTCCGCTCCCGCCGCCGCCCCGTCCGACGCCCCCGCTGCCGCCCCGGTCCCGACCGCCGAGGGCGGCCGGCCCCGGCTGCTCCTGCTCGACGGCCACTCACTGGCCTACCGGGCCTTCTTCGCCCTGCCGGTGGAGAACTTCTC
This sequence comes from Modestobacter sp. SYSU DS0904, assembly GCF_054051115.1. Taxonomy (NCBI): domain Bacteria; kingdom Bacillati; phylum Actinomycetota; class Actinomycetes; order Geodermatophilales; family Geodermatophilaceae; genus Modestobacter; species Modestobacter sp. SYSU DS0904. Next base: position 153,723 of record NZ_JBJHAQ010000003.1, on the reverse strand, counting down.
CACGACCACGGGGCAGCCGACCAACGCGGTCTACGGCTTCACCTCGATGCTGATCAACGTGCTGCGCGACGAGCAGCCCTCGCACCTGGCGGTCGCCTTCGACGTCAGCCGGAAGACCTTCCGCAGCGAGATCTACGCCGAGTACAAGGCCAACCGGGCCGAGAGCCCCACCGACTTCCGCGGGCAGGTCAGCCTCGTCCAGGAGGTCCTCGGCGCGCTGCACGTCCCGGTGATCACCGCCGAGGGCTACGAGGCCGACGACGTCATCGCCACGCTCACCGTGCAGGCGGTCGAGCAGGGCATGGACGTGCTCATCTGCACCGGTGACCGCGACGCGCTCCAGCTGGTCAACGAGCACGTGACGGTGCTCTACCCCCGCAAGGGCGTCTCCGACCTGACCCGGTTCACCCCGGGGGAGGTCGAGGCCAAGTACGGGCTCAGCCCGGTGCAGTACCCGGACTTCGCCGCGCTGCGCGGCGACCCGAGCGACAACCTGCCGAACATCCCGAGCGTGGGGGAGAAGACCGCGGCCAAGTGGGTGCGCGAGTACGGCTCGCTCGACGCCCTGGTCGACCAGGTCGACACGGTCAAGGGCAAGGTCGGGGAGAAGCTGCGCGAGCACCTCTCCCAGGTGCTGCAGAACCGGCGGCTCACCGAGCTCGACCGGCAGGTGCCGCTGGAGGTGGGCCCGGTGGACCTCGCCGTCCAGCCCTGGGACCGCAACGAGGTGCACACCCTCTTCGACAACCTGCAGTTCCGGGTGCTGCGCGACCGGCTCTTCGCCACCCTCTCCAGCGCCGAGCCGGAGGTCGACGGCGGTTTCGAGGCCACCGCCGACGAGGTGGCTCCCGGCGGGCTCGGCGACTGGCTCGCCGCGCACGCCCGCACCGGGCACACCGGCATCGTCTTCCGCGGCACCTGGGGCCGCGGCACCGGCGAGCTCACCGGCCTGGCGCTGGCCGCGGCCGACGACCACGCGACCTTCGTCGACCTCACCGACCACGAGCAGGGCCCCGCACTCGACGCCGCCGACGAGCAGGCGCTGGCCGACTGGCTGGCCGACCCGGCCGCGCCCAAGGTCGTGCACGAGGTCAAGGGCCCGCTGCTGGCCGTCTGGGCCCGCGGGTGGGAGCTGCGCGGGCTCGCCAGCGACACCGCGCTCGCCGCCTACCTGGCCAACCCCGGTCAGCGCTCGTTCGACCTGGGCGACCTGGCGGTGCGCTACCTGCGCCGCGAGCTCAAGGACGCCGCCGCGCCCGAGGAGCAGCTGACCCTCGACGGTCTCGGCCCCACCGAGGCCGACGTCGCCGCCGAGGCCGCGCACGCAGACGTGCTCAAGGCGGTCGCGGTCAACGACCTCTCCGACGCCCTCGAGCAGGTGCTCGGCCAGCGCGGTGGTGACCACCTGCTGGGCCAGATCGAGCTGCCGCTGACCCGGGTGCTCGCCGCGATGGAGCGTCGCGGCATCGCCGCTGACCTGGACTCCCTGCACGAGCTGCAGAAGGAGTTCGCCGCCCAGGTCGCCGAGGCCGCGCAGGAGGCCTACGCCGTCATCGGCAAGGAGATCAACCTGGGCTCGCCCAAGCAGCTGCAGGCGGTGCTGTTCGACGAGCTGGGGCTGCCGAAGACCAAGAAGAACAAGACCGGCTACACCACCGACGCCGAGGCGCTGACCTCGCTGCTGGCCTCCACCGGTCACCCGTTCCTCGAGCACCTGCTCCGGCACCGCGACGTCACCCGGCTGCGCACCGTCATCGACGGGCTGATCCCGATGGTGGACGACGCCGGGCGGATCCACACCACCTACCAGCAGACGATCGCCGCCACCGGCCGGCTCAGCTCCACCGACCCCAACCTGCAGAACATCCCGATCCGCAGCGCCGAGGGCCGCCGGATCCGGCAGGCGTTCGTGGTCGGCCCGGGCTACGAGTCGCTGATGACCGCCGACTACAGCCAGATCGAGATGCGCATCATGGCGCACCTGTCCGAGGACGCGGGGCTGATCGAGGCCTTCACCTCGGGGGAGGACCTGCACTCCTTCGTCGCCTCGCGGGCCTTCGGCATCCCGATCGAGGCGGTCGACCCGGAGATGCGCCGCCGGATCAAGGCGATGAGCTACGGGCTGGCCTACGGACTGTCCGCCTACGGGCTGGCCCAGCAGCTGCGGATCACCCCGGAGGAGGCGCGGGCGCAGATGCACGCCTACTTCGAGCGGTTCGGCGGCATCCGCGACTACCTCGACGGCGTGGTCGACGACGCCCGGCAGACCGGGTACACCGAGACGACGCTGGGCCGCCGGCGCTACCTGCCCGACCTGACCAGCGACAACCGGCAGCGCCGGGAGATGGCCGAGCGGATGGCGCTCAACGCCCCCATCCAGGGCTCGGCCGCCGACGTCATCAAGGTGGCGATGCTCGGCGTGGAACGGGCGATCGAGGCCGAGGGCCTGCGCTCGCGGATGCTGCTGCAGGTCCACGACGAGCTCGTGCTCGAGGTGGCCCCGGGGGAGCGGGAGCAGCTCGAGGCCCTGGTGCGTCGGGAGATGGCCGGCGCGGCGCAGCTGTCGGTCGCGCTGGAGGTCTCCGTGGGCGTCGGCGCCAGCTGGGACGCCGCCGCCCACTGACGGCCTCGTCCGGAGGCTCGCCCCGAGCCTGCGAGGGGGGAGGGGGACGAGGTCCTTCTGCCCACCGCTCGCAGGCTCGCGGCGGGCCCCTGCACGGGGGCCGAGTGGGACGGGGTGATCCGTCAGGCGGGCGGCTCAGCCAGCGGGAACTCGGCGACCAGGTGCCAGGAGTCGGGCTCCCGGGTGCCGGCGAAGAGGCTCACCGTGGTCACCTGCGACCGGATGGGCAGCTGTTCCCGGATCGCCTCGGCGACCGTGCGCAGGCCGGCGTCGTCGCCGAGGCGCCGCTCGGCCACCGAGAGGTGCGGGCTCGGGTCCTCGCCGTGCGCGCTCCGGTAGGGCGGGTGGTCGGGGAAGGCCTCGACCACCGCGGCGGTGAGCCGGCGGAACGGCTCGTCGTCGGCCGGGGCCAGCCACAGCACCTCCTCGCCGAAGCAGCCGGTGTGGTCCAGCACGCAGTCGAAGACCGGCTGGGTGGCGACCACCCGGCCCAGCTGGACCAGCATCCCCTCGTCGACCTGGTTCGGCGGCGCGAAGGGGTAGATGACGGTGACGTGCGCCGGCACGCCCCAGACCGCCGACGCGTCGAACTGCCGCCGGTGGTCGCCGACCACCGGGTCCGCCTCGGGCACCAGCACCACCAGGGCCGTCTCGGCGGCGCCGTCCAGGGCCCGGTGCGCGGCGTCGTCCAGTGCGGGCGCCGCAGGGCCGTCCAGGGTCTGCGCCTGGTCGGTCAGCTCGTCCATGCGGTCTCCTCCGGTCGGTGGGGCAACTCGCAGACCAGCACGAGCGTGCCCGGCACGAGCGCTCCCCGCGCGGGGGACCACTGCCCCCAGGTCTGGGTGCGGCCCGGGGTCCACTCTGGCTCCAGCAGGTCCCGCAGCACCAGGCCTGCGTCGACGACGGCCCGCACCCAGTCGCCGACCGTGCGGTGGTGCTCGACGTAGACCGTGCGCCCGGCGCCGTCGGTCTCGACGTAGGGCGTGCGGTCGAAGTAGGAGGAGACGACCCGCAGGTCCTCGGGGTCGGGGGAGTCCGGCATCGCCCAGCGCATCGGGTGGTTGACCGAGGCGACGAACCGCCCACCGGGCCGGAGCACCCGGGCGACCTCGCGCAGCACCGCACCCGCGTCCGCGACGAACGGCAGCCCCCCGAACGCCGAGCACGCCAGGTCGACGCTGCCGGTGGCCAGCGGCAGCGCCCCGGCGTCGGCCTGCAACAGCGGCACCGACAGGCCGGTGGCCCGGTTCAGCTCCGCGGCCCGGGCGAGCATCCCGCCCGAGACGTCCAGCGCCACCGGGGCGGCGCCGGCGCGGCGCAGCCAGCGGGAGCAGGGGGCCGAGCCGCAGCCGATCTCCAGCACCCGGCGCCCGGCCACCTCCCCGAGCAGGTGTGCGTCGGCCTCCCGGAGGCCCTCGGGGCACCACAGGAAGTCCGCGTCGCCCAGGTCGGTGCCGTGCTCGGCGAGGTAGGCGGGTGCGGCGGCGTCCCACCACCCGCGGTTGGCCCGGGCCGACTCGGTCTGACCGACCGGGCGGCGCGTGACGTCGCCGGCGGCGGGATAGCCGTCCGCGGCCAGCGGGAGGGGGAGCGGGTCCTGGGCGGGGTCCATGGCGCGCCGATCGTGACACGCCGGGGCGCGGCACACCGGCCGGACCCGTGGTGGACCTGCCCAGCCGACGTCCGTACGATGGGGAATTGCGCCAGAGGTCTGTGGTGTTCGTCCCCCTCAGCGGGAGGGCGATCCCCCTCGGTTCCCTGCCCGCGAAGCCGCCCGTGGCCGCCTGGTCCCGGGTTCCCCTGTCCCTACGCACCCCCCGTCCGGAGCACTCGACCACATGACCTCCACCCAGGTCCGTCCCGACAGCACCCCCCAGATCGCGGTCAACGACATCGGCACCGCCGAGGACTTCCTCGCCGCGATCGACCAGACCATCAAGTACTTCAACGACGGCGACATCGTCGAAGGCGTGATCGTCAAGGTCGACCGGGATGAGGTGCTGCTGGACATCGGCTACAAGACCGAGGGCGTCATCCCCTCGCGCGAGCTGTCCATCAAGCACGACGTCGACCCGACCGAGGTCGTCAAGGTCGGCGACGAGGTGGAAGCCCTCGTCCTCCAGAAGGAGGACAAGGAAGGCCGCCTCATCCTGTCCAAGAAGCGCGCACAGTACGAGCGCGCCTGGGGCACGATCGAGGCGAAGAAGGAAGCCGACGAGGTCGTCACCGGCACCGTCATCGAGGTCGTCAAGGGCGGCCTGATCCTCGACATCGGCCTGCGCGGGTTCCTCCCCGCCTCGCTGGTCGAGATGCGTCGCGTCCGCGACCTGCAGCCCTACGTGGGCCGCGAGCTCGAGGCGAAGATCATCGAGCTGGACAAGAACCGCAACAACGTGGTCCTGTCCCGCCGCCAGTGGCTGGAGCAGACCCAGTCCGAGGTGCGCAGCGAGTTCCTCAACAAGCTCGCCAAGGGCCAGGTCCGCACGGGCGTCGTCTCCTCGATCGTCAACTTCGGTGCGTTCGTCGACCTGGGTGGCGTGGACGGCCTGGTGCACGTCTCCGAGCTGTCCTGGAAGCACATCGACCACCCGTCCGAGGTCGTCGAGGTCGGCCAGGAGGTCACCGTCGAGGTCCTCGACGTCGACCTGGACCGTGAGCGGGTCTCGCTGTCGCTGAAGGCGACGCAGGAGGACCCGTGGCGTCAGTTCGCCCGCACGCACCAGATCGGGCAGGTCGTGCCCGGCAAGGTCACCAAGCTGGTGCCCTTCGGTGCGTTCGTCCGTGTCGACGAGGGCATCGAGGGCCTGGTCCACATCTCCGAGCTGGCCGAGCGCCACGTGGAGATCCCGGAGCAGGTCGTCCAGGTGGGCGACGAGATCCTGGTCAAGGTCATCGACATCGACCTGGACCGCCGTCGCATCTCGCTGTCGCTGAAGCAGGCCAACGAGGGCGTCGTCGGCGACGAGGACCAGTTCGACCCGGCCGCCTACGGCATGGCCGCGTCCTACGACGAGCAGGGCAACTACATCTACCCGGAGGGCTTCGACTCCGAGACCGGCGAGTGGCTCGAGGGCTACGACGAGGCCCGCGAGACGTGGGAGAAGCAGTACGCCGAGGCCCAGGCCCGGTTCGAGGCGCACCGCAAGCAGATCGCCGCGGCGAAGGAGGCCGACGCCGAGGCCGCTGCCGGCGGCAGCTACTCCAGCGCTGCCGAGCCGGAGGACGACACCGTCTCCACCGGTGGCGGCGGTAGCAGCAGCGGCGGTGGCGGCGGCACGCTCGCCTCCGACGAGGCTCTGGCCGCGCTGCGCGCCAAGCTCGCCGGCGGGGAGTGACCTCGCCGCTCTGCTGAGCAGCACCTGAACAGTGCGCCGTCCACCCTCCGGGGTGGGCGGCGCACTGTCGTCTGTGCCAGCGATCGTCGCGGTGCTGGGTGTGTCCTGTCCCGCGATCGAGCGACGGGGCGGCTCAGCGGCGGTCGGGGACGGCGCCTGGCCGCGGTGCGATCCGGAGGATCGCGATGACATGACGACGACCCCGTCGACCGGGGGCGGTCGACGGGGTCGTCATCGGCGAGCGCGCGGGCCGGTGTCCGGTCGTCCCTGACCGGATCAGCGCGAGGTCTGCCGTGACCTGGCTGCCGTGGGCCGCACGCCGAGCGGGCGGGGCGCCGCTCAGGAGCTGGGAGGGCTCAGAGGCTGAGGATGATCGCGAACGCGGTGCGGGGGCGGCCGCCGGCGTTGGCCAGGAAGTCCCAGGTGTGGCGGCCGGAGGCGACGGTGGGCAGCAGGGCGCGCAGGAAGGACGACGCCCGGCGCTGCGGCAGCCGCTCGCGGACGCCGGGCAGCTCGGAGCAACGGACCCCACCGGGGACGTCGATCCGGTGACGGCCACGGCGGGAGGTGCCGCGGGCCGACTGCGGGCCGTCGAGCGTGCTGCGGGACATGATCACTGCCTCTCTGCTGTGGCGGGGGAGGTCCACCGGGACGAAAGGTAAGTCCTGTGACTGCTGTGACTCGTGCGACGCGCCGATCGGTCGACGCTGTGACCTCGCTGTGACCCGTCGGGCGCGAGGTTCCTTCACTAGGGTCGCGGTGTGCTGAGGATCGGGCTGACCGGTGGGATCGGGTCGGGCAAGAGCACGGTGGCCGCGTTGCTGGCCGAGCGCGGCGCGCTGGTGGTCGACGCGGACCGGCTGGCCCGCGAGGTGGTGGCGCCCGGGACACCGGGACTGGCGGAGGTGGTCGCCGCCTTCGGTGACGGGGTGCTGGCGGCCGACGGCTCGCTCGACCGGCCGGCGCTGGCGGCGATCGTGTTCAGCGACCCCGCGGCGCGGGCCCGGCTGGACGCCATCGTCCACCCCCGGGTGCGCGCCCGGGCCGCTGAGCTGGTCGCGGCGGCGCCGGCCGGCTCCGTGGTGGTCCAGGACGTCCCCCTGCTGGTCGAGACCGGTCAGGCCGGCTCCTACGACCTCGTGCTGGTCGTCGAGGCCCCCCTGGAGACCCGGGTGTCCCGGTTGGTCGAGCGTGGGCTCGCCGAGGACGACGCCCGGGCGCGGATCGCCAGCCAGGCCACCGACGAGCAGCGGCGCGCGGTCGCCGACGTGGTGCTGGCCAACGACGGCGACCGGGCCGCGCTGGCCGAGCAGGTCGAGCGCTTCTGGGCCGAACGCGTGGCGCCGGCGCTGCGCTGAGCCGACCCGGCTCCGATGAGTTCCGTGGCCGGAGGCGGTCCTCATCGCGGGTGACCCCGACCGGGGTGGCCCACCGAGAGAGGACCGGCCATGAGCCAGCAGAAGATCGTCCCCAGCCTGTGGTTCGACGGGCAGGCCGAAGAGGCGGCGCACTACTACATCGACGTGTTCGGCGGTGGGCGCGTGCTCGACGTCGCCCGGTATCCCGAAGGGGGGCCCGGGCCGGCCGGTGAGGTGATGAGCATCGAGTTCGAGGTCAACGGTCAGCGTTTCGACGGGATCAACGGCGGCCCGCAGTTCCCGTTCACCGAGGCCGTTTCGTTCCAGGTGGACTGCGCCGACCAGGAGGAGGTCGACCGCCTCTGGGACCGGTTCACCGGCGACGGCGGGCAGGAGGGCCAGTGCGGGTGGCTCAAGGACAGGTACGGCCTGTCCTGGCAGGTGGTGCCGGTCGGGATGAAGGAGGTCTTCGCCGACCCGGACCCGAACCGTGCCCAGCGCGCGATGCAGGCGATGCTCGGGATGACCAAGCTGGACGTGGCCGCCCTGCGGGCCGCGGCCGACGGCGTGCCGGTCGGCTGACACCCCGGACATGCGGAGAGGCCCCCAGGTCGCTGACCTGGGGGCCTCTCCGGCTGGTGGGCGATACTGGGATCGAACCAGTGACCTCTTCCGTGTCAGGGAAGCGCTCTACCGCTGAGCCAATCGCCCGTTCCGGCCCGCTGGCCGGATCCGCCTCCCCCGTCGACACACCACAGGGGCGGCGCCGAGGTGGAGACGGGATTTGAACCCGTGTAGACGGCTTTGCAGGCCGTTGCCTCGCCTCTCGGCCACTCCACCGCACGCCGGGCGCCGGTCTACGACCAGCGCCCGGGAGTTCCGAGCGGACGACGGGATTCGAACCCGCGACCCTCACCTTGGCAAGGTGATGCTCTACCACTGAGCCACGTCCGCTTGCTCGTTGCGTACTGCGCTGTGCAACGGGAAGAACTCTAACCGATGCCCTCCGGGCCACCAAACCCGGGGGGTACCCGGGGTGTCGGGGAGGGGTGTCCGCCCAGGTCAGCGACGCGCCGGCACCCGTTCGCCGTCACAGCGCGGTCGGGTTGTCGGTGCCACCGCGGAGCAGCTCGGACAGCTCCTCGTCGACCGAGGACGCGTCGCTCTCCGTGCCGACGGGCACCAGGATCTCGGTCTCGCGCAGGAAGTCGCCGACGACGGCGGCCGACAGCTCGAACAGCGCCTCGCCGGACGGGGCCCGCAGCTGCAGGAAGAGCACGTCCAGACCACCCCGGGCCGGCCACAGCCGGACGTCGCCGTCGCCGGCGGGGGCGGTGAGGCCGGCCCGCAGCAGCTCGCGGCTGAGCAGCCACTCGACGCCGTCGTCCTCGGGCTCGTCCAGGAACTCCCCGTCGATCAGGCCGTCGTCGACCAGGTCGCCGCCGGGCAGCTCCTCGGCGAGCGCGTCGGCGAGGGCGTCGGTCGGGTCGTCGCCGGCGTCACCGAACCGGATCCGGACGGCGAAGGGGTCGGTGGAGTCGTAGACCAACGCGGCCGGGACTGCCGTCCAGGACTGCGGACCGACCAGGTGGAGGGTCGTTCGAGCCGTGCAGCCGGACCTCGGGAAACGCGCCATGTCCTTCACAACGACCAACGGTGGGGGAGGTGACGCCCGCCTGCGGCGTGTCGTGCCCCGTCCGCCCCACCGGTCACAGCCGCCCCGTGAGATCACCCGGATGGGTGCTCGGCGCGGGCCGCTGAACCGATCCGGTGCGAACAGGCGAACCCCCCGTGTGACCATGGGCCTCGTGAGCCGTCCGCTGCGCCGCCCCGATGACGGAGCGGCCGAGCGGGAGCTGATGCGCCGGATCGGCTCCGGCGACCGGACCGCGATCGACGAGCTCTACGAGCGGTTCCGCCGGCCGGCGTTCGCCCTCGCCCGCCGGGTCGTCGCCGACGACGTGCTCGCCGAGGACGTGCTGCAGGACGTCTTCCTCGCCGTCTGGCGCGACCCGGGCGCGTTCGACGGCAGCCGGGGCACGGTCGCCTCCTGGTTGCTGGCGATGGTCCACCACAAGGCGGTCGACGCCGTGCGACGCGAGGAGTCACACCGGCGCCGCCAGGCCCGGGCCGAGGACGAGCTCGCCCTGGCCGCGCCGATGGCGCTCTCCGACGTCGCCGACGAGGCGGCCGACCGGGTCGCCGCGGCCAGGGTGCGCACCGCGCTGCAGGCACTGCCCGACCCGCAGCGGGAAGCGCTGACCCTCGCCTACTACGGCGGGTACACCCAGCGGGAGGTCGCCGCGCTCACCGGGGCGCCGCTGGGCACGGTGAAGACACGCATGCTCGCGGGCATGCGCCGCCTCAAGGACGCGCTGGGCACGGGTGTGCCCGGCGAGACCCCCGCAGACGGGACCGCACGATGACCATCCCCGGAACACCCGCCCCCCCACCCGGCGACGACCACCGGGCGTGGGACGAGTTGGCCGTGGGCTGGGCGCTGCACGCGCTGGAGCCGGAGGACGAGGACCGGTTCGCCGCCCACCTGCCCGGGTGCGCGCACTGCGCCCGGACCGTCGCCGACACCCAGCAGGTGATGGGGACGCTGGCCGCCGACCTGCCCGCCGCCGAGCCCTCCGACGCCCTGCGGGACCGGCTGCGCGCCGCGGTGGAGGAGACCGAGCAGGTGCGCCGGCCCGAGCCGCGGCCCGCGCAGCAACCGGCGCCCCCCGCCGGACGGCCGCTCCCGGCGGCCGCACGGGCCGGCGACGGGCCCGGTGCCAGTGCCCTGAGCCCGGTGGTGCCGCGGCGGGCGATCGACCCCGATCTCCGGCCGGCCTGGCGCCGGGTGCTGCCCACCGCGCTCGCCGCGGCGGCGGTGGCCGCGGTGCTGGTCCTGGGGGCGTGGAACGTGCTCCTCGCCGGTGACCGGGACGCCGCGCGCGCGGCGGCCGCGCAGCGGTCGGAGGTGCTCGACCAGCTGCTGGTCCCGGGGCGGGCGGCCATCGCCCCGCTCACCGAGGAGGACGGCCGGCGGGTGGCGACCGTGGTCGCGCGCGAGGGCCAGGTCCAGGTGCTCTCCACCGGGCTGCAGCCCAACGACACCTCGGACAGCACCTACGTCGTCTGGGGGGTGGCTGACGGTTCCCCGGAGGCCATCGGGGAGTTCGACGTCGTTTCCCCACAGATGGAGCTGCGGACCGTAGGCTCTGCGGCGACCGGGCTGGACGAGTACGGCACCTACGCCATCAGCCTCGAGCCCGGTCGGCAGGCTCCGTCGGAACCCACGGAGATCGTCGCGAACGGGCAGGTGACGAGCTGAGCGGTCAGGAGACGGTGATGGCGCCGGGGGAGCACCTCCCGCGCCCGGGCGGCATGCCCGGCGCCGGGGACACGGTCGCGGAGGCGGGCCAGCGGGAGCGCGTGGCCGAACGGCGGGACCGGTTCGCCGGCGACGGGGTGCACAGCCTGCGCGAGCGGGTCGCGGACAGCGCCTGGCGCCGGCGGATCGCCGCCCGGCGGGCCTTCGACGCGCCCTACCGGGTCGGCGTGGGGATCGTCGGTGGGCTGGTGGTCGCGGTGGGGGTCGTCACCATCCCGCTGCCCGGGCCCGGCTGGTTGACCGTCATCGCCGGGCTGTTCGTCCTCGCCTCGGAGTTCACCTGGGCCGAGCGGCTGCTGCAGTTCACCCGGCACCACGTGGGCCGCTGGACCAGCTGGCTCGGCCGGCAGCCGCTGTGGGTCCGGCTCGCCGTCGCCGCGCTGACGGCGACGTTCGTGGTCGCGGTCCTGGTCGTGACCCTGCACCTGATGGGCGTCCCGGACTGGGTCCCGGGGTGGGTTCCACTCTGGCGTTGAGCGTCTGGCAGAATCATCGACGTCCGGGCGATTGGCTCAGTGGTAGAGCGCTTCGTTCACACCGAAGAGGTCACTGGTTCGAACCCAGTATCGCCCACCGGATGCGGCCCCCGACCTGATCAGGTCGGGGGCCGTCGTCGTCCGTGGGCCGCCCCACGGGACGACGGCGGGCAGCCGCGAGCGCCCGGGACCGACGGCGGGGACCATGGGTGCTCGTGCAACCCGATCGCGCGGCCCGGCTGGCCGGGGCGCTGGTGCGCGACGGCGCCACCTGCATCTGGTGCGGGCGCGCCTTCACCGGCCAGGTCCGCCCCACCACCGAGCACCTGGTGCCCCGGGTGAAGGGCGGCCCGTCGTGGGCGGAGAACGAGGTCGCCGCCTGCGGCCGCTGCAACGGCGCCCGCGGCCACGCCGGGCCGGTCGACTGGCTGGCCGAGTGCCGCCGGCGGGGCTGGGAGCCGGACGAGGAGCGGCTGGCCCGGGTCCTCGGCTCGCTCGCCGAGGCGATCGCCCACCGCGGCGGGCAGCGCCGGGCACGGCCCTACCTGGACGGCCAGCTGCGCCGGCTGCGGCGCCGCGGCCTGGCGGCGTAGCGTCCCCGGCATGGCTGATGTGGACCCGAGCCGCGTGGTGGGCAGCGTCGGGCAGGTCGCGGTCTACCCGGTGAAGTCGCTGGCCGGCCGGACGGTCGCCGAGGCCGAGGTGGACGGCGCCGGGCTGCGCGGTGACCGCGCCTGGGCGGTGGTCGACGCCGACACCGGTGAGCGCGTCACGGTCAAGACGACGCCGCAGCTGCGGGAGGTCGTCGCCACCGGTGATGCCGAGGCCGACACCATCACGCTGACCGAGGTGCTGGGCCGGCCGGTGCGCCTGGCGGCCTCGGCGGCCGGCCCCCAGGTCGACGCCGCCGCCGTGCACCTGGTGTCCCGGGAGGCGATCGACCGCGCCGAGGCCGGGGACGTCCCCGAGGGCTGCTCGGCCGACGACCCGCGGGCCAACCTGCTGCTGCACCTGCCCGCCGCCGACGAGCGGAGCTGGGTCGGCCGGCGGGTGCGCATCGGGGAGGCGGTGCTGGACGTCGTCCGCACCCCGAAGCACTGCCTGGGCGTCTACGCCGAGGTGGTCACGCCCGGCCGGGTCGCCGCGGGCGACCCGGTGGAGCTGCTGGACTGAGCTGCGCGTCGCCCACCCGCGTGCGCGGCCGTCGCTAGGGTCCTGACCCGTGCGGAGCGGTCGGGGGGTGGTGCTGGCCGTGCTCGCCGCGCTGCTGACCGGCTGCGGTGCGGACGACGGCGGCGCCCCGGCGGCTGTCTCCTCGGCGTCCACCTCCTCGGCATCCACCGCCCGGCCCCCGGTGAGCTCCGCCCCGGCCCCCGAGCCGCCGGACTCCGTCACCCTGGTCGCCACCGGCGACGTGCTGGTCCACCAGGGCCGTGCCCTCACCCGCGGCGCCCGCCAGCCGGACGGCTCCTGGGACTTCACCGCGGTCTTCGCGCCGGTCGCCCCGGTGCTGCGGGCCGCGGACCTGGCGATCTGCCACCTGGAGACCCCGGTCGCGCCGCCCGGCGGGCCGTACTCCGGCTACCCGTCCTTCGCCGTCCAGCCCGAGATCGTCGACGCGCTCGCCGACGCCGGGTACGACGTGTGCTCCACCGCCTCGAACCACTCGCTGGACGCCGGGTTCGCCGGGCTGGTCCGCACGCTGGACACCCTGGACGCCGCCGGCATCGCGCACACCGGCACCCACCGCACGGCGGGGGAGCCACCGACGGTCGTGGACGCCGGGGGCGTGCGGGTCGGGCACGTGGCCACCACGTTCTCGCTGAACGGGGTGCCGCTGCCGGCCGACGCCCCCTTCGCCGTGGACACGTTCGACCCGCCCGACGTCAGCGGGGTGCTGGCCGATGCGGCCGCCGCGCGGGCGGCGGGGGCGGAGGTCGTGGTGGCCAGCGTGCACTGCTGCGCGGAGTACGACCACGCGCCCCTCCCGGCCCAGGAGGCGGCGTTCCGCACCCTGCTGGCCTCGCCCGACGTCGACCTGGTGCTGGGCCACCACGCGCACGTCGTCCAGCCCTTCGAGCGGATCGACGGGGAGTGGGTGGCGTACGGCCTGGGCAACCACCTCGCCGAGCACGCCACCCGCGGTCACGACACCGAGGACTCGGTGATCGCCCGGTTCACCTTCACCCGCGGCGACGACGGCCGGTTCGGCGTCTCGGCGGCCGAGGCGGTGCCGGTGCGCATCGAGCTGGGTGGCGACGCGGTCACCCTGGTGCCGGCGGACCCGGTCAGCACCGCCCGGATCACCGCGGTGCTCGACGCCCGCGGCGCCGTCGCCGACGGCCTCCGGGTCGTCGAGGGGTGACCCGGCCGGGGCCGGTGGCGCACTAGTCTCAGGGTCCCGGCCGCCCGGCCGGACCGCACCGACCCCCAGGAGCCAGAGTGTCCGCCCCGCCCTCCCCGACCGCCGTCACCCCGATCCGGGTCCCGGCCGGGACGACGGCGCTGCAGGCGCTCAAGGACGCCGGGGTGGCGCTCAAGGGCGCCGACGCCGCCGTCGTCGTCCGGGAGGTGGCCACCGGTGAGCTCAAGGACCTGGCCTGGACCCCGGGGACCGACGCCGAGGTCGAGCCGGTGCCCGCCTCCAGCGCCGACGGCCGCGCGGTGATCCGGCACTCCACCGCCCACGTGCTCGCCCAGGCGGTGCAGGACCTCTTCCCGGGTACCCGGCTGGGCATCGGCCCGCCGGTGGAGAACGGCTTCTACTACGACTTCGACCCGGAGCGGCCGTTCACCCCCGAGGACCTGCAGGCGCTGGAGAAGCGCATGCAGGCGATCGTGAAGCAGGGGCAGAACTTCAGCCGCCGGGAGATCGGCGACGACGAGGCCCGGGCCGAGCTGGCGCACGAGCCGTACAAGCTGGAGCTGATCGGCCTCAAGGGCGGTGCCGGCGACGACGCCGCCGAGGGCGCCGACGTCGAGGTGGGCGGCGCCCAGCTGACCATGTACGACAACCTCGACCCGCGGACCGGGGAGCGGGTCTGGACCGACCTGTGCCGGGGCCCGCACCTGCCGCGCACCAGCACCATCCCGGCCTTCACCCTGACCCGCAGCGCCGCCGCCTACTGGCGGGGGAACGAGAAGAACCCGCAGCTGCAGCGGGTCTACGGCACCGCCTGGGAGAGCAAGGACGCGCAGAAGGCGTACCTGGAGCAGATCGCCGAGGCCGAGCGCCGCGACCACCGTCGGCTGGGCGTCGAGCTGGACCTGTTCAGCTTCCCCGACGAGATCGGCTCGGGCCTGGCCGTCTTCCACCCCAAGGGCGGGGTGGTGAAGCGGGAGATGGAGGACTACGTCCGCCGTCGGCACCTGGAGGAGGGGTTCGACTACGTCGGCACCCCGCACATCAGCAAGCGCGGGCTGTTCGAGACCTCCGGCCACCTGCCGTACTACGAGGACACCATGTTCCCGGCCATGGAGCTGGAGAACAGCGAGTACTTCCTCAAGGCCATGAACTGCCCGATGCACAACCTGATCTTCCGGTCGCGCGGGCGGTCCTACCGGGAGCTGCCGCTGCGCTTCTTCGAGTTCGGCTCGGTCTACCGGTACGAGAAGTCCGGTGTCGTGCACGGCCTGACCCGGGTCCGCGGCCTCACCCAGGACGACTCGCACAGCTACGTCACGCCCGAGCAGGCGCCCGGGGAGGTCCGGCACCTGCTGGCCTTCGTCCTGGGGCTGCTGCGCGACTTCGGCCTGGACGACTACTACCTCGAGCTGTCCACCCGGGGCGAGGGGCCGAAGTTCATCGGTTCCGACGCGGAGTGGGCCAACGCCACCGCGGTGCTGGAGGAGGCGGCGCGGGAGACCGGGCTGGAGCTCGTCCCGGACCCGGGCGGCGCTGCCTACTACGGCCCGAAGATCTCCGTGCAGGCCCGCGACGCCATCGGGCGCACCTGGCAGATGTCGACCATCCAGTACGACTTCAACCAGCCCGCCCGCTTCGGCCTGGAGTTCAGCGCCGCCGACGGCACCCGGCAGCAGCCGGTGATGATCCACTCGGCGAAGTTCGGCTCGATCGAGCGGTTCTTCGGCGTGCTCACCGAGCACTACGCCGGCGCCTTCCCCGCCTGGCTGGCGCCGGTCCAGGTGGTCGGCATCCCGATCACCGACGAGCAGGTTCCCTACCTGACCGACGTGGCGCGGCAGCTGCGCGCGCACGGCATCCGGGTGGAGATCGACGACTCCGACGACCGGATGCAGAAGAAGATCCGCACCGCCAGCAAGCAGAAGGTCCCGTTCGTCCTCATCGCCGGGGCGACCGACGCCGAGGCCGGTGCGGTCTCCTTCCGCTACCGGGACGGCTCGCAGCGCAACGCGGTGCCGGTCGCCGACGCCGTCGAGCAGGTCGTGGCCTGGGTCGCCGCGCGGACCAACGCCGACCCGACCGCGGCCGACGCCGCCGAACCGGCCGCCGGATGACCGACGCGGAGGAGCTGAGGATCCCCGTCGTCAACGACGACGGGGGCCCCTCGGCCGGGTTCGAGCACCTGTGGACGCCGTACCGGATGGCCTACATCCGCGGGGAGAACAAGCCGGTCACCGACGCGGCCGACGAGTGCCCGTTCGACCGGATCCCCGGCCTGGGCGACGAGGAGGGGCTCGTCGTCGCCCGCGGGGAGACCGTCTACGCCGTGCTCAACCTGTACCCGTACAACGCCGGGCACCTGATGGTCGTCCCGTACCGGCACGTGCCCGACTACACCGACCTCACCGACGCCGAGGTCGCCGAGCTGGGCGCGTTCACCCAGACGGCGATGCGCGTGGTGCGGTCGGTCAGCGGCGCCCACGGGTTCAACGTCGGGATGAACCAGGGCGGGATCGCCGGCGCCGGCATCGCCGACCACCTGCACCAGCACGTCGTCCCGCGCTGGGGCGGGGACACCAACTTCATGCCGGTGATCGGGCTCACCCGGGTGCTGCCGCAGGTGCTCACCGAGACCCGTCGGCTGCTGGCCGAGGCCTGGCCGGCCGCCGGGACGGGGGCCTGAGTGCTCGGGGTCAACCTGCGCCCGGCCGTCGCCCGCTTCTGGGCGCCGGTGGTGCGCGGGCTCGTGCGGGCCGGGGTGACCGCCGACGCGGTCACCGCCACCGGCACGCTCGGCGCGGTCGCCGCGGCGGTCTTCCTGATCGGCAACGGCTGGCTGTTCTGGGGCGCGGCCACGGTCACCGTCTTCGTCCTGCTCGACATGCTCGACGGGGCGCTGGCCCGCGCCCGCGGCGGCGGGTCGGTGTTCGGTGCGGTGCTGGACTCCACCGGCGACCGCGCGGCCGACGCGGCCATCTTCGCCGGCCTGGTGTGGTGGTTCTCCGGTGCCGGTGACAACCGGCTGCTGGTGCTGCTCGCGCTGGTCTGCCTGGTCCTCGGCATCCTCACCTCCTACATCAAGGCCCGGGCCGAGGGTGTCGGCCTGACCTGCGACGTCGGTGTCGTCGAGCGCACCGAGCGGCTGATCCTGGTCCTGGTGGGCACCGGCTTCACCGGCCTGGGCATCCCGTACGCGCTGCACGTCGCGCTCTGGGTGCTGCTGGCCGGCAGCGCGGTCACCGTGGCCCAGCGCTTCGCCGCGGTGTACCGGCAGTCCCGTGGCCGGCCGCTGCCGGCTGCACCCCGGCCGGCGCCGGACCCCGCGCCGGCCGCCGACCCGGCCCCGTCCACCGACCCGGCGCCGTGACCCCCGGCCGCCGACCCGACCGCCTACCCGACCGCCTGGACACCCTGCGCGACCGGCTGACCGACGGCGGGTACGCGGCGGGCTGGCGGGCCGTCCGGCTGCTGCCCGGGCCGGTGGCGGCGGCGGCCTTCGGGGCCGGCGGGTCCTGGGCCGCGACCCGCAACGGGCGGGGGGTGCGCCAGCTGCGCGCCAACCTGCGGGTGGTCACCGGGCTGGACGGTGCCGACCTGGACGAGCTCACCCGCCGGGCGATGCGCTCCTACGCGCGCTACTGGCAGGAGGCCTTCCGGCTGCCGACGATGGGCACGGCGCGGGTGCTCGCCGGGGCCACCATGGACGGACGGGAACACCTGGAGAAGGTGCGGGCCGACGGACGCGGTGCGGTCATCGCGCTGCCGCACAGCGGCAACTGGGACGTGGCGGGGGTGTGGCTGGTCGACTGGCTGGGTGGTCCCTTCGTCACGGTCGCCGAGCGGCTGCGGCCGGAGTCGCTGTACCGGCGGTTCGTCGACTACCGGGAAGGGCTGGGCATGCGGATCCTGCCGCTGACCGGTGGCGAGCGGCCGGCGTCGGCGGTGCTGCGCGAGTGGCTCTCCGCCGGCGGCACCACCTGCCTGCTGGTCGACCGCGACCTCTCCGGCGACGGCGTGCCGGTCGACTTCTTCGGCCGGCCCACGACCATGCCCGGCGGCCCCGCGCTGCTCGCGGCCCGGACCGGAGCGGCCCTGCTGCCGGCGGTCTGCCAGTTCGACGGCGCCGGCTGGCGCTTCGTCGTCCACCCCGAGGTGCCGGTCGCCGGACCGGGCCGGCTGCGGGACCGGGTGGGCGCCGCCATGCAGCAGGTCGCCACCGCCTTCGCCGGCACCATCGCCGAGCAGCCCGAGGACTGGCACGTGCTCGGCCGCATCTGGCCCGACGTCGGCCCCGACCCGGTCGAGGCCGGGGGTCGCTGATGCGCATCGGCATGGTGTGCCCGTACCAGTGGGACGTCCCCGGCGGGGTCCAGTACCACGTGCGCGACCTCGCCGACACGCTCCGTGCGCTGGGCCACCACGTCGAGGTGCTCACCCCCGCCGAGCACGAGGAGAACCTGCCGGCCGAGCACGTCACCTGGGCCGGGCGCGCGGTGGCGATCCCGTACAACGGCTCGATGGCCAGCGTCCAGTTCGGGCTGGTCTCCGCCGCCCGGGCGCGCCGGTGGCTGCGGGAAGGGGCGTTCGACGTCGTGCACGTGCACGAGCCGGCGTCGGTGTCGCTGTCGCTGCTGGTCTGCATGATCGCGCGGGGGCCGATCGTGGCCACCTTCCACGCCGCGTCGACCCGGTCCCGGGTGCTGGCCGCCCTGGGCCCGTGGGCCCGACCCTGGCTGGAGCGGATCAACGGCCGGATCGCCGTCTCCGACTTCGCCCGCCGGCTCCAGGTCGAGCACCTGGGCGGCGACGCCGTGGTCATCCCGAACGGGGTGCACGTGCCGGCGTTCGCCGAGGGTCCGCCGCTGCCCGGCCACCGGCGCGGTGCGGGCGGCCCCACGATCGGTTTCCTGGGCCGCTACGACGAGCCCCGCAAGGGGCTGCCGGTGCTGCTGGAGGCGATGCGGACCGTGGTGGCGACCCACCCCGGGGCCCGGCTGCTGATCGCCGGCCGCGGCGACCCGGAGGAGCTCACCGGGCTGGTGGGGGAGGAGCTCCGTCCGCACGTCACGCTGCTCGGGGAGCTCGACGAGCCGGGCAAGGCCGCCTTCCTCCGGTCGATCGACGTGTACTGCGCGCCGAACCTGATGGGGGAGTCCTTCGGCGTCATCCTGCTCGAGGCGATGGCCGCGGGTGCGCCGGTCGTCGCCAGCGACCTCGACGCCTTCGCCCGGGTGCTCGACGACGGGGCCGCCGGGGTGCTGGTCCGCCGCGGCGACGCCGCCGCACTGGCCGCGGCGCTCACCGGGCTGCTGGCCGACCCGGTGCGCCGCGGCGACCTGCAGGCCGCCGGCCGCCGGGTCGTCGCCGGCTACGACTGGTCGGTCGTCGCCCAGCGGATCCTCGCGGTCTACGAGACGGTCGCGCTCCCCGGCGGGGCACCGGTCACCGCCTCGACCGAGGACGACGCGGCGCTGCTCGGGCACGTGCCCGGCTCGGCCGCTGCGCGCGTCGCGCCGCCGGGGCCCTTCCGCCGCCGGGTGCGCCGCTAGCCTGGACCCCGATGACCACCGCCACCTGGCTGCTGCTCGCCGTCGCTGTGCTGGCGGCGGCCCTGCTGGGCTGGGCGTTCTGGACGCTGACCCGGCTGCGGCGGCTGGCCGGCCGGGTGCGCCGGGCGGGCGAGGTGCTCGACGCCGCGCTGGTGCGACGGGCGGAGCTGGCGGCGGCGGTGGCCCGGGAGCGGGCCGACGAGCTCGGGCCCGAGCTGGCCACCGCGCTGGCGGCGGCCGCGGCGGGGGCCCGTGCACCCGCGGCCGGCGACCGCGAGGCCGCGGAGAACCGGCTGGGCGGGCTGCTGCGCCGGGTCCCGCCCGGGGCGCGCCCCCCGGAGCTGCAGGACGTCGGGATGCGGGTGGGCCTGGCCCGCCGGTTCTACAACGACGCCGTCCGGGACACCCTGGTGCTCCGCACCGGCCGGCCCGCCCGGGTGCTGCGGCTGCACACCGCCCGGCCGCTGCCCCGCTACTTCGACATCGACGACGGCCTGGACGCGGTGCTCACCGGCCCCGGCGCCGGGGCGGCCTCCGGCGCCGGGCGGACGGTCGGCTGACCCGCCGTACGCTGGGCCGTCCGCGCCCGACGACCTGTGAGGCCACCCCGTGTCCCTGACCGACCCCCAGCACCAGCCCAGCACCGGCACCGACCGGGTCAAGCGCGGCATGGCCGAGCAGCTCAAGGGCGGCGTCATCATGGACGTCGTCACCCCCGAGCAGGCCAGGATCGCCGAGGACGCCGGCGCCGTCGCCGTCATGGCGCTCGAGCGGGTGCCCGCCGACATCCGCGCCCAGGGCGGCATCGCCCGGATGAGCGACCCGGACATGGTCCAGGGGATCATCGACGCGGTGTCCATCCCGGTGATGGCCAAGGCGCGGATCGGGCACTTCGTCGAGGCGCAGGTGCTGCAGAGCCTGGGCGTCGACTACATCGACGAGTCCGAGGTGCTCACCCCGGCCGACGAGGCGCACCACATCGACAAGCACGCGTTCACCGTGCCGTTCGTCTGCGGCGCGACCGACCTGGGCGAGGCGCTGCGCCGGCTCGCCGAGGGCGCGGCGATGATCCGCTCCAAGGGCGAGGCCGGCACCGGCAACGTCGTGGAGGCCACCCGGCACATGCGCGCGCTGCGCGCCGGGATCAAGCGGCTGGGCACCCTGGACGAGACCGAGCTGTTCGTGGCGGCCAAGGAGCTGCGCGCCCCGCACGACCTGGTCGTCGAGGTCGCCCGCACCGGGAAGCTGCCGGTCGTGCTGTTCACCGCCGGCGGCATCGCCACCCCGGCCGACGCGGCGATGATGATGCAGCTGGGCGCCGAGGGCGTCTTCGTCGGCTCGGGCATCTTCAAGTCCGGTGACCCGGCGCAGCGCGCCGCGGCGATCGTGCAGGCCACCACGTTCTCCGACGACCCCGACGTGATCGCCAAGGTCTCCCGCGGCCTGGGCGAGCCGATGGTCGGCATCAACGTCAGCACGCTGCCGGTCTCCGAGCGGTTCGCCACCCGCGGCTGGTGAGCGCCGCGCGGACGGCGGACGTCACCGTCGGTGTGCTCGCGCTGCAGGGCGACGTCCGGGAGCACCTGGCGGCGCTGACCGCCGCCGGGGCCCGGGCGGTGACCGTCCGCCGCCCCGAGGAGCTGGCCGCCGTCGACGGGCTGGTGCTGCCCGGCGGGGAGTCGACGACGATGGCGAACCTGGCCCAGCGGTTCGGGCTGCTCGAGCCGCTGCGGGACGCCGTCCGCGCCGGGCTGCCCACCTACGGCTCCTGTGCCGGGATGATCCTGCTCGCCGACCGGGTGCTGGACGCCCCCGCGGGGCAGCAGACCGTCGGCGGGCTCGACGTCACCGTGCGCCGCAACGCCTTCGGCCGGCAGGTCGACTCGTTCGAGGACGAGGTGGAGATCGACGGCGTCGACGGGGGGCCGGTGCACGCCGTCTTCATCCGGGCGCCGTGGGTCGAGCAGGCCGGGGACGGCGTCGAGGTCCTCGGCCGGGTCGTGGGCGGACCGGCCGACGGTAAGATCGTCGCCGTCCGCCAGGGATCCCTGGTGGCCACCAGCTTCCACCCCGAGCTCACCGGCGACATCCGGGTGCACGCGCGCTTCGTGGAGCTGGTGCGGGCAGCCCGTGCCCGGGACCGGAGTTCCGACGGCGCCATCGCAGGCGCCGGCAGTGGAGGAGGCAAGTCGTGAGCGGCCATTCCAAGTGGGCGACGACCAAGCACAAGAAGGCCGGGATCGACGCCAAGCGCGGCAAGCTCTTCGCCAAGCTGATCAAGAACATCGAGGTGGCGGCCCGCACCGGCGGCGGTGACCCGGCGGGCAACCCGACGCTCTTCGACGCCATCCAGAAGGCGAAGAAGAGCTCGGTGCCCAACGACAACATCGACCGGGCGGTCAAGCGCGGGTCCGGTGCCGAGGCCGGTGGCGTCGACTACCAGGGCATCACCTACGAGGGCTACGCCGCGGCCGGGGTCGCCGTGCTCATCGAGTGCCTCACCGACAACAAGAACCGGTCGGCGATGGAGGTGCGCACCGCGATGACCCGCAACGGCGGCACCATGGCCGACCCGGGCTCGGTCTCCTACCTGTTCTCCCGCAAGGGCGTCGTCGTCGTGCCGGCCGCCGGCCACACCGAGGACGACGTGCTGCTGGCCGTGCTCGACGCCGGGGCCGAGGAGGTCCGCGACCTCGGCGACACCTTCGAGGTGGTCAGCGAGCCCGGCGACATGGTGGCCGTGCGCACCGCCCTGCAGGAGGCCGGCATCGAGTACGACTCCGCCGACATGGGCTTCGTGCCCAGCGTCCAGGTGGAGCTCGACGTCGACGGCGCGGCCAAGGTCTTCAAGCTGATCGACGCGCTGGAGGACCTCGACGACGTGCAGAACGTCTACGCCAACTACGACGTCTCCGACGAGGTCATGGAGCAGGTCACCGCCGACGCCTGATGAAGGACCCCCTCGCCCCCCACGCTTCGCAAGCTCAGCGCGGGACCCTGCGAGGGGGCCGACGGCTGGGTGCGTGTCGTGCTCGGCTCACGGGCCGTTCCCGATTAGCGTTCAGCATCGAACACCTGTTCGTGCGATCGTGGGGGAGTGGGCATGCGCGTGCTCGGCATCGACCCGGGCCTCACCCGGTGCGGCTGGGGTGTGGTCGAGGGGCGACCCGGTGCCCGGCCCACCGCGCTGGGGGTGGGCGTCGTCCGGACGTCCCCCGACCTGGACCTGGAACTCCGGCTGCTGGAGGTGCACACCGCCGTGACCGCCCTGCTGCGTGAGCACCGGCCGGTGGCCGTCGCCATCGAGCGCGTCTTCACCCAGAACAACAAGGGGACGGCGACCGGCACCGCCCAGGCCGCCGGGGTGGCCGCCCTCGCCGCGGCCCAGGCCGGCGTGCCCGTCGCCTGGCACACGCCCAGCGAGGTCAAGGCCGCCATCTCCGGCAACGGCCGCGCCGACAAGGACCAGGTGACCCTGATGGTCACCCGGGTGCTCGGGCTGGCCAGCCCGCCCAAGCCGGCCGACGCCGCCGACGCGCTCGCGCTGGCGATCTGCCACACCTGGCGCGCCCCGGCGCAGCAGCGGCTGCGCACCGCGGCGCTCGCCGGGGGCATCGGCGCGCCGCTGCCCGGCGCCCGCACCCTGCCGCGCTGGACGGGGGTGTCCCGGTGATCGCCTCGGTCAACGGCCGGGTCGCGGCCGTCTCGCCCGACGGCGCGGTCGTCGAGGTGGGCGGGGTCGGGCTCTCCGTGCAGTGCACCCCCGGCACCATCGCGCGGCTCCAGGTGGGTGAGCAGGCCCGGCTGTCGACCAGCCTCGTCGTCCGGGAGGACTCGCTCACCCTCTACGGCTTCGCCGACGACGACGAGCGCCAGCTGTTCGAGCTGCTGCAGACCGCCAACGGCGTGGGGCCCCGGCTGGCCCAGGCCGTGCTGGCGATCCACCCGCCTCGCGAGGTGCGCCGCGCGGTCTCGATGGGCGACCTCAAGGCGCTGATGCAGGTGCCGGGGATCGGCAAGAAGGGCGCCGAGCGGCTGGTGCTGGAGCTGCGCGACCGGCTCGGCACGACCACCGTGGACACCCAGCTCGACGGCCCGCTGCCCGCCGGGCTGGCGCCGGTCACCCCGGTCGCCCCGTGGCGGGACCAGCTCACCGCAGCGCTCGTCGGGCTGGGCTGGTCCGGCCGCGAGGCCGAGACGGCGCTGACCGCGCTGGAGCCGGTCGCCGAGGAGCAGCAGGCCGCCGGTGGCGTCCAGGTCGCCGTGCTGCTGCGCCAGGCACTGCAGTTCCTGGGCCGGGCGTGACGTGACGGGCTCGCCGTTCGACCGGTCGCTGACCGGGGAGGCCGCCGAGGGGTACGGCCGGGACTTCTCGGTCGAGGACTCGTCGTTGTCGGGTGCCGCGGGGGACGAGGAGCGGGTCGTCGAGTCGGCCCTGCGCCCGCACTCGCTGGCCGACTTCATCGGCCAGCCGAAGGTGGCCCGCCAGCTCGACCTGGTCCTGGAGGGCGCCAAGCGCCGCGGTCGCCCGCCGGACCACGTGCTGCTCTCCGGCCCGCCCGGGCTGGGCAAGACCAGCCTCGCGCTGATCATCGGCTCGGAGCTGGGTACGGCGGTGAAGATCACCAGCGGGCCGGCGATCGAGCGGTCCGGTGACCTGGCCGCGATGCTGTCCAACCTCGCCCACGGCGACGTGCTGTTCATCGACGAGATCCACCGCATCGCCCGCCCGGCCGAGGAACTGCTGTACATGGCGATGGAGGACTTCCGGGTCGACGTCGTCGTCGGCAAGGGCCCCGGCGCGACCGCTATCCCGCTGGAGATCAACCCGTTCACCCTCGTCGGCGCCACCACCCGGGCCGGCCTGCTCACCGGCCCGCTGCGCGACCGGTTCGGCTTCGTCGGGCAGATGGAGTTCTACGAGACCGCCGACCTGCAGCGGGTGCTCACCCGCAGCGCCGACCTGCTCGGGGTGGCGCTCACCGACGACGGCTCGGCGGAGATCGCCGGCCGCTCGCGGGGCACCCCGCGGATCGCCAACCGGCTGCTGCGCCGGGTGCGTGACTTCGCCGAGGTGCGCGCCGACGGCCGGATCACCCGCGACGTCGCCCGGGCGGCGCTGGCCCTCTACGACGTCGACGAGCTGGGCCTGGACCGGTTGGACCGGGCCGTCCTCGATGCGCTGGTGACCAAGTTCGGCGGGGGCCCGGTGGGGGTGGCCACCCTGGCGGTCTCCGTGGGCGAGGAGCCGCACACCGTCGAGGAGGTCTGCGAGCCCTTCCTGGTGCGTGCGGGGCTGCTCGCCCGCACGCCGCGCGGGCGGGTGGCCACCGAGGCGGCCTTCCGGCACCTGGGGCACCCGGTGCCTCGTGGGGGCATCGCGCTCGGTGGGACCGCTGCGCCCAGTGGGGGCAGCGGGGACCCGACATCGGACGGGGCGTCGTCACAGACCCTCTTCGACGCCTAGACTCCTCAGCGCTGGCGCGCAACCCGGTCCTGCCGGCCCACGCGCCTCGCCCCGGGGCCACTCCGTGTGTGGGAGTGCGCCGGCGCCGATGCACCCGAGCGGCCCTCCCGGGCCGCACCGACCGCGCGACCTGCCGCGGTAGAGAGGCTCACCAGTCGTGGAACAGCTCTTCCCGTTCGTCCTGCTCGCCCTGGCGTTCGTCCTGCTCATCGTGCTGCCGGCCCGGCAGCGCAAGAAGATGCAGGCCAACGCCAAGGCCCTGCAGGAGTCGCTGACGGTCGGCACGCCGGTCATGCTGACCAGCGGCATCCACGGCACGGTGGCCGGCCTCGGTGACGGCACCGTCGACCTCGAGGTCGCCCCCGGCGTCGTCGTGACCGTCGCGCGCCCGGCGGTGATGGAGGTCCGCACGCCGGCCACCCCGGCCGACGGCGCCCCGAACAGCACCGGCGGGACGGTCGACGGCGACGGCGACCCCACCGACCGCGCTCGCTGACCCGGAGCTCCGATGGCTGCCCGCCAGCTCCCCGCGCGCCGCTACTTCGCGGCCTTTCTGCTGATCGTCGCGGGGCTGTACGCGCTGGTCTTCCTCACCGGTGACCAGCGCACCCCCCAGCTCGGCCTGGACCTCCAGGGCGGCACCACCGTCACGCTGGACGCGCAGACGCCCAACAACGAGGCCCCGGCCCCCGAGGACCTCGAACTCGCCCGGCGGATCATCGAGCAGCGCGTCAACGGCCTGGGCGTCGCCGAGGCCGAGGTGGTCACCGAGGGCGACAGCAACATCGTCATCTCGGTGCCCGGTGACGACGGCGAGGCCGCCCGCGAGCTGGGCACGACCGCGCAGCTGCGCTTCCGCCCGGTGCTGCAGGCCGAGCCGGTCACCCCGCCCGCCGAGGACGCTCCGCCGGCCGAGGCCCCGGCCGAGGACGCCGTCCCTGCGGAGGGAGCCCCGGCCGTCACCCAGGAGGAGGCCGCCGCGGAGTTCGCGACCCTCACCTGCGACGGCCAGACCACCGACGTCGACCGGCCCGACGACTTCATCGCCGCGTGCGGTGAGGACGGCGCCGTCAAGTACCTGCTGGGCCCGTCGGTCCTCGAGGGCACCGATGTCACCGACGCCACCGCCGGTACCCGTGCGGGCACCGGTGAGTGGATCGTCGACCTGTCGCTGAACAACTCCGGCGCCGATGCCTGGGCCGAGTACACCACCGCGAACGTCGGCAACAGCGTGGCCATCACCCTGGACGGCCGGGTGGTCTCCGCGCCGACGATCAACAGTGCCATCGTCGGTGGCCGCACCGAGATCAGCGGCAACTTCACCCAGGCCGAGGCGACCGAGCTGGCCAACCAGCTCAAGTACGGCGCGCTGCCGCTGACCTTCGAGCAGGCGACCGCGCAGTCGATCTCCACCGAGCTGGGGGAGGAGCAGCTGCGCGCCGGGCTCATCGCCGGTGCCATCGGCGTCGCCCTGGTCTTCGTCTACGCGCTGCTCTACTACCGGCTGCTCGGGCTGGTGATGATCGCCAGCCTGGTGCTGTCCGCGGTCGTGGTCTACGGCTGCCTGGTGCTGCTCAGCCGCGAGCTCGGGCTGGCGCTCAGCCTGGCCGGCATCGCCGGGTTCATCGTCTCGATCGGCATCACAGCCGACTCGTTCGTCGTCTACTTCGAACGGCTCAAGGACGAGATCCGCGAGGGGCGCTCGCTGCGCAGCGCCGTGCCCCGCGCCTGGGTGCGTGCCCGGCGGACCATCCTGTCCGCCGACGCGGTCAGCTTCCTGGCCGCGGCGATTCTGTACTGGCTGGCCATCGGTGACGTGAAGGGCTTCGCCTTCACCCTCGGGTTGTCGACCGTGCTCGACCTCATCGTGGTCTTCCTCTTCACCCACCCGCTGATGGCGGTGCTGAGCCGGGTCAAGTCCTTCGGCTCCAACCGCTTCTCCGGCCTCGGCCAGGTCGACCGCGGACGCCGGGCCGCCCCGGCGACGGCGCGCGAGCCCGAGCTGGTCGGCGCCGGCAGCAGCACGAACGGGAGCACGCGATGACCACCCCCCGCGACGACGCCGACCAGACCCCGGATCAGGCCCCGGTGCCGGTCGGCTCTGCCGCCGACGAGTCCGTCGACGAATCGGCCGTGCCCGACCAGGCCGCCGAGGAGAGCGTCGGCGACCAGGCGCTCGCCGACGCCGGCCTGCCCGCGGAGGGCGGCGCCGCCGCCCGCCCGCCGCACCGGGCGTCGCTGGCCCACCGGCTGTACAACGGCGAGGTCGGCCTGGCCGTCGTCGCCAACCGCCGCTTCTGGTTCCGGGTCACCGCCGTCGTCGTGCTGCTGTGCGTCCTGGCCATGGGGGTCCGCGGCTTCAACTTCAGCATCGAGTTCTCCGGCGGCAACAGCCTGCGGGTGCCGGCCACCAGCGAGCAGCTCGCCGACGTCCGCGAGGCCGCCGAGGGGGCCGGTGCCGAGGTGGCCAGCGCCCAGGTGGTCGGCGGCGACTCCGTGCTGCTGCGCACCAGCGCGCTGGACAACGAGACCGAGCGGGCGGTCGTCGACGCCGTGGCCGAGGCCGCCGGGGTCGCGCCGTCCGCGGTGAGCCCGCAGTCGGTCAGCGCCGACTGGGGTGGGGACGTCACCAACCAGGCGCTCATCGCGCTCGCGGTCTTCCTGGTCGCCGTCGTCGCCTTCCTCGCGGTGCGCTTCCAGCCCAAGATGGCCGTCGGGGCGATCGCCGCGGTGCTGCACGACATCATCGTGACCGCGGGCATCTACGCGCTGATCGGCTTCGAGGTCTCGCCGTCCACGGTGATCGGGCTGCTCACCATCCTCGGGTTCTCCCTGTACGACACCGTCGTCGTCTTCGACAAGGTCGACGAGAACGTCAAGGACCTGACCAAGAGCAACCGGTCGACCTTCACCGAGGCCTCGGACCTGGCGGTGAACCAGACCCTGATGCGCTCGATCAACACCTCGGTCATCGCGCTGCTGCCGGTGGCCGGGCTGCTGTTCGTCGGCGCCGGGCTGCTGGGTGCCGGCACCCTCAAGGACCTCGCTCTGGTGCTGTTCGTCGGTCTGGCCGCCGGCACCTACAGCTCCATCTTCCTGGCCACCCCGGTGCTCGCCGCGCTCAAGGAGCGGGAGCCCGAGCAGGAGGCCCTGCGCCGGCGGGTGCTCGCCCGCCGGTCCGCCGAGGCCCGCAGCGCCGGGAGCCCGGCCGGGCCGGTGGCCAGCGCCCGCCGCGGCGGGGCCACCCGACGGTCGGCGGTGGCCGTCGCGGAGCGCACCGGGATCGAGCGCACCGGGACCGAGCGCCCCGGGACCGAGCGCCCCGAGACGCTGCCGGAGCGGCCGACGGCCGACGTCCAGGTGGAGTCGCCGTCCTCGGTGCAGGGGTCCCTCGCCCGGGGCGGCGCCACCGCCCCGCGCCCGGGTCAGCGGCCGGCGCGCGGTCAGCGGCCGGCGGGCAGGAAGCGCCGGTGAGCACCGTGCCCGCCGCCCGGAGCGCCGACGCCGGGACCCAGGTGCCGATCGACGAGCTCGTCGCGTCGATCGCGGTCACCATCCCGGACTTCCCCGAGCCCGGGGTGCTCTTCCGCGACCTGACCCCGGTGTTCGCCGACGGCGAGGCCTTCCGCGCGGTCGTCGACGCGCTGGCCGAACCGGCCGGCGTCGACCCGCGGGCGGCGGCGCTCGGCCGGTCCGACGGCGGCCCGGGCGACGGTGCCACCGACGTGGGCTTCGACGTGGTCGCCGGGGTCGAGGCGCGCGGCTTCCTGCTGGCCGCCGCCGTCGCGGTGCGCACCGGCACCGGGGTCGTGCCGATCCGGAAGGCCGGCAAGCTCCCGCGCGAGCGGGTGTCGGTCGACTACGCCCTGGAGTACGGCACCGCCACCCTGGAGCTGCACACCGACTCGATCCGCCCCGGGCAGCGGGTGCTGCTGGTGGACGACGTGCTCGCCACCGGCGGCACGCTGGGTGCGGCGGTCGCCCTGCTCGAGCAGCTCGGCGGCGTGGTCACCGCGGTCTCGGTGGTGATCGAGCTGGGCGCCCTCGGCGGGCGTCAGCGCGTCGCGCCGCACCCGGTCCACTCCCTCTGGATGACCTGAGCCGTCGGCGCCGGATGACATGATCGGCGCGTGAGTCCAGCAGCTGAGGAGTCCGCGACCCGGTTCCGGTCGGTCTACCGGCACGGCTTCGCCCGGGTTGCCGCGGTCACCCTGCCGGTGACGATCGCCGATCCCGCGGCCAACGCCGCGGCCGTGCTGGCGCAGGCGCGGGAGTGCTCGGCCGAGGGCGTCGCCGTCGCGGTGTTCCCGGAGCTGTGCCTGTCCGGCTACTCGATCGAGGACCTGCTGCTGCAGGACCCGCTGCTGGACGCCGTGGAGGCGGCCGTCGCCGAGGTGGTCGCCGGCTCGGCCGACCTGGCCCCGGTGCTGGTCGTCGGTGCGCCACTGCGGCACCGCAACCGGGTCTACAACACCGCGGTGGTCGTGCACCGCGGCCGGGTGCTGGGCATCGTCCCGAAGTCCTACCTCCCCACCTACCGGGAGTTCTACGAGGGCCGGCAGTTGGCCTCCGGCGTCGATGCCGCCGGTGAGCTGCACACGGTCGCCGGGGAGCCGGTGCCGTTCGGCCCCGACCTGCTGTTCGACGCCGTCGACGTGCCCGGGCTGGTGCTGGCGGTGGAGATCTGCGAGGACATGTGGATCCCGGTCCAGCCGAGCGCCGAGGCGGCGCTGGCCGGGGCCACCGTGCTGGCCAACCTCTCGGGCAGCCCGATCACCGTCGGGCGGGCCGACCAGCGGGCGACGCTGGCGCAGGCCACGTCCATCCGCTGCCTGGCCGCCCACGTCTACGCGGCCGCCGGGCAGGGCGAGTCGACGACCGACCTGTCCTGGGACGGGCAGACCATGATCTGGGAGAACGGCGTCCTGCTCGCCGAGTCCGACCGCTTCCCCGACGGGCCGCGCCGTTCGGTCGCCGACGTCGACCTCGACCTGCTCCGCGCCGAGCGGGCGCGGATGGGCACCTTCGACGACAACCGGCGGGCGCTGGCCGGCCGGCTGCACCACCGGCGGGTGGAGTTCCGGCTGCAGCCCCCGACCGGCGACCTCGGCCTGCGGCGCCGGCTGGACCGCTTCCCGTTCGTGCCGGCCGATCCCGCGCGGCTGGCCCAGGACTGCTACGAGGCGTACAACATCCAGGTCGTCGGCCTGGAACGGCGGCTGGCCTCGATCGGGTGGCCGACGGTGGTCATCGGCGTCTCCGGCGGGCTGGACTCCACCCACGCACTGATCGTCGCCGCCCAGGCGATGGACCGGGCCGGCCGGCCGCGCAGCGACATCCTGGCGTTCACCCTGCCGGGGTTCGCGACGGGCGCGGAGAGCAAGGCCAACGCCGTCGCCCTCGCCACGGCGCTCGGGGTCACCTTCGAGGAGATCGACATCCGCCCGGCAGCCACCCGGCTGCTCACCGACATGGGCCACCCGGCCGGCCGCGGTGAGCCCGTCTACGACGTCACCTTCGAGAACGTCCAGGCCGGCCTGCGCACCGACTACCTGTTCCGGCTGGCCAACCAGCGCGGCGGGATCGTGCTGGGCACCGGCGACCTCTCGGAGATCGCGCTGGGCTGGTCGACCTACGGCGTCGGTGACCAGATGTCGCACTACAACGTCAACGGAGGCGTGCCCAAGACGCTCATCCAGCACCTGATCCGCTGGGTGGTCGCCTCCGGGCAGTTCGACGAGCCGGTACTGCGGACGCTGGAGCGGATCCTCGCCGCGGAGATCACCCCGGAGCTGGTGCCGGCCGACGAGGGCGGGTCGGTGCAGAGCACCGAGGCGAAGGTGGGGCCCTACGCGCTGCAGGACTTCACCCTCTTCCACGTGCTGCGCTACGGCATGCGACCGTCCAAGATCGCCTTCCTCGCGCTGCACGCCTGGTCCGACGCCGAGGCGGGGGAGTGGCCGGCGGGGTTCCCGGCCGACCGCCGGGTGTCCTACCAGCTGGCCGAGATCCGGCACTGGCTGGAGGTGTTCTGCCAGCGGTTCTTCGCCTTCAGCCAGTTCAAGCGCTCGGCGATGCCCAACGGCCCCAAGGTCTCCGCCGGGGGATCGCTCTCCCCACGGGGTGACTGGCGGGCACCGTCGGACGCCACGGCCCGGGTGTGGCTGGCGGAGCTGCACCGCGAGGTGCCGGAAGGCTGATCCGGTCCGCCCGGGCGACGACCCACCCGCCAAGGGGGCACGACGGGCCGACCCGGACGGGGCGCGGCTAGCATGGGATGGGTCCCACCCTCCTCAGCAGGCAGGAGCTCTCGTGGCCGGTGACGTCGCCGCACCGCAGACGTCCGACGCGCCCGCCGTCGAGGTGGAGCCGCCCCGCGCGGCCCTGCCCGAGCGGCCGGCGGTCCGCCGCCCCGATGACGTCGCGCCCGAGCCCGGCGGGGACGCCGAGGCGGTACCCCGCCGGCGGGTCCGTGACCGGCTGGCCCGCCGCATCGTCGCCGGTCAGCGCTCCACCGGGATCCGGCCGGTGCTCGAGCCGCTGGCCGTGCTGCACCGCCAGAGCCACCCCAAGGCCGACCTCCTTCTCCTGCAGCGGGCCTACGACGTCGCCGAGGAGGCGCACGCCCCGCAGAAGCGCAAGAGCGGCGACCCCTACATCACCCACCCGCTGGCGGTCGCCACCGTCCTGGCCGGCCTCGGGATGGACACCACCACCCTGGTGGCCGCGCTGCTGCACGACACCGTCGAGGACACCGGCGTCACGCTGGAGACGATCCGCGCCGACTTCGGCCCCGAGGTCGCCCACCTGGTCGACGGCGTCACCAAGATCGACAAGGTCACGTTCGGCGACGCCGCCCAGGCCGAGACGATCCGCAAGATGATCGTGGCGATGTCCCGCGACCCGCGGGTGCTGGTCATCAAGCTGGCCGACCGGCTGCACAACATGCGCACGCTGCGCTTCCTCCCGCCGGAGAAGCAGGAGAAGAAGGCGCGCGAGACGCTGGAGATCCTCGCCCCGCTGGCCCACCGGCTGGGCATGAACACCATCAAGTGGGAGCTGGAGGACCTCGCGTTCGCCACGCTCTACCCCAAGCGCTACGACGAGATCGTCCGGCTGGTCGCCGAGCGCGCGCCGTCCCGGGACACCTTCATCTCCGAGGTGACCAGCCAGGTCACCGAGCAGCTCAAGGCGTCGAAGATCGAGGCGACCGTCACCGGCCGGCCCAAGCACTACTACTCGATCTACCAGAAGATGATCGTCCGCGGCCGCGACTTCACCGACATCTGGGACCTGGTCGGCATCCGCATCCTGGTCGAGTCGGTGCGCGACGTGTACGCGGCGCTGGGCATCATGCACGCGCACTGGCAGCCGGTGCCCGGCCGGTTCAAGGACTTCGTGGCGATGCCGAAGTTCAACATGTACCAGTCGCTGCACACCACGGTGATCGGGCCGCAGGGCAAGCCGGTCGAGCTGCAGATCCGCACCCACGAGATGCACCGCACCGCGGAGTACGGCATCGCGGCGCACTGGAAGTACAAGGAGAAGGCGCGCGCCGGCGGCACCCAGGCCGGCCCCGCACCGGGCACCGCCGGCGACGACATGCTGTGGCTGCGCCAGCTGCTGGACTGGCAGCGGGAGGCGCAGGAGCCCGGTGAGTTCCTGGAGACCCTGCGGTACGACCTGGGTCCGCAGGAGGTGTTCGTCTTCACGCCCAAGGGCGACGTGATCAGCCTGCCCGGCGAGGCCACCCCGGTCGACTTCGCCTACGCGGTGCACACCGAGGTCGGCCACCGCTGCATCGGTGCCCGGGTCAACGGCAACCTGGTGTCCCTGGACAGCAAGCTCGCCAACGGCGACGTCGTCGAGGTGTTCACCTCCCGCTCGCCGAACGCCGCCCCCTCCAAGGACT
This sequence comes from Modestobacter sp. SYSU DS0904, assembly GCF_054051115.1. Classification (NCBI taxonomy): domain Bacteria; kingdom Bacillati; phylum Actinomycetota; class Actinomycetes; order Geodermatophilales; family Geodermatophilaceae; genus Modestobacter; species Modestobacter sp. SYSU DS0904. Next base: position 121,256 of record NZ_JBJHAQ010000003.1, on the reverse strand, counting down.
GGCTGGCGTTCGTCGGCTCGTCCCGGGCGCGCACCAAGATCCGGCAGTGGTTCACCAAGGAGCGGCGTGAGGACGCCGTCGAGGCCGGCAAGGACGCGCTGACCAAGGCGATGCGCAAGTCCGGCCTGCCGCTGCAGCGGCTGCTCGGTGGGGAGGCGCTGGGCACGCTCGCCGCCGACCTGCACTTCGCCGACGTCAGCGCGCTCTACGCGGCCGTGGGGGAGAACCAGGTCTCCGCGGCGTCGATCGTGGAGAAGCTGCTCACCGCGCTGGGCGGCTCCGAGGGCGCCGCCGAGGACATCGCCGAGACGGCGATCCCCACCAAGCGGACGGTGGCGCGCACCGCCAGCGGCGACCCGGGCATCGTCGTGCACGGCATGACCGACGTCTGGGCCAAGCTCGCCAAGTGCTGCACCCCGGTGCCCGGCGACGAGATCCTGGGCTTCGTCACCCGCGGTGGTGGCGTCAGCGTGCACCGCACCGACTGCACCAACGCGGCCGACCTGCAGAGCAAGCCCGAGCGGCTGGTGGAGGTCGACTGGGCCTCCCAGCCCGGCGCGGTGTTCCTGGTGGCCATCCAGGTCGAGGCGCTGGACCGGCACCGGCTGCTCTCCGACGTCACCCGGGCGCTCGCCGACGAGCGGGTCAACATCCTCTCCGCCTCGGTGCAGACCAGCCGGGACCGGGTGGCGATCAGCCGGTTCACCTTCGAGCTCGCCGACCCGGCGCACCTGGGTGCGGTGCTCCAGACGGTCCGGAACGTGGACGGCGTCTTCGACGTGGAGCGCGTCACCGCCTGATGGACGTCCGGGGGGTCGACCCGCGGGACGTCAGCTGGGAGGTCGACGCACCGCGGTACCGGGTGTACCTCTGGTCCGCCGGGCCGGGGGCGTGGAGCGACGAGTACGAGCTCAGCGGCGCGGGCGTCGATGCGGCTGCCGTGCTCGCCTGGGCGACCGGCCGGGTCGCCGAGCCGGGCATGGACCGCTTCGAGGCGTTCGTCGTCGTCGATGGCGTGCGCGAGGGCCGCGGACTGGTCCGGCTGACCACCTCCCCCTGACCGGGCCTCCGTCAGGGACGGCGGGTGGCGACGACGGCGTACAGCGGGTCGCCGACGCCCGGCGGGGTGCGCAGCGTGACCGTCGGCTCGGTGAACCGCCCGCTGCGCCGCACCAGTTCGGCCACGACGGCCCCGTGCTGCTCGTCGTCGGTCGCCAGCCAGCCGCGGACGGCCTTGGTGGGGAAGCAGCGGTTGGAGAAGGTGATCGCCAGCGGGCCGCCGGGGCGCAGCACCCGGCCTACGTCGGCCAGCACCTCGACGGGCCGGGTGAGGTAGTCGATCGACACGCAGCACACCGCCGCGTCGGCGTCCTCGTCGGGCAGCGGGATGCCCGGGTCGGCGTTCAGGTCGTGCACCACCCGCTGCGTGGCCGCCGGGTTGGCGGCCAGCTCCTCGTCGTTCATGCCCAGCACCACCAGCTCGGCCGGCGGGGTGCGGAAGTGCGACACCCACGACGACATCAGGTCCAGCACCCGCGTCGGCCGCGGCGCCGCGCCGTCGATGCCCAGCTCGGCGTACAGCTCCCCGACGGCGGCGATCGCACCCGCGTCGATGTGCGTGACCAGCCGCGGCCGGTCGTAGAACCCGGCGTCCGGGCCGTCGTCGGTGCGGTCGAAGAAGCCCGGCGGGAAGCCGGCGTACGGGTCGGCGTCCATCACGGCCCGAGTGTGCGGGCGGCGGAGCCGCCCCGCTCGGCAGCAGGGGCACGCCCGGGCGCCACCGCCGTGGCCGGCCCGGACGCGCGACGGCCCGGCCCCCGCGGGAGGGGCCGGGCCGTCGCGCGTGGTGCGGCTACTGCTGGACGGTCATCGACTCGATGGTGACCGGCTGGGCGGGGGCGCCGTCGGACGCGCCGCCCTCGATCCCGGCGGCCGCGATGGTGTCCAGCACCTGCAGGCCGGCCTCGTCGATGGTGCCGAAGACGGTGTAGTTCGGCGGCAGGGTGCTGTCGGCGTAGACCAGGAAGAACTGGCTGCCGTCGAAGCCGGACCCGTTGTTGGCCATCGCCAGGGTGCCCCGCGGGTAGGTCTCCTCGCCGGTGACCTGGGTGGGGAACTCGTAGCTGGGCCCGCCGGTGCCGGTGGCGCTCGGGTCGCCGCACTGCAGGACGCTGAGCGTCTCCGAGGCGGTCTCCCGGTGGCAGGTCGTCCCGTCGTAGAAGCCCTGCTGGGCCAGGTACACCATGCTGGCCGAGGCGCAGGGGGCGCTCTCCTGGTCCAGGGTCAGCGGGATCGGGCCGACGTTCGTCGTCATGGTGACCTCGGTCGTGCCGCTGGTCGGCACCTCGGCCGGGGGGATGCCGACGTCGGTGGTCGTCTCGCCCCGGCTGGCCTCGGTGAAGTCGCACGTGCCGTCGCTGCCGTCGACGACCGGTGCGGTGGTGCTGTTGTCGCTCGCGACGCCGGCGGTGTCCGCCGTGTCGTCCTCGCCGGTGATCCCGGTGATGATGAAGACGGCGGCCACCACGGCCAGCACGGCGATGACCGTCACGCCGATGAGCAGGTTCCGGCGCCGGGTGCGGGCCTGCTGCTCACGGCGCTCCAGCTGACGCTGCAGGTGGCGCTGGGCGGCCTCACGGCGCTGCTTGTTGGTCGGCACTCTTCTCGGGCTCCTCGGGCGGTGGTCGGCGTCGGGCCCGGGGCGGCGGGGCCGTGCGCCCGGGCGGCGTCAGGTGCGCAGTGTAGGTGCGCACCCTGGCGGCTCCCTGGCAGCGCGGCCGGGGGTGATCACAGCCGCGTAACCTGCACGGGTGCTCATCCGCTCCTTCCCCGCCGGTGCGTTCGGCACCAACTGCTACGCCGTCGCCCCGGGGCCCGGGCAGGAGTGCGTCGTCGTCGACCCGGGGATGGACGCGGTCGAGCCGCTGGCCCGGATGCTGGCCGACGACGGGCTCAAGCCGGTCGCCGTCGTGCTGACCCACGGCCACCTCGACCACACCTTCTCCGTGCTGCCGGTCTGCTCCGGCTACGACATCCCCGCCTACCTGCACCCCGAGGACACCGGCATGCTGTCGGACCCGGCGCGCTGGCACGGCCCCCAGCTCGCCCCGCTGATCACCGGCGTGCAGCTCCCGGACCCCGCCGACGTCCTGCCGCTGGCCGACGGGGCGACGATCTCGCTGGCCGGCGTCGACCTGACCGTGCGGCACGCGCCGGGGCACACCCGGGGCTCGGTGGTCTTCTCCCTGGACCTGGGGGAGGCCCCCGGCCTGCTCGCCGGTGACGTGCTCTTCGCCGGCTCGGTCGGCCGGGTCGACCTGCCCGGCGGCTCCTGGGAGGACATGCTCGGCTCGCTGCGCGACGTCGTCCTGCCGCTGGACGACGAGACCGTCGTCCTGCCCGGGCACGGGCCGGCCACCACGATCGGGCGCGAGCGCGCCACCAACCCCTACCTCGCCGAAGCGGCGAGCGCACCCAAGGGACGAGGTCTCTGATGAGCGAGCCCATGCGGGCTCCGAAGGGCACGTTCGACACGTTGCCCCCCGACTCGGCGCAGTTCCTCGCCGTCCGCGACACCCTCACCGCGCCGCTGCGCCGGGCCGGCTACGGGTACATCGAGACGCCGACGTTCGAGGACACCGCGGTGTTCTCCCGCGGGGTGGGGGAGTCCACCGACGTCGTCGCCAAGGAGATGTACACGTTCACCGACCGCGGCGGCCGGTCGCTGACGCTGCGCCCCGAGCTCACCGCCGGGCTGATGCGGTCGTTCATCGAGCACCGGCTGTACTCCGGCGCGCTGCCGGTGAAGCTCTGGGCGGTCGGGTCGGCGTTCCGCTACGAGCGCCCGCAGGCCGGCCGCTACCGGCACTTCACCCAGGTCGACTGCGAGGCCCTCGGGGTCGACGACCCGGCGCTGGACGCCGAGGTGGTGGCGCTGGCCGTGCAGGGCTTCCGCGACCTCGGCCTGCGCGACTTCGAGCTGCTGCTCACCTCGCTGGGCGACGCGACCTGCCGGCCGCAGTACCGCGAGCTGCTGGTGGCCTACCTGTCGAAGCTGGACCTGGACGCCGACACCCGGCGCCGGGCGGAGATCAACCCGCTGCGGGTGCTGGACGACAAGCGGCCGGAGGTGCAGGCGCAGCTGGACGACGCCCCGCTGATGGTCGACCACCTCTCGGACACCACCAGGGCGCACTACGACGCCGTCCGCCAGCACCTCACCGACCTGGGTGTGCCGTGGACCGAGGCGCCCCGGCTGGTCCGCGGCCTGGACTACTACACGAAGACGACCTTCGAGTTCGTGCACTCCGGCCTCGGCGCGCAGTCGGCGATCGGTGGTGGCGGGCGCTACGACGGGCTCTCCGCGGCGCTCGGTGGCCCGGACCTCTCGGGCATCGGCTACGCCGTCGGGGTCGACCGCACGCTGCTGGCGGTGCAGGCCGAGGGGCTCGACCTGGGCGCGGCCGCCGGGGTGCAGGCCTTCGTCGTGCCGCTGGGCGCGGAGGCCAAGCGGGTCGCCGTCCGGCTGGTCGGGCAGCTGCGCGAGGCCGGGATCTCCGCCGACACCGTGTACGGCGACCGGGGGCTGAAGGGGGCGATGAAGGCCGCCGACCGGTCCGGTGCCACGCACGCGGTGGTGCTCGGCGACCGGGACCTGGCCGAGGGGGTCGCCCAGCTGCGCGACCTGCGGTCGCACGAGCAGGTCGCCGTCCCCCTGGGCGAGCTGTTCGAGCGCGTGCGTGCGACGGTGGGTGCGTGACTGTGACTTCCTCGACCCCGCTGGAGACCCGCCCGCTCGGCCGGACCGGTGCCGACGTGTCCGTCGTCGGGCTGGGCACCTGGCAGCTGGGCGGTGACTGGGGCGAGGTCACCGAGGCCGACGCCGCCGCCGTCCTGGACGCCGCGCTCGACGCCGGGGTGACCCTGCTGGACACCGCCGACGTCTACGGCGACGGCCGCTCCGAGCAGCGCATCCGCCAGGCGCTGGCCGCCCGCGGCGAGCGCCCGTTCGTCGCGACCAAGGCCGGCCGGCGCGCCGACCCGTTCACCGCCGAGGAGTACACCCCGGAGAACCTGCGCGCCTGGATCGACCGGTCGCGGGAGAACCTCGGGGTGGACACCCTCGACCTGGTGCAGCTGCACTGCCCGCCGCCCACCGTCTACTCCGACGAGCGGGTCTACGACACCCTCGACAAGCTGGTCGAGGAGCAGGCGATCGCCGCCTACGGCGTCTCGGTGGAGACGGTGACCGAGGGGCTGACCGCGCTGCAGCACCCCGGCGTGCAGACCATCCAGGTCATCCTGAACATCTTCCGGCGCAAGCCGCTGGAGCAGCTGCTGCCGGCCGCGCAGCGCGCCGAGGTCGGCGTCCTCGCCCGGGTGCCGCTGGCCAGCGGCCTGCTCACCGGCAAGTACGACGAGTCGACGACGTTCGCCGCCGACGACCACCGCACCTACAACCGCAACGGCGAGGCCTTCGACGTCGGGGAGACCTTCGCCGGCGTGCCGTTCGACGTCGGCGTCGCCGCCGCGCGCGAGGTCGCCGAGATCGCCGGCCCGGACGTCTCCACCGCCGGGTTCGCGCTGCGCTGGGTGATCGACCAGCCCGGCGTCACCACCGTCATCCCCGGCGCCCGCAACGTCCAGCAGGCGCTGGACAACGTGGCCGCCGCCTCGCTCCCGTCGCTCACCGAGGGCCAGCTGGCCGACCTCGAGCGGGTGTACGACGAGCGGATCCGCGCCCACGTGCACGACCGCTGGTGAACTCCCGCTCGCTCCGTACTCCCTGAGAAAGGCACTCCCTTGCTGCGCACCCACGACGCCGGGACGCTCCGCGCCTCCGACGCCGGCTCCACGGTCACCCTCGCCGGCTGGGTCGCCCGCCGCCGCGACCACGGCGGGGTCGTCTTCCTCGACCTGCGCGACTCCTCGGGCTACGCCCAGGTCGTCGTCCGCGAGGAGGAGGCGCACGCCCTGCGCAACGAGTACTGCGTGCTCGTCACCGGGCAGGTGCAGCGCCGCCCCGCCGGCAACGAGAACCCGGAGCTCTCCACCGGCGAGATCGAGGTCGTCGCCGCGGACCTCACCGTGCTGTCGGCCGCGGCGCCGCTGCCGTTCCCGATCGAGACCGCCCAGGCGGCCGGGGACGACGTCCGCTACAAGTACCGCTACCTCGACCTGCGCCGGCAGGGCCCGGCGGCGACCCTGCGGCTGCGCAGCGAGGTCAACCGGATCGCCCGCGGGGTGATGGCCCAGCACGGGTTCACCGAGGTCGAGACCCCGTCGCTGACCCGGTCCACGCCCGAGGGCGCCCGCGACTTCGTCGTCCCGGTACGGCTGCAGCCGGGCCACTGGTACGCGCTGCCGCAGTCGCCGCAGCTGTTCAAGCAGCTGCTGATGGTCGGCGGCCTGGAGCGCTACTACCAGATCGCCCGCTGCTTCCGGGACGAGGACTTCCGCGCCGACCGGCAGCCGGAGTTCACCCAGCTGGACTTCGAGATGAGCTTCGTCGACCGGGACGACGTCCTGGCGGTGGCCGAGCACGTCATCCGGGCGCTGTGGCGCGAGCTGGCCGGGTACGAGGTCCCGGAGATCCCGCGGATGACCTACCGCGAGGCGATGGACCGGTTCGGCTCCGACAAGCCCGACCTGCGCTTCGGCGTCGAGCTCACCGAGCTGACCTCCTACTTCACCGAGACCCCCTTCCGGGTCTTCCAGGCGCCCTACGTCGGCGCGATCGTGATGCCCGGCGGCGGGTCGCAGCCGCGGCGGGCCTTCGACGCCTGGCAGGACTGGGCGCGGTCGCGCGGCTACAAGGGCCTGGCCTACGTCACGGTCGCCGAGGACGGCACGCTCGGTGGCCCGGTGGCCAAGAACATCTCCGAGGCCGAGCGGGCCGGGCTGGTCGAGGCGGTCGGCGCGGCGCCGGGCGACTGCGTCTTCTTCGCCGCCGGCCCCCGCCGGCAGGCCCAGGAGCTGCTCGGCGCGGCCCGCAACGAGGTCGCCAAGCGGCTGGAGATGATCGAGCCCGGTTCGTGGTCGTTCCTGTTCGTCGTCGACTTCCCGATGTTCGAGCAGACCGAGGACGGCGACTGGACGTTCATGCACCACCCGTTCACCTCGCCCACCCCGGAGTGGCGGGAGCGCTTCACCGAGGACAAGGGCGCCGCGCTGTCGGACGCCTACGACCTGGTGTGCAACGGCAACGAGCTGATGAGCGGCTCGGTCCGCATCCACGACGCCGAGCTGCAGGAGCGGGTGTTCCAGACCCTCGGCATGACGCTGGAGGAGGCCCGGGCCCAGTTCGGCTGGTTCCTGGAGGCCTTCGACTACGGCCCGCCGCCGCACGCCGGCGCCGCCATCGGCTGGGACCGGCTCACCGCGCTGCTGGCCGGCGTCGACTCCATCCGCGAGGTCATCGCCTTCCCGAAGACCGGGGCCGGCTTCGACCCGCTGACCGGCGCGCCGACGCCGATCACCCCGGCGCAGCGGAAGGAGGCCGGCATCGACGTCGACCCGCACGCCGAGCCGGCCCCCGGCGAGCCGGGTGCGCCCGGCCCGACCGACCCGTCGAAGAAGGCCTGAGCCCGCTCGTCCGCCGCAGTTGATCATCGGCGGACGGCCGCCTGCACTGGCGTGTCGGGCAGCCGTTCGCCGATGATCACCGCGAGAGCGGGACGGCGGGAGGAGTGGCGGGCATGCGGGTGCTGGTCGCGGCGATGCCGTTCGCCGGTCATGCCACGCCGATGGCTGCGGTCGCCGCGGCCCTGTGCGTCCGGGGGCACGACGTCGTCGCCTACACCGGGCACAAGTACGCCGACCGCTTCACCGCGGCCGGGGCCACCTGGTTGCCCTGGCGACAGGCCCCGGACTTCGACGACGCCGACCTGCGGGCCACCTTCCCGCAGGTGGGCAACGGGCGGGGACCGCGCGCGGTCACCGCGAACGTGGAGCACGTCTTCCTGCGCACCGGCCCCGGCCAGGCGCGGGACCTGCTCGCCGCCGGCCCGTTCGACGTGCTCGTCTCCGACCAGCTGGCGGTCGGCTCGGCCCTCGCCGCCGAGGTCACCGGCACCCCCTGGGCCTCGGTCTCCCTGGTGCCACTCGGGCTGACCAGCCGCGATGTGCCGCCGTTCGGGCTCGGGCTGCAGCCGGGTCGTGGGCGCCGCGGCCGGGCCCGCGACGCGGCGCTGCGCCGGCTCACGCACCTGGCCCTGGGGCGGCGGCTGGACCGGGTGGCCACCGAGGTCCGCGCGGAGCTCGACCTGGGCCCCGCGTCGTCGGGGGCCCTCGACGCCTTCTACTCACCGCAGCTGGTGCTCGCCCACGGCGTCCCGGAAGTGGAGTACCCGCGCGGTGACCTGCCCCGGCACGTGCACTTCGTCGGCCAGCTGGCCCCGCCGCCCGGCGGGGCCCCGCTGCCCGTCTGGTGGCCGGAGCTGCCGGACGACGGCCGACCGCTGGTGCACGTCACCCAGGGCACCTACGACGTCGACCCCACCGATCTGCTGCTGCCGACGCTGCGGGGGCTGGCCGACCGGCCGGTGACGGTCGCGGCGGCCACCGGCGGTGCCGACCTCCCGGCTGCGGTGGTGCCGGCCAACGCGCGACAGGCCTCGTTCCTGCCCTACGACCGGCTGCTGCCCCGGACGTCGGTCGTGGTCACCAACGGCGGGTGGGGCGGGGTGCTGGCGGCGCTGGCGGCCGGCGTCCCCCTGGTGGTCGCCGGCGGGACCCTGGACAAGCCGGAGATCGCCCGCCGGGTCGCCTGGTCCGGTGCCGGGATCGACCTGCGTACCGGACGGCCGCGGCCGTCGCAGGTGGCGGACGCCGTCGCACGCGTGCTGGCCGACCCGGGGTACGCGCGGCGGGCCGCGGAGGTGGCCACCTCGCTGGCCGCCCGTGGTGGCGCCGGCCAGGCCGCCGACCTGGTGGAGCAGCTGGCCTCGGATCGCCGTCCGGTGCTGCGCGAGGCGCCCGATCCGTGGGCCGCCTGATCCCCGCCCCGCCTGGATGATCATCGGCACGTGCACTGCCCCAGGGGCGTGTCCGGTAGCCGATCACCGATGATCACCTGGGGCCGGGGCGCCATCCCCGGCTGAGCAGTGCCGCCCGCGTGCGACCGACGACCACGTCGGGCGTGCTCAGGTGCCGGCGCGTGAACCGCAGCACCAGCCAGCCGTCGGCGGCCATCAGGCTGTAGCGGTCGACGTCCCGGTCGAACTGGTCGGGCTCTGCATGCTGCTGCCCCTCGTACTCCAGCAGGACCTTCCAGCGGCTGTAGCCCAGGTCCCCGTGGGCCACCACCCGACCGCGGCGATCGTGGACCTCCACCTGAGGTTCAGGGTCGGGTAGGTCGCTGGTGAGCAGCCAGTAGCGGGTGATGCTCTCCGGGCGGGAGTGCGCCTTCGGGGTGAGCAGAGGTGCGCAGGCCCGCGCGCGGACCACGCCGCGCACCCGGCCGGCGCGGGCCAGTCGGTCGCCCAGGCGGGCGGGGTCGAGGTGTGCACGGCGGTACAGCGCATCGCCCACCGCGACCAGTTCCGGTGGCGGCAGCAACGGTGCGAGATCGAGGAAGGTCTGCGCACCGGAGGTCATGCGCAGGCCGGCGTGCCGGACGACGTCCGCGTGCGTCAGCTGCCGCCCGTGCATCACCAGCCCGGCGTGCTGGGGGAGCACCCGTCGGGGCGTGAGCGCGACGTGCGGCCGGACCGGTGGATCGACGTGGGCGCCCAGCAGGGCGGCGGCGGTGCGATGGCTGAACGCTGCGTCGGCCGGCAGCACCGAAGCCAGCAGCCGCAACCGCTCGAACTCGTCGATCGCGTCGTCGAGGCGGACGACCACCCCGTGGAGCAGACGGACGTACTGCGGGCCGCGCAGCTGCGCCCGGGTCAGCCCCACGGCTCGGGCAGCGGCCACGGTGGTCGGCTCGGGGGAGGGCATGCAGCCACCGTCGACCGGGCCGACCGGTCGCGACGATGGTCGTGCGGCATCTGTGGAAGCCGCGGTCCCCTGTGGACCGGCGGCCCACCTCGGCGTCGATCATCGGCGAGTGGTCGGCCGACACGCCGACGGGGCACGCCGATCGCCGATGATCAACCGGGAGGAGCCCGGCTCGGGTCAGGCGGCGTCGAGGCGGGCGAGCTGCTCGGGGGTCAGCCGCAGGTCGGCGGCCGCCGCGGAGTCGGTGATCGACGCCGCCCGGGAGGCGCCCGGGATGGGGACGACGACGTCGGCCTGGGCCAGGTGCCAGGCGAGGGTGACCTGGTACACGGAGACCCCGAGCTCGTCGGCCACCGTGGCGAAGGCGCCGGCGGTCGAGCCCAGCGACTTCGCCGAGGACACCCCGCCGAACGGGCTCCACGGGAGGAACGCCAGCCCGAGCTCCGCGCAGTGGGCGAGCTCGCCGGCCGAGGAGCGCCAGCCGGGGGAGAACTGGTTCTGCACGCTCACGAACGCCGGGCCGATGACCTGGCGGGCGGTGTCGATCTGCGCGACGTCGGCGTTGGACACCCCGACCAGGTGCACCAGCCCGTCGTCGACGAGCGAGCGCAGCGCGCCCATCGAGTCCTCCCACGGCGTCGCCGGGTCGGGCCGGTGGAACTGGTACAGCCCGATGGCCTCGACACCGAGCCGGCGCAGCGAGGCCTCGCAGGCGCGGCGCAGGTACTCGGGGCGGCCGTCGAGGTCCCAGTCGCTGCCGCGGCGGGTGTGGCCGCCCTTGGTCGCCACCAGGACGTCGCCGGTGGATCCGCGGTGGGAGCGCAGCGCCCGGGCCACCAGTTCCTCGTTGTGCCCGAACTCCGCCTCGTCGTGGGCGTAGGCGTCGGCGGTGTCGATCAACGTCACGCCGGCGTCGAGCGCCGCGTGCACCACCGCCTCGGCGTCGGCGGGGGAGGGGCGGTCGTCCTTGCTCGACAGGGGCATCGCCCCCAGGCCGACGGCGCTGACGGTGCGGTCGCCGATGCGTCGCTGATGCATGGGAGCTGTCGTGCCCCCCGGGTAGCGTCGCAACCGTGAGTTCCCTGTTCGACCCCGCGCCCGACGAGGACGGCGGCGCACCCGTCGACCCGGGTGCGCCGCTGGCGGTCCGCATGCGGCCCCGCTCGCTGGACGAGGTCGTCGGGCAGGCCCACCTGCTGGCCCCCCGGGCTCCGCTGCGCCGGTTGGTGGAGGCCGACGAGCCGATGTCCCTGGTGCTCTACGGCCCGCCCGGCACCGGCAAGACCACGCTGGCGCACGTGATCAGCCTGGCCACCAAGCGCCAGTTCGTGCAGCTGTCCGCGCTGGACTCCGGGGTGAAGGAGGTCCGCGCGGTCATCAGCTCGGCCAAGCGCGAGCTGACGATGGCCGGCCGGCGCACGGTGCTGTTCATCGACGAGGTGCACCGGTTCTCCAAGACCCAGCAGGACTCCCTGCTCTCGGCGGTGGAGGACCGGATCGTCAGCCTCATCGCGGCCACCACCGAGAACCCGTTCTTCTCCGTGGTCAGCCCGTTGCTCTCGCGCAGCCTGGTGCTGGCGCTGCAGCCGCTGGGCGACGACGACGTCCGCACGCTGCTGCGCCGCGCGCTGACCAGCGACCGGGGCCTGGACGGCGCGGTCACGTTGAGCGCGGAGGCCGAGGAGCACCTGCTCCGCATCGCCGGCGGTGACGGCCGCAAGGCGCTGACCGCGCTGGAGTCGGGCGCCGGGGCGGCGCTCGCCACCGGCGTCACCGAGATCGACCTGCCGACCCTGGAGACCGCGGTGGCCCAGGCCGCGGTGCGCTACGACCGCGCCGGCGACCAGCACTACGACGTCGCCAGCGCGCTGATCAAGTCGATCCGCGGATCGGACGTCGACGCGGCGATGCACTACCTGGCCCGGATGGTGGAGGCGGGGGAGGACCCCCGCTTCATCGCCCGCCGCCTGGTGATCTCCGCCAGCGAGGACATCGGCATGGCCGACCCCACCGCGCTGCTGACCGCGGTCGCCGCGGCCGACGCCGTGGCCTTCATCGGCATGCCCGAGGGCCACTTCCCGCTGGCCCAGGCCGTCGCCCACCTGGCCACCGCGCCGAAGTCGAACGCGCTGACCACGGCGATCGGCGAGTCCGTGGCCGACGTGCGCGCCGGGCTGGCCGGTCCGGTGCCCCCGGGCCTGCGCGACGCGCACTACGCCGGGGCGAAGAAGCTCGGGCACGGGAAGACCTACTCCTACCCGCACGACCACGCCGACGGCGTGGTGCCGCAGCAGTACCCGCCCGACGCCCTGGTGGGCCGCGACTACTACCGGCCGACCGGTCGCGGGGTGGAGGCGCAGATCGGCGCGCGGCTGGCCAAGCTGCGGGCGATCGTCCGGCGCCGGGGCTGAGGGACGCCGGGCACAGCTAGGGTTGCCCGACCGGTGGTCGGACCACCGCGCACGCAGATGACGACGAAGGGGACCCACCACGTGTCCGCAGGAGAGATCGCCGGGCTGATCGCAGCCATCGCGGTGGCGTTGCTGGTGCTCATCGTGGCGGTGCCACTGATGAAGCTCGGGCGCACGCTCGACGAGACCACGCTGACCATCCGGCAGGTCCGGGAGCAGAGCCAGCCGATCCTCAGCCAGGCGTCGACGACGGTCACCCACGTCAACGCCAACCTCGAGCGGGTCGACGACATCACCGGCAACGCCGCCAACGTCTCGAGCAACGTGGCCGCGCTGACCAGCGTCTTCGCCGCCACCCTGGGCAGCCCGCTGATCAAGGTGGCCGCGTTCAGCTACGGCGTCCGCAGCGCCGCGAGGAAGAAGCGTGAGGGCCAGGCGCTCGCCGACGCCCAGCGCACGACCAGGGACGAGCGGCGGGCCCGCCGCGCCGCCCGGAAGGCCATCTGATGCGCCGGCTGTTCTGGCTCGCCATGGGCGTGACCATCGGCGTCCTCGTCGTCCGCAAGCTGTCCCAGACCGCGGAGAAGCTCACCCCGCAGTCGATGGCCGGCAACCTCGCCGACGGGCTGCGCGAGCTGGCCGACGCGATCGGTGACTTCGGCGCCGACGTCCGGGCCGCGATGGTCGAGCGCGAGGAGGAGCTGCGCGCCGGCACCGGCCTGGACGCCCCGCTGCCCGACAGTTCCCAGATCGAGCTGCCCTCCCGCCGCGGCGCGCACGCCGCGGACAGCTGAGCCCCACCCTCCCCGCTGCCTCCCGCAGGCAGCACCCGCTGGCTGGAGAACCGAGACCCACCGCATGCAGACCGCCGAGATCCGCCGCCGCTTCCTGGAGCACTTCGAGCAGCGTGGGCACACCGTCGTCCCCAGCGCCTCGCTGGTGTCACCCGACCCCTCGCTGCTGTTCACCGTGGCCGGGATGGTGCCGTTCATCCCGTACCTGACCGGCCGCGAGCCCGCTCCCTACCCGCGGGCGACCAGCGTGCAGAAGTGCGTCCGCACCCTCGACATCGAGGAGGTGGGCAAGACCACCCGGCACGGCACGTTCTTCCAGATGAACGGCAACTTCTCCTTCGGTGACTACTTCAAGGAGGGGGCGATCCAGTACGCCTGGGAGCTGATCACCGGGGACGTCGCCGCCGGCGGGCTGGGCTTCGACCCGGAGAAGATCTGGGTGACGGTCTACCTGGACGACGACGAGGCCGCCGAGGCCTGGCACCGCATCGCCGGCGTGCCGAAGGAGCGCATCCAGCGGCTGGGCATGGACGACAACTACTGGTCCACGGGTGCGCCCGGCCCGGCCGGTCCCTGCTCGGAGATCTACGTCGACCGCGGCAAGGAGTTCGGCCCGGACGGCGGCCCGGCCGTCGACCGCGCCGGTGACCGGTTCCTGGAGATCTGGAACCTGGTCTTCATGCAGTACGAGCGGGGCCCGGGGGAGGGCAAGGACTTCCCCATCCTGGGCGATCTGCCCAAGCAGAACATCGACACCGGCATGGGCCTGGAGCGGGTGGCCTACCTGCTGCAGGGCGTCGACAACATGTACGAGATCGACGAGGTCGCGCCGGTGCTGCGGCGGGCCGCCGACCTGGCGGGCGTGCGCTACGGGGCCGACCACGAGGCCGACGTCCGGCTGCGTGTGGTCGCCGACCACGTGCGCAGCGGTCTGATGCTGATCGGCGACGGCGTCACCCCCGGCAACGAGGGCCGCGGCTACATCCTGCGCCGGCTGCTGCGCCGCGCGGTCCGGTCGATGAAGCTGCTCGGCGTCGACGAGGCCACGCTGCCGGAGCTGCTGCCGGTCTCCCGGGACGCGATGAGCGCCAGCTACCCCGAGCTCGCCGGGGACTTCGCCCGCATCTCCGGCGTCGCCTACGCCGAGGAGGAGGCGTTCCGGCGCACCCTCACCGCCGGCACCGCGCTGTTCGACACCGCGGTCGCCCAGGCCAAGCAGGCCGGCACCCCCGCGCTGTCCGGCACCCAGGCGTTCTCGCTGCACGACACCTACGGCTTCCCGATCGACGTGACCCTGGAGATGGCCGCCGAGCAGGGCGTCAGCGTCGACGAGGCGGGTTTCCGGGCCCTGATGAAGGAGCAGCGCGACCGCGCCCGCGCCGACGCACGGGCCAAGCGCACCGGCTCGGTCGACGTGCTGGCCTACCGGCGGCTGCTCAGCGAGTTCGGCCCGACCGACTGGCGGGCCTACGACGCCCTGCACACCGACTCGCGGGTGCTCGGGGTCGTCGACGAGGGCGATGACGGCACCTCCGGCGACGCCGAGCCCGTGGTGGGCCCCGGCGGGATCACCCGGGTCGTGCTGGACCGGACGCCGTTCTACGCCGAGTCCGGCGGCCAGGTCGCCGACGCCGGCGAGCTGACCTGGGACGGCGGCCGTGCCGAGGTCATCGACGTGCAGCGCCCGGTCAAGGGCCTGGTCGCCCACCAGGTGCGGGTGCTCGAGGGTGAGCTGCGCGCCGGTACCGAGCTCACCGCGCAGGTCGACCGCGAGTGGCGGCTCTCGGCCTGCCAGGCGCACTCGGGCACGCACGTGCTGCACGCCGCGCTGCGCCAGGTGCTCGGCCCGCAGGCCCTGCAGTCCGGGTCGTACAACCGCCCGGGGTACCTGCGGCTGGACTTCGCCTGGCAGGGCGCGCTGACCACGCGGCAGCGGCTGGACATCGAGGACGTCGCCAACGCCGCCGTCCGCGCCGACCACGGGGTGCGCGCGCTGTACATGACGCTGCCCGAGGCCCGGGAGTTCGGTGCGCTGGCGCTGTTCGGCGAGACCTACGGCGAGCAGGTCCGGGTGGTCGAGATCGGCGGGGAGTGGTCCCGCGAGCTCTGCGGTGGCACCCACGTGCGCGGCAGCGCGCAGATCGGCACGCTGGCGCTGACCGGCGAGAGCTCGGTCGGGTCCGGTGCCCGCCGGGTCGAGGCGGCGGTCGGCCTGGAGGGCTTCCGCTACCTGGCCCGGGAGCGTGACCTGGTCCGCCAGCTCGCCGACCTGCTCAAGACGCCGCAGGACGGGATCGTCGACCGGGTCAGCGGCATGCTGTCCCGGCTCCGCGACGCCGACAAGGAGCTCGCCGACCTGCGCGCCCGCCAGACGCTGGCCGCCGCCGGCGACCTGGCCGCCGCGGCGACCGACGTCGGGGGTGTCGCGGTGGTCACCGGTGCGCCGGCCGGCCTGTCCGGTGGCGACCTGCGCAGCCTCGCCCTCGACGTCCGGGGTCGGCTCGGTGAGCAGCCCGCCGTGGTGGTGCTGGCCTCCGCGGCCGACGGCAAGGTCGCCCTCATCGCCGCGGTGAACCCCGCCGCGCAGCAGCGGGGCCTGTCGGCCAACGACCTGCTCAAGGCCGCGGCCGGGCCGGTCGGCGGGCGCGGTGGTGGCAAGCCGGACGTCGCCCAGGGTGGCGGCACCGACCCGGCGGGCATCCCGGCGGCGCTGGCCGCGGTCGGGCAGGCGATCGGGGCGGCCGGCTCGTGAGCGCGACGTCCGACGGGCCCGGCGCCGGGCCGGTGGAGGAGCCGGTCGAGCAGACCGGCCGTCCGCCGGTGCCCGGCCGGGCACCAGCGGACGACGTCAGCCCGGCGGGCGAGCCGGACGGCACCCCGGCCGGCGGGGACCGGCACCACACGGAGCGGGTGCCCTTCCCCCTGCCGGCACCGAAGCAGGCGCCGCAGACCGGCCGGCTCCAGCTGGGCGGCTACCCGCCCCGGGTGCCGGGTGCCGGCCGTCGCGCCGAGCCGGCGCCGGCTGATGAGAACGCCGGCGGGCAGGCCGAGGACGACGGCCCGCGGAGGCCGCGGTGACCGGGCCGGACCGGTCCGGCCCGTCGTGGACACCGGGGCGGCGGCTGGGCATCGACGTCGGGACCGTCCGGGTCGGCGTGGCCCTCTCCGACGCCACCGGCACCCTCGCCAGCCCGCTGGAGACGGTGCGTCGTGCCAAGGACCAACGGGATCTTGACCACCTGGCCGGGCTAGTTGTGACACACGAGGTGGTCGAGGTGGTTGTGGGCTTGCCCAAACACCTGTCCGGTGCGTCGGGCGCGTCGGCAAGAGATGCCAGCACCTACGCTCGAGATCTGGCCAGCCGCATCGGGGACGTCCCCGTGCACCTCGTCGACGAAAGGCTCTCCACCGTGACCGCCGCCACTCACCTGCGCGCCGGGGGCATCGACAGCCGCCGGCAGCGGTCGGTCATCGACCAGGCCGCCGCGGTCGTGATCCTGCAGAGCCACCTCGACGGGCGACCACGTACTGGTCCCGACTCCGGGGGGCGCACCTCGTGACCGACCCGACCCCGCCGCCTCCCCGCGGCCGACACTCCGAGTTCGACGCCGCCGAGGGCGCCGGGCGCCCCGCGGCCGAGCTGCTCGCCGCATGGGGCGGGTCCTCGACCCAGCTGACCGAGGACCAGGGCGAGCTGCCCGGTGCCGGTCGGCCCGCCCGTCGCCGCCACGTGGCCGAGTCCGACACCGGCGCGCTGCCCGGCTCCCGCGTGCTGCGCGGCGGCGCCGCGGCGGCCGCGACGCCGGTCGGCTGGGCCCGTCCCGGCCTCTCCGTGCCCGGTGCGCGGACCGCCGCGGACGCCGCCCCGCGCACCACCGAACTCGCCGTCCCTCCGCGTGTCCCGGGCGCAGCCCCCACCGGCCGGGGCGTCCCGGCCGGGCCGGCCGTCCCGACCGGACGCACGCCCGTCGACGACCTCCGGCCGCCGCTGTCGCCGGGCGGCCCGACCGCGCCGTCCGCCGACGACGAGGACGACCGGTTCACCGTGGGCGACACCGACCCGAGCTGGCGGGCCGGCCGCCGGCTGGTGCCGGACGTGCCGCCCCCGGCGGGCGGTCTGGGCGTGCTGGTGGGCAGCCGGACCGCCGGTGCCACCGCGGCGCCGGCCCTGAGCACCGCTGAGCTCGCCACCGAGGTCCACCCGGTGGTCCGGGCCGACGACCGCGGCGCGGACGAGTTCGGCGCCGACGACGGCACCGCCTGGACCCGGGACGACGCCGCCTGGGCGGAGCACGCCTGGGCCGAGGCCCGGCAGCACCCCGGCGAGCCGGACGGCGAGGACGGCCACCCCGCCGGCGAGTTCGCCGGGGCCGACCAGCAGGACGTCGACCGCCACGGCCGCGCCTCCGAGGACCCCGACCCCCACCACCACGAGCCCGACCACCACGAGCCCGACCACCCCGACCCCGACCACCACGACCGGACCGGTGGCCTGGAGGTCCTGGGCGCCGACGACGGCCACGGCACCGGCGGCTCGGGTGGCGGCGGTCGCGGTCGTGGTCGGCGTGGGGGAGCCGGCAACGGGGGCGGGGCGTCCCCGAGCCGCCGCCGGCCGGTCACGATCGTGCTCTCCCTGCTGGTGCTGGGCGGCCTGGTCGCCGGCATCGTGTTCGGCGGGCAGGCGCTGTGGCGCACCCTCAACCCCGCGTCGGAGGACTACGCCGGTCAGGGCACCGGCGCGGTCGAGGTCCGGGTGAGCGAGGGCGACACGCTGCGCACCATCGCCCAGTCGCTGGTGTCCGCGGACGTCATCGCCTCCACGGGGCCCTTCCTGGACGCCGCCGAGGCCAACGACTCGGCCACCGGCATCCAGCCCGGGGTCTACTCGATGCGGCAGCAGATGTCCGGCGCCGCCGCGCTGGACCTGATGCTGCACCCCGAGACCCGGATGGTCACCCGGGTGACCCTGCCGGAGGGGCTGACCGTCGCCCAGACCCTCGACCGGCTGGCGGAGGGCACCGGCATCCCGCTCGCGGAGTGGCAGGCCGCGGCGGCCGACTTCGCGGCGATCGGACTGCCGGCCTACGCCGGCGGCACGCTGGAGGGCTTCCTGTTCCCGGCCACCTACGACGTCACCCCCGACGACACCCCCATCTCGGTGCTGTCGGCGATGGTCGCCCGCGCCGACCAGGTGCTCAACCAGCTCGGCGTCCCGGCCGAGCGGCGGCTGGAGGTCGTCACCAAGGCCAGCATCGTGCAGGCCGAGGCCATGTCGGTCACCGACATGGGCATGGTGGCGCAGGTGGTGGAGAACCGGCTGCGTGACGGCATGCCGCTGCAGATGGACTCCACGGTCAACTACGCCAACGGCAAGAGCGGCATCACCACGACGCCGCAGGACCGGGCCAACCCCTCGCTCTACAACACCTACATGCACCCCGGGCTGCCGCCGGGGGCGATCAGCAACCCGGGGGAGGACGCCATCCAGGCCGTGCTCAACCCGATCCCGGGTGAGTGGCGGTACTTCGTGGTGGTCAACCCCGACACCGGCGAGACCCGCTTCGCCGTGACCGGCCAGGAGCACCAGCAGAACGTCCTGCTGTTCCAGCAGTGGCTGCAGGACAACCCGGGCAACTGAGCGGCGGGCCGGGGACGGGCGGGCGTGCCGCCGTCCTCGGCCGGCCGGTCAGCCACTCCCTCTCCCCGCTGCTGCACCGGGCGGCCTACGCCGCGCTGGGGCTGGACGGCTGGACCTACGACGCCCTGGACGTGGGCGCGGAGGACCTCCCGGTGCTGCTGGCCGGGCTGGGCCCCGAGTGGCGCGGGTTCTCGGTGACCATGCCGTGCAAGCAGGCGGCGGTCGAGGTTGCGGACGAGGTCGACCAGCTGCCCCGGCTGCTCCACGCGGCCAACACCCTGGTCCGCACCGAACGCGGCTGGCGGGCGGAGAACACCGACGTCCAGGGCGTCGGGATGGCGCTGCAGCTGGGCGGTGTGGAGCGGGTCGACCACGCGGCGGTGCTGGGCGCCGGTGGGACGGCGGCGGCCGCGGTCACCGCGCTGGCCTCCCTGGGCGCCCGGCGGATCGACGTCGTCGTCCGCGAACCCGCCCGCGCCGGGGACCTGCTGCGGGTGATCGACGAGCTCGGGGTCACCGCCGACGTCCAGCGGCTGGACCGCACCGGCACCCTCGCCGCGCCCGTCGTGGTGAGCACCGTGCCCGTCGGCGGGCAGCCGGCCGTGGCCGACCTGGCCTGGTGGCGCGGGCAGACCGTGCTCGACGTGCTGTACGCCGGCTGGCCCACGCCGCTGGCCCAGCGGGTGCAGGAGGCGGGGGGCACCACCATCAGCGGCCTGGAGGTGCTGTTCTGGCAGGCCACCGCCCAGGTCGAGTTGATGACCGGACTGCCGGCGCCGATCGCGGCGATGCGCGCCGCGCTGGACGCCTGACCCGGCGCCGGTGACCGCCGCGGTGCCTCTCGCCGGGGCCGCGCTCGGCGCGTTGCTGGGGCCGTGGCTGGCGGCGGTGACGGTGCGGCTGGCCCGGCGCGACCCCACCGCCCGGCCGACCCCCCGCCGGGTGGCGCTCACCTGCCTGCTCGCCGCGGCCGCGCTGGCGGCGGCGCCCGCGCTCGCCGGACTCCGGCCCGCCGCCGTCGCCCTGGGGTGGTTCGGTGGCGCCGCCGTCGTCCTGGCCGGGGTCGACCTGGCCAGCCACCGGCTGCCCGACCGGGTCACCTACCCGGCGGCACTGGTCGGCGCCGTCGCCCTGGCGGTGGACGGCGCGGTCACCGGTACCTGGCCGGCCGTGGGCCGGGCCCTGCTCGCCGCCGGGGTGGCCTGGGCGGTGCTCACCGGCGTCCGG
The DNA here is from genome assembly GCF_054051115.1 of Modestobacter sp. SYSU DS0904. Lineage (NCBI taxonomy): Bacteria > Bacillati > Actinomycetota > Actinomycetes > Geodermatophilales > Geodermatophilaceae > Modestobacter > Modestobacter sp. SYSU DS0904. The sequence goes on along the minus strand of NZ_JBJHAQ010000003.1, from coordinate 101,244 downwards.
CTGGTCGACCCGCGCTCGTTCGGCGGCGGGGACGTCAAGCTGCTCGCCCTGCTCGGCCTGCTGCTGGGGTGGGCCGGCTGGGGCGTGCTGCTCACCGGGGTGTTCGCCGGGCTGCTGATCGGGGCGCTCGGGTCGCTGCTGCTGATCGCCACCGGCCGGGCGCGCTGGCGCACGGCGGTCGCGTTCGGCCCGCCGCTGCTGCTCGGCGGGTACGTCGCGCTGGCCCTGGCCGGGCCGTTGCCCGGTGCCTGAGCGGGTCCGTCGGGGCGTGCTGGCAGAATCCCCCGCATGTTGCGCTGGCTGACCGCCGGTGAGTCGCACGGCCAGCAGCTCACCGCCATCCTCGAAGGTCTCCCCGCCGGTGTGCGGGTGCAGACCACCGACCTCGACACCCAGCTCGCCCGCCGCCGCCTGGGCCACGGCCGCAGCGCGCGGATGAGCTTCGAGGAGGACGTCGTCACCCTCACCGGTGGCGTCCGGCACGGCATCACCCAGGGCGGCCCGATCGCCGTCCAGATCGGCAACACCGAGTGGCCCAAGTGGTCCACGGTGATGTCCGCCGACCCGGTCGACCCGGAGGTGCTCGAGGGGCAGGCGCGCAACGCCCCGCTCACCCGGCCCCGCCCCGGCCACGCCGACCTCGCCGGTCTGCAGAAGTACGGCTTCGACGACGTGCGCCCGGTGCTGGAGCGCGCGAGCGCCCGGGAGACCGCGGCCCGGGTCGCGCTCGGCACCGTGGCCCGGCAGTTCCTGCACCAGGTGCTCGGGGTCCAGGTGGTCAGCCACGTGGTCGGCATCGGCCCGGTCACCGTGCCCGAGGGCGTGCTCCCCGGCCCGGAGGACAACCCCCGCATCGACGAGGACCCGGTGCGCTGCGCCGACCCGGACACCAGCGGCCTGATGATCGCCGAGGTCGACGACGCGCGGAAGTCCGGCGACACCCTCGGCGGCGTCATCGAGGTGGTCGTGCACGGCCTGCCGCCGGGTCTGGGCAGCCACGTGCACTGGGACCGCCGGCTGGACTCCCGGCTCGCCGGTGCCCTGATGGGCGTGCAGTCGGTCAAGGCCGTGGAGGTCGGCGACGGCCTGGAGACCTCCCGGCGCCGCGGCTCGGTCGCCCACGACGAGATCGAGCTGGTGAGCGGTCAGCTGCAGCGGCGCACCGACCGCGCCGGCGGCATCGAGGGCGGCATGACCAACGGCGAGGTGCTGCGCGTGCGCGCGGCCATGAAGCCGATCAGCACCGTGCCCCGCGCCCTCGACACCGTCGACGTCGCCACCCGGGAGGCGGCGGTCGCGATCAACCAGCGCTCCGACGCCTGCGCCGTCCCGCGCGGCAGCGTGGTGATGGAGGCGATGGTCGCCCTGGTGCTGGCCGACGCCGTGCTGGAGAAGTTCGGCGGCGACTCGGTGCCCGAGACCAGCCGCAACGTGCAGGGCTACCTCGACGCGCTGTCCATCCGGTGAGCCCCTCGACCGGCCCGCGGCTGGTGCTCGTCGGCCCACCGGCGTCGGGCAAGACCACGGTCGGCACCGCGGCCGCCGGCGCGCTCGGGCTGGCCTTCCGGGACACCGACGCCGACGTCGCGGCCGAGACCGGCAGCACCATCGCCGACCTGTTCGTCCAAGAGGGCGAGGCGCACTTCCGCGCGCTGGAGGAGCAGGCGGTCGCCCGGGCGCTCGCCGAGCACCCCGGCGTGCTGGCGCTCGGCGGCGGCGCGGTGACGAGCGCGGCCAGTCGCGCCCTGCTGGTCGCCCACGGCCGGGCCGGCGGGGCGGTCGTCTGGCTCGACGTCGACGTCCCCACCGCGGCCCGCCGGGTCGGGCTCTCCCGGGACCGGCCACTGCTGGCGGTCAACCCGCGCGCCATGCTGCGCACCATGCTCGAGGCCCGCGCTCCGCTCTACGCCGAGGTCGCCACCGCGACCGTGTCCACCAGCGGCCGGGACGTCGACGCCGTCGTCGCCGACGTGCTCGCCGCCACCCGGGAGGTCCGCTCGTGACCGCGCACCGCATCACCGTGGCCGGTGACCGGCCCTACGACGTCGTGATCGGCCCCGGCGTGCAGGCCGAGCTCGGCCTGCTGCTGGCCGGCACCCCCCGGGCGGTCGTGGTGCACAGCCGCGCGCTGGCCGCCGCGGCCGGCGCCGCCGTCGAGACGCTGCAGGAGGCCGGGGTCGCCGCCGAGGCGGTGGCCGTCCCCGACGGCGAGGCGGCGAAGACCGCCGAGGTCGCCGCCGGTGCGTGGGAGGAGTTCGGTCAGCTCGGGCTCACCCGCTCCGACGCCGTCGTCGGCGTGGGCGGGGGCGCGGTCACCGACCTCGCCGGGTTCCTCGGCGCCACCTGGCTGCGCGGGGTCCGGGTGGTCCAGGTGCCGACCAGCCTGCTGGGCATGGTCGACGCCGCCGTCGGCGGCAAGACCGGCATCAACACCCGGGCCGGCAAGAACCTGGTCGGCGCCTTCCACCCGCCCGCGGGCGTGCTCGCCGACACCGACGCGCTCGCCGGCCTGCCCGAGGCGGAGTTCTGCGCCGGGCTGGCCGAGGTGGTCAAGTGCGGCTTCATCGCCGACGGGCGGGTGCTGGAGCTGCTGGCGGCCGACCCCACCGGCCGGGCCGACACCGCCGAGCTGATCGCCCGCGCGGTGCAGGTCAAGGCCGACGCGGTGGGGGAGGACCTCTACGACACCGGCCGCCGCGAGTTCCTCAACTACGGGCACACCCTGGCCCACGCGATCGAGCGGGTGGAGGACTTCGGCTGGCGGCACGGCGAGGCGGTCGCCGTCGGCCTGGTGTTCGCCGCCGAGCTGGCCGGTCAGGCGGGGTTGCTGCCCGCCGCCGACGTCGCCCGGCACCGCGACCTGATCGTCGCCATGGGGCTGCCCACCACCTACCGCGGCGACTGGCAGCAGCTGCAGGCGGTGATGCGGGTGGACAAGAAGGCCCGCGGCGCCTCGCTGCGGTTCGTCGTCCTCGACGGCCTCGGCAACCCGCGCATCCTGACCGACCCCGACCAGGCCTGGCTGGACGCCGCCTGGGCAGCCGTCAGCGAGGAGACAGCATGACCATCCAGGTGCTCAACGGGGCCAACCTCGGCCGGCTCGGCACGCGTGAGCCGGAGGTCTACGGGACGACGACGTACGCCGAGCTGGTGGCGCTGATCGAGGCCGCGGCCGGCGAGCTGGGCCTGCAGGTCGTCGTCCGGCAGACCGACTCCGAGGCCGAGCTGATCCGCTGGGTGCACGAGGCCACCGACGCCGGCGACCCGATCGTGGTCAACCCCGGCGGCTGGTCGCACACCTCCGTGGTGCTGCACGACGCGCTGGCCGCGGTCACCGCCCCGGTCGTCGAGGTGCACATCAGCAACATCCACCGGCGCGAGGAGTTCCGGCACCACTCCTACGTCTCCCGGGTGGCCGACGGCGTGATCGCCGGCCTCGGCGTGCAGGGCTACGAGCTGGCGCTGCGGTACCTCGCCGCCAGGGATGCCGCCCGGGGCGCCTCCTGATGGCCCGGGACACCACCCGCGAGGCCGGGCGGCGGGAGCGGCTGTGCGCCGTCGCCGCCGAGCAGGGCCTGGACGCCGTCCTGGTCACCAACCTGCTCAACGTGCGCTACCTGACCGGGTTCACCGGCTCCAACGGGGCGTTGCTGCTGCGCGCCGACGGGCGGCACGTCTTCGGCACCGACGGCCGCTACACCACCCAGGCGCAGGCCCAGGTGCCAGACGTCGAGCTGCTGGTCGACCGGGGCACCGTGGGGGCGCTCGCCGCCCGCGCGGCCGCCGACGCCGGTCGGATCGGCTACGAGTCGCACGAGGTGACCGTCGACGGGCTGCGCGCGCTGGAGCGGGTGGCGTCCGGGGTCGAGCTGGTCAGCATCCGGCGGGCCGTCGAGGCGCTGCGCGCGGTCAAGGACGACGACGAGGTCCAGGCGCTGCGCCGGGCGTGCGCGGTCGCGGACCGGGCGCTGGCCGAGCTGGCCGCCGAGGGAGCGCTGCGGCCCGGGCGCACCGAGCTGGAGGTGGGCCGGGAGCTCGACGCCCGGATGCTGGCGCTGGGCGCGCAGGCGCCGAGCTTCGAGACGATCGTGGCCACCGGCGCCAACTCCGCCATCCCGCACCACCGGCCCGACGCCACCGTGCTGCGCGACGGGGACTTCCTCAAGCTCGACTTCGGCGCGACCGTCGACGGGTACCACTCCGACATGACCCGCACCGTGGTCCTCGGGCACGCCGCCGACTGGCAGCGCGAGGTGTACGAGCTCGTCGCCGCCGCCCAGGCCGCCGGCCGGGCGGCGCTGGCCGTCGGCGCGGAGGTCGTCGCGGTCGACGCCGCGGCCCGCGACGTCATCGTCGCGGCCGGGCACGGTGAGCACTTCACCCACGGCCTGGGCCACGGGGTGGGGCTGGAGATCCACGAGGCACCGGGGATCTCGGCGCTCGGCGCAGGTACCCTGGCCGCTGGCATGGCCGTCACCGTGGAGCCGGGTGTCTACCTGCCCGGACACGGCGGTGTCCGGATCGAGGACACCCTCATCGTCACGGACGACGAGCCCGACTTGTTGACCCTCACGAGCAAGGAACTGCTGGTTCTCTAGATGGCTACCACCAACGACCTCAAGAACGGCATCGTCCTCAACCTGGACGGCCAGCTCTGGACCGTCACCGACTTCCAGCACGTCAAGCCGGGCAAGGGCGGCGCCTTCGTGCGCACCACCCTGAAGAACGTGCTGTCGGGCAAGGTCGTCGACAAGACCTTCAACGCCGGCACCAAGGTCGAGACGGCGAACGTCGACAAGCGCTCGATGACCTTCCTCTACAAGGAGGGCACCGACTTCGTCTTCATGGACGGCGACACCTTCGAGCAGATCTACGTCCCCGAGGCGACCGTCGGCGGCGGCGCGGACTACCTGCTGGACAACACCGAGGTCACCGTGGCGGTGCACGACGACACCCCGCTGTACGTCGAGCTCCCGGTGACCATGGAGCTCGTGGTGCAGCACACCGACCCGGGCCTGCAGGGCGACCGCTCGACCGGTGGCACCAAGCCGGCGACGCTGGAGACCGGTGCGGAGATCCAGGTGCCGCTGTTCATCACCACCGGCGAGAAGCTGAAGGTCGACACCCGCGACGGCCGGTACCTCGGCCGGGTCAGCTGACCTCGTGGCCGCCCGGTCCAAGGCCCGCAAGCGCGCGGTCGACGTCCTCTACGAGGCCGACCTGCGCAGCAGCGACCCGCTCCAGGTGCTCCGCGACCGGGTCGGCGACGACTCGCCACCGGTGCCCGACCACGCCGTCCGGCTGGTCGAGGGCGTGGTCGAGCAGCAGTCCCGGATCGACGAGCTGATCGAGCGGCACGCCCAGGGCTGGTCGCTGGACCGGCTGCCCGACGTCGACCGCGCGATCCTGCGGATGGCCACCTACGAGCTGCTGTGGGTCGACGACGTCCCCGACGCGGTGGTGATCGACGAGGCGGTGACGCTGGCCAAGGCGCTGTCCACCGACGACTCGCCGGCCTACGTCAACGGCGTCCTCGGCGGCATCGTGAAGGCCGAGATCCCCACCTGACGTCCAGCAACACCGAAGGGCCCCCTCCATCTCGGAGCGGCCCCTTCGGTGTCGTGCAGGAACACCGGACCACGGCTGACCCCCACCGGTCGGTGACCCCGGTGCGCGCGTCAGCGCGCTGAGATCTGCGGCGGCGGGCCCGGAGGGTCCCCGGCGCAGATCTCGAAACGGCTCACCGTAGCCGGGAACGGCTCCAGGCCGCGGTGCGGTCCGTCAGGATCGCGATGTCACCGCGCGATGTCAGCGCGGGATGCGCCGCCGGTCGCCGCCCCAGGAGGGCTCGTCGTCGTCCTCGGTGGCGTAGCCGACGCCGTCCGGGCCGGGGGAGAGCACACCCCACTCGATGAGCCGGGTGGTCAGCTCGTCGGGGCTCATGTCGTAGATGATCGCCAGCGACTTGAGGTCCTCGGCGCGGATGGACAGCACCTTGCCGTTGTAGTCGTGGCGCTGCGCCTGGATGGTCGAGGCGTAGCGGGCCAGCGGCCCGGCCTCGTCGGCGGGCAGCGAGCCGAGCGACTCCAGGTTCAGCACGATCTTGGTGCTCTTGGTGACCGCGCTGCTCGGCCGCGGGTCGGGCAGCAGCTCGGACACCGGGACGCCGTAGAACACGGCGAGCTCGGAGAGCCGCTGGACGGTCACCGCCCGGTCGCCGCGCTCGTAGGAGCCCACGACGACGGCCTTCCACCGGCCGTGCGACTTGTCCTCCACGCCCTGCAGCGACAGGCCCTGCTGGTTGCGGATCGCTCGCAGGCGGGCGCCGAGTGCCCGGGAGTAGTCGGTGCTCATCGTTTCTGCTCACTGACTGTCGTCGGATGGGAGCCGTACTGGTGACGCAGAGTACCGAGACTCCGTCCGGAGCGACAGTCGGCCGACGCTCGTAGGGGTCAGATCGGCTGATCCGAGCACCGTCGGAGGTCACCTCGGCCGGTGCAGTACCGTCGTCGCCGGTCCCACTTCCTTTAACGACCCGTCCAGTGAGGCGGGGAAGGAGGCCTGATGGCCATGCCGTCCGACCTGCCCGCACCACCCCTGCTCGGCGCCGACGACCTCGGCCGCGTGATCGACCGGATCGCCCACCAGCTGATCGAGAAGGCGGGCAACTCCCTCGCCGACCTCGTGCTCGTCGGCATCCCCACCCGCGGCGCCCCGCTGGCCCGCCGGCTCGCCGCCCGGGTCGAGGCCTTCTCCGGCACCGCCGTCGACGTCGGCACCGTCGACATCACCCTCTACCGGGACGACCTGCGGCGGCGCGGCGTGCGCGCCCTGGAGGACACCCGGCTCCCCGGGACCGGCATCGACGACCGCCTGGTGGTCCTCGTCGACGACGTGCTCTTCTCCGGCCGCTCGGTGCGGGCCGCCCTGGACGCGCTCCGCGACCTCGGCCGGCCCCGCGCCGTCCAGCTGGCCGTGCTGGTCGACCGCGGGCACCGGGAGCTGCCGATCCGCGCCGACTACGTGGGCAAGAACGTGCCCACCTCCCGCAGCCAGTCGGTGCGGGTGCACCTGGCCGAGATCGACGGGATCGACGAGGTCGTCGTCACCGGGGGCGAGCAGTGAAGCGCCACCTGCTGGAGGCCGGCGACCTCGACCGGGACGACGCCACCCTGGTGCTGGACACCGCCGCGCAGATCGAGGCGGCGCTGGCGGGCCGGGAGGTCAAGAAGCTCCCCACCCTGCGCGGGCGCACCGTGGTGAACCTGTTCTACGAGGACTCCACCCGCACCCGGATCTCCTTCGAGCTGGCCGCCAAGCGGCTCTCCGCGGACGTCATCAACTTCTCCGCCAAGGGCAGCAGCGTCTCCAAGGGCGAGAGCCTCAAGGACACCGCGCTGACCCTGGAGGCGATGGGCGCCGACGGCATCGTGGTCCGGCACTGGGCCTCCGGGGCGCCGCACCGGCTCGCGCACTGGGTCCGCGGCAGCGTGGTGAACGCCGGCGACGGCACCCACGAGCACCCCACCCAGGCCCTGCTGGACGCCTACACGATCCGCCAGCGGCTGGGCCGGCTCGACGGCGTTCGGGTGGTGCTGGTCGGCGACGTGCTGCACAGCCGGGTGGCCCGCTCCAACGTCTGGCTGCTGTCCACCCTCGGCGCCGACGTCACCCTGGTCGCCCCGCCGACGCTGCTGCCGGTGGGCGTGGGCAGCTGGCCGGTGCGGGTCAGCTACGACCTGGACGCCGTGCTGCCCAAGGCCGACGTCGTGATGATGTTGCGGGTGCAGGCGGAGCGGATGAACGCCTCGTTCTTCCCCAGTGCCCGCGAGTACAGCCGCCGGTACGGCCTGGACGCCCGCCGGATGGCCACGCTGCCCGACGACGCGATCGTCATGCACCCCGGCCCGATGAACCGGGGCATGGAGATCGCCGCCGAGGTCGCCGACTCGGCCCGCTCCACGATCGTCGACCAGGTCGGCAACGGCGTCAGCGTCCGCATGGCCGTCCTGTACCTGCTGCTGGGAGGAGCTCCCGAATGATGCTCATCAAGGGCGCCCGCCCGTACGGCGAGGACGCCGTCGACCTGCTGCTCGCCGACGGCGTGATCGCCGAGATCGGCAGCGACCTGGCCGCCGACGGCGCCCAGGTGGTCGACGCGGCCGGGCTGGTCGCGCTGCCCGGGCTGGTCGACCTGCACACCCACCTGCGCGAGCCGGGCCGGGAGGACGCCGAGACCGTCGAGACCGGCAGCCGGGCCGCGGCCCTGGGCGGGTTCACCGCGGTGCACGCGATGGCGAACACCGACCCGGTCGCCGACACCGCCGGCGTGGTCGAGCAGGTGTGGCGGCTGGGCCAGCAGGCCGGGCTGGTCGACGTCGTCCCGGTCGGGGCGGTGACCGTCGGGCTGCGCGGCGAGCGGCTGGCCGAGCTCGGCGCGATGGCCGACTCCGCCGCCCGGGTGCGGGTGTTCTCCGACGACGGCTCCTGCGTGAGCGACCCGGCGCTGATGCGCCGGGCGCTGGAGTACGTGAAGGCCTTCGACGGCGTCGTCGCCCAGCACGCCGAGGAGCCCCGGCTCACCGTCGGCGCGCAGATGAACGAGGGCGACCGCTCCGCCCGGCTGGGCCTGGCCGGCTGGCCGGCCGCCGCCGAGGAGGCGGTGATCGCCCGGGACGTGCTGCTGGCCGGTCACGTCGGCGCGCGGCTGCACGTCTGCCACGTGTCGACGGCGGGCTCGGTGGAGATCCTGCGCTGGGCGAAGTCGCGCGGGGTGCAGGTGACCGCGGAGGTCACCCCGCACCACCTGCTGCTCACCGACGAGTGCGCGGAGGGCTACGACCCGGTGTTCAAGGTCAACCCGCCGCTGCGCACGGCCGAGGACGTCGAGGCGCTGCGGGCGGGGCTCGCCGACGGGACGATCGACGCCGTCGGCACCGACCACGCCCCGCACGCGGTCGAGGACAAGGAGAGCGAGTGGGCCGCCGCCCGCCCCGGGATGCTCGGGCTCGAGCAGGCGCTCTCCGTCATCGTGCAGACCATGGTCGAGCCGGGCCGGCTCGACTGGCGCGGCGTCGCCGACCGGATGTCGGTGCGCCCGGCGGCGATCGGCCGCCTCGCCGATCGTGGCGCGGCCTCGCACGGGCGGCCGCTGGCCGTCGGCGAGCCGGCGAACCTGCTGCTGCTGGACCCCACGCACCGGGCCGTCGTCGACCCGGCCGCGCTGGCCAGCCGCAGCCGCAACAGCCCCTATGCCGGCCGGGAGCTCCCCGGCCGGGTGGTCGCCACGTTCCTGCGGGGGACGGCGACCGTGATGGACGGAAAGGCACAGAAGTGACCCAGGCGATCCTCGTGCTCGAGGACGGCAGGACGTTCTCCGGTGAGTCGTACGGCGCGACCGGTACGACGGTCGGCGAGGCGGTGTTCTCCACCGGGATGACCGGCTACCAGGAGACGCTCACCGACCCCAGCTACGCAGGTCAGATCATCACGATGACCGCCCCGCACGTCGGCAACACCGGCGTCAACGGCGAGGACGACGAGAGCCGCCGGATGTGGGTGGCCGGCTTCGTGGTGCGCGACCCCGCGCGCCGCCCGGCCAACTGGCGGGCCACCGGCAGCCTGGACGACGAGCTCGTCGCCCAGGGCGTGGTCGGCATCAGCGGCATCGACACCCGCGCACTCACCCGGCACCTGCGCGACCGGGGCGCCATGCGCGCCGGGATCAGCACCGAGCTCGGCGCCGACGAGCTGCTGGCCCGGGTGACCGAGAGCCCGAGCATGACCGGCGCGGACCTCGCACCGGGCGTCAGCGCGACCGAGCCCTACGTGGTGCCGGCGGTGGGGGAGAAGCGGTTCACCATCGCCGCCCTCGACCTGGGCATCAAGACCGCCACCCCGCGGTACCTGGCCGAGCTCGGCGTGGAGACCCACGTGCTCCCCGCGACCGCGACCGCCGAGCAGCTCCTCGAGCACGGCGTGGACGGCGTCTTCGTCTCCAACGGCCCCGGCGACCCGGCGGCCGCCGACTACGCGGTCGCCGCGGTGCGCGGGGTGCTGGAGGCCCGCCGTCCGCTGTTCGGCATCTGCTTCGGCAACCAGATCCTCGGCCGGGCGCTGGGGCTGGGCACCTACAAGCTGCGCTTCGGCCACCGCGGGCTCAACCAGCCGGTGCTGGACCGGGTCAGCGGCACGGTGCGGGTCACCAGCCACAACCACGGCTTCGCCGTCGACGCCCCGCTGGACCGGCCGGTCGACACGCCGTTCGGTCCGGTGGAGGTCAGCCACGTCGGGCTCAACGACGACGTGGTGGAGGGCCTGCGGCTGATCGACGCCCCGGCCTTCAGCGTCCAGTTCCACCCGGAGGCCGCGGCCGGCCCGCACGACGCCAACCCGCTGTTCGGCCGGTTCGTCGACCTGATGGCCGCCTCGAAGGAAGGCAGTGCAGTGACACCCCCAACCGTCGTCGAGTCGAGCACGGGGGAGAACGCCTGATGCCCAAGCGGACAGATCTGCAGCATGTGCTGGTGATCGGCTCGGGGCCGATCGTCATCGGCCAGGCCAGCGAGTTCGACTACTCCGGCACCCAGGCCTGCCGGGTGCTCAAGGCCGAGGGGCTGCGGGTCAGCCTGGTCAACAGCAACCCGGCCACGATCATGACCGACCCCGAGGTCGCCGACGCCACCTACGTGGAGCCGCTGACGCCGGAGTTCGTCGAGCGGGTGATCGCCAAGGAGCGCCCCGACGCGCTGCTGGCCACCCTGGGCGGCCAGACCGCGCTGAACCTCGCCATCGGGCTGTACGAGAACGGCGTGCTGGAGAAGTACGGCGTCCAGCTCATCGGTGCCGACGTCGACGCGATCAACCGCGGCGAGGACCGGCAGAAGTTCAAGGACATCGTGCGCTCCATCGGCGCCGACGCCCCGCGATCGACGGTCTGCGGGACCGTCGAGGAGGCGCTGGCCACCGCCGCCGAGGTCGGCTACCCGGTGGTCATCCGGCCCAGCTTCACCATGGGCGGGCTGGGCTCGGGCATCGCCACCGACGAGCCGATGCTGCGCCGGATGGCCGGCCACGGGCTGGCCGACTCACCCGTGCACACCGTGCTGATCGAGGAGTCGGTGCTCGGCTGGAAGGAGTACGAGCTCGAGCTGATGCGCGACCGCAGCGACAACGTGGTGGTCATCTGCTCGATCGAGAACATCGACGCGATGGGCGTGCACACCGGCGACTCGGTGACCGTCGCCCCGGCGATGACGCTCACCGACCGCGAGTACCAGCAGATGCGCGACGTCGGCATCGCCGTGCTGCGCGAGGTCGGCGTCGACACCGGTGGCTGCAACATCCAGTTCGCCGTCCACCCGGAGACCGGCCGGCTGGTCGTGATCGAGATGAACCCCCGGGTGTCCCGCTCCAGCGCCCTGGCGTCGAAGGCCACCGGCTTCCCGATCGCCAAGATCGCCGCCAAGCTGGCGATCGGCTACACCCTCGACGAGATCACCAACGACATCACCGGGGTCACCCCGGCGTCGTTCGAGCCGTCGCTGGACTACGTCGTGGTGAAGATCCCGCGCTTCGCCTTCGAGAAGTTCCCCGGCGCCGACCCGCGGCTGACCACGACGATGAAGAGCGTCGGCGAGGTCATGGCGATGGGCCGCAACTTCACCGAGGCGCTGGGCAAGGCCATGCGGTCGACGGAGACGTCGGCGGCCGGGTTCTGGACCGACGCCGCCCAGCCCGCGGACGCCGCGGCGCTGGTGGAGCAGCTGCGCACCCCGGTCGACGGCCGGCTGTACACCGCCCAGCGGGCCCTGGCCGCCGGCGCCACCGTCGAGCAGGTGGCGCAGGCCAGTGGCTTCGACACCTGGTTCGTCGACCAGATCGCCCTGGTCAACGAGATCGGCGAGGAGATCCGGGAGGCGCCGTCGCTGACCCCGGAGCTGCTGCGCCGGGCCAAGCGGCACGGCCTGTCCGACCGCCAGGTGGCCGCCCTGCGGCCGGAGCTGGCGGGGGAGGACGGGGTCCGCACGCTGCGCTGGCGGCTGGGCATCCGGCCGGTCTACAAGACCGTGGACACCTGCGCCGCCGAGTTCGCCGCCCGGACGCCGTACCACTACTCCTCCTACGACTCCGAGACCGAGGTGGAGCCGCGCGACAAGCCGGCGGTGCTGATCCTCGGGTCGGGGCCGAACCGGATCGGGCAGGGCGTCGAGTTCGACTACTCATGCGTGCACGCCGTGATGGCCCTGCAGGACGCCGGCTACGAGGCGGTGATGGTCAACTGCAACCCGGAGACCGTCTCCACCGACTACGACACCGCCGACCGGCTGTACTTCGAGCCGCTCACCTTCGAGGACGTCCTGGAGGTCGTCGAGGCCGAGCGCGCCGCCGGCCCGGTCGCCGGGGTCATCTGCACCCTCGGTGGGCAGACCCCGCTGGGGCTGGCGCAGCGGCTGAAGGACGCCGGCGTCCCGGTGCTGGGGACGTCCCCGGAGGCGATCGACGCCGCCGAGGACCGCGGCGAGTTCTCCCGCGTGCTGTCCGACACCGGGCTGCTCTCGCCCAAGCACGGCATGGCGACGACGTCGGCCGAGGCGGTGGCGATCGCGGCGTCCATCGGTTACCCGGTGCTGGTGCGGCCCTCCTACGTGCTCGGTGGGCGCGGCATGGAGATCGTCTACGAGGACGCCATGCTGGAGGCCTACATCACCAAGGCCACCGACGTGAGCGTCGACCACCCGGTGCTGGTCGACCGGTTCCTCGAGGACGCCGTGGAGATCGACGTCGACGCCCTCTACGACGGCACCGACCTGTACCTGGGCGGGGTCATGGAGCACATCGAGGAGGCCGGGATCCACTCCGGTGACTCGGCGTGCGCGCTGCCGCCGATCACCCTGGGTGGCGAGGACCTGCAGACCATCCGGCGGGCCACCGAGGCGCTGGCGGCCCGGATCGGGGTGCGCGGGCTGATGAACGTCCAGTACGCGCTCAAGGACGACGTCCTCTACGTGCTGGAGGCCAACCCGCGCGCCAGCCGCACGGTGCCGTTCGTGTCGAAGGTGACCGCGGTGCAGCTGGCCAAGGCCGCGGCCCGGATCGCGGTCGGCCAGACGATCGCCCAGCTGCGCACCGCGGGCGTGCTGCCGGCCACCGGTGACGGCACCGACCTGCCGGTCGACGGCCCGATCGCGGTGAAGGAGGCGGTGCTGCCCTTCCACCGCTTCCGCACCATCGAGGGCCACGGGGTGGACACCGTGCTCGGACCGGAGATGAAGTCGACCGGTGAGGTGATGGGCATCGACGCGGAGTTCGGCACCGCGTTCGCCAAGTCCCAGGCCGCGGCCTACGGCGACCTGCCGACCGGGGGCACGGTGTTCGTGTCGCTGGCCAACCGGGACAAGCGCTCGGCGGTCTTCCCGGTCAAGCGGCTGGCCGACCTCGGCTTCCGGGTGCTGGCCACCGTGGGCACCGCCCAGGTGCTGCGCCGCAACGGGGTCACCTGCGAGGTGGTCGGGAAGTTCTCCCAGGGCCCGGGCAACGTGGTCGAGCGGATCCTGGCCGGCGAGATCGACCTGGTGGTCAACACCCCGTTCGGCACGCCGGGCAACAGCGGACCGCGGCTGGACGGGTACGAGATCCGGGCCGCCGCGGTGAGCGCCGGCATCCCGTGCATCACCACCGTGCAGGGCATGGCGGCCACCGTGCAGGGCGTCGAGTCGCTGCGCCGGGGTGACATCGGGGTGCGCAGCCTGCAGGACCTGCACCGGTCGCTGGCCGCTGCCCAGGCAGCCGCCGGGACGACCGCGTGACCACCGCCGCCGACCACCGGGGTGGCCACGTCGGTGGCCACCTGACCGAACCGGCCCCGGCGGCGCCGCGGCCACCCGTGCAGCGGGTGGTCGTGGTGGCCGGCCGGCGGCCGGTCGGCGCGTACGTGGAGCTGAGCCTGGCCGCTCCCGAGGTGGCCGAGCGGGCCGTCCCGGGCCAGTTCATCGCCTTCGCGGTCGGCGGCCCCACCTCCGCGCACCTGCTCCGGCGCTCCATCGCGATCGCCGGGGTGGGCGGCGGCCAGGTGCAGGTGGTCGTCTCCCCGCACGGACCCGGCTCCAGCTGGCTGGCCGGGCTGCAGCCCGGTGACGTGGTCGACGTCGTCGGCCCGCTGGGCCGTCCGTTCCCGATGCCACCGCCGGGCACCCCGGCGCTGCTGGTCGGCGGCGGCTACGGCGCCGCGGCGCTGGTCGGGCTGGCCGGGCGGCTGCGCGCCACCGGCTCGGAGGTCGCCGCCGTCACCGGCGCGGCGGCGGCCGGGCGGCTGTGCTCGGTCGAGGAGCTCGGCGCACTCGCCGCGCCGTTCGTGGTGATGACCGACGACGGCAGCGCGGGGCGCCGCGGCTGGGTCACCGAGGCGGTCGCCGAGCTGGTGCGCGGCGCCGGGGTCGTCTACGCGTGCGGCCCGATGGGCATGCTGCGCGCGGTCGCCGACGTCGCCACCGCCGCCGGGGTGCCCAGCTACGTCGCCGTCGAGGAGTCGATGGCCTGCGGCATCGGGGTCTGCATGACCTGCGTGCTGCCGGTGGTCGGCGCCGACGGGCGCACCCGGTTCGCCCGCTCCTGCGTCGAGGGCCCGGTCTTCGGCGGTGACCGGGTCCGCTTCGCCGACGTCGGCACCCTGCCGGCGGACGTCGTCGGCGCGGACGCCATGGGCCTCACCCCGCCGGCGGTGCCCACCCCGGCGGGCGCACCCCCCACCCCGGTCGCCCCGCCCGAGGCCGACCACGGCACCCCCGGAGCCCCGTCGTGACCGTCGAGCACGCCCCGCCGGCCGCGTCCGCGGTCGACATGCGCAGCACCCTCGGCCGGGTGCCGGTGCCCAGCCCGGTGCTCACCGCCTCCGGCTGCTCCGGCTTCGGCCGCGAGCTGGAGCCCTTCCTCGACCTCACCGCCATCGGCGCGGTGGTCACCAAGTCCGTGCAGCTGCGGCCCCGCTCGGGGCGGCCGACGCCGCGGATGGCCGAGACGCCCAGCGGGATGCTCAACTCCATCGGTCTGCAGGGGCCGGGCATCGACGGGCTGCTGGCCGAGGACCTGCCGTGGCTCGCCCAGCGCGGTGCGCGGGCCTTCGTCTCCATCGCCGGCACCCGGGTGGAGGACTTCGCCGAGCTGGCCACCCGGTTGCGCGGCGTGCCCGGCGTGCTGGGCATCGAGGTCAACATCTCCTGCCCGAACGTGGAGAGCCGCGGTGAGGTGTTCGCCTGCGACCCGGGAGCGGCCCGCGACGTCGTCGCCGCGGTGCGCGCCGCCGCCGACCCGGCCCAGCCGGTGTACGCCAAGCTGAGCCCCGACGTCACCGACATCGTGACCATCGCCCGCTCGGTCGCCGACGCTGGCGCGGACGGGCTGTCGATGATCAACACCCTGCTCGGGCTGGTCATCAACCCGGACACCATGCGCCCGGTGCTCGGCGGGGTCACCGGGGGGCTCTCCGGCCCGGCGATCCGTCCGGTGGCGCTGCGCTGCGTCTGGCAGGTGCACCAGGCGCTGCCGCAGGTGCCGATCCTGGGCATGGGTGGCATCCGCAGCGGCCTGGACGCGCTGCAGTTCGTGCTCGCCGGGGCCAGCGCGGTCAGTGTCGGGACGGCGGTCTTCAACGACCCCTCGGCCCCGGCGCGCATCCACGCCGAGCTGACCGCGGCGCTCGCCGCCCGCGGCTTCGGCTCGCTGGCCGACGCCGTCGGGTTCGCCCACCGGTGACCGCGACCTTCGGCCAGCGGCTCGCCGACGCCGTCGCCGCCCGTGGCCCGCTGTGCGTCGGCATCGACCCGCACCCACCGCTGCTGGAGCGCTGGGGCCTGCCGGACAGCCCGGCGGGCCTGGCCCGGTTCACCGACGCCGTGGTCGACGCCCTGGCCGGCCACGTCGCCGTGCTCAAGCCGCAGCTGGCCTTCTACGAGCGGCACGGTTCCCGCGGGATCGCCGTGCTGGAGGAGGCGGTGGCCCGGGCCCGGGACGCCGGCGCCCTGGTGCTGCTGGACGCCAAGCGCGGCGACATCGGCTCGACGATGGACGCCTACGCCGACTACCTCCGACCGGACCACCCGCTGGCGGTCGACGCGCTGACCGTGAGCCCCTACCTCGGGCCCGGGTCCCTGCAGCCGGCCGTGGACACCGCCCGGCAGCACGGCGGCGGGCTGTTCGTGCTGTCCCGCACCTCCAACCCGGACGCCGGCACGCTGCAGCACGCGGTGGTCGACCAGCCCTCCGGGCGCCGCCCCAGCGTGGCGCAGGTCGTCGTCGACGCCGTGCGGGGCTGGAACACCCCGGAGTGGGTGGTCGGCGACCCGCTGCCGGACCTCGGTGCGGTGCAGGACCTGGCGAGCCGGTTCGGGCCGGCCACCGGGTCCTTCGGTGTCGTCGTCGGCGCCACGCTGCGGGACCTCGACGTCGACCTGACGGGGCTCGGCGGGCCGGTGCTCGCGCCGGGGCTGGGTGCCCAGGGCGCCACGGTGGCGGACCTGCGGCGGCTGTTCGGCGCCGGCCGGGCCGTCGTCCCGACGGTGTCCCGGGACGTGCTGTCCGCCGGGCCGGGGACGGCGGCGCTCCGGGCCGCGGCCGACCGGTGGACGGCGGAGCTGACGGCGTGAGGCGGGCGGCGCCCTGGCTGGTGCTGCTGCTGGGCGCCGTCCTGGCGATCGCCGGCGTGATCACCTTCTGGCCGGCGAACACCCGGCCGCCCACCTGGACGGCCTACTCGGGCTCCTACGAGCCGCTGGTGCCCGGGACCTCCGAGGCGTACGGGAGCCGGCTGACCCTCTCCTTCGACCGCGTCCCGGCCGTCCTCTGGACCGGGCAGCACGTCGTCGGCGCCGGGCTGCTGGTGGCCGGGCTGCTCGTGCTGGTCGCGCTCGGCGGCTGGGTGCTCGGCCGGCGGTCGGCGTCGGCGTCCGCGTCGGCCTGATCGGCGACACGCGAACTGACCAGCAGTGACGGAATCGACGCGCGGCGTGTCCGCCGGGTCGGTCCACCGGTAGGCACACCGGCCCGGCGGTCCTGACACCGGGGCTGGCGTGACCAGCCGGTCTCGGATGACTAGGTTGGCGGCCGAGGCTCACACCGCGGGCCGTCGCGAACGAGCTGGATCACCGAAGAACTGCGCCGGCACGCGCCGGACCGAAAACGATTGGGTTGCTCCGTGCCCCTTCCCGAGTTGTCCCCCGAACAGCGCGCCGCTGCCCTGGAGAAGGCGGCCGCGGCCCGCAAGGCCCGCGCCGAGCTGCGCGAGCGGCTGAAGAGCAAGGGCACCACGGTCGGCGACGTCCTCAAGCAGGGCGAGACCGACGAGGTCATCGGCAAGATGCGGGTCTCCGCCGTGCTCGAGTCGCTGCCCGGCGTCGGCAAGGCGCGGGCGGCGAAGATCATGGAGCGCCTGGAGATCTCCCCGACCCGCCGGGTGCGCGGGCTGGGCGCCAACCAGCGCCGCGCGCTGGAGGCGGAGTTCGGCGGCGAGCACGTCGAGGCCGACGAGGTCCCCACCGAGGGTGCCCTCTGACCGACTCCGCGGTGGTCCCCGACCACCCCGGTGCGAAGATCAACGAGTGGGACGACAGAACCGCGCGCGACTGACCGTGCTCTCCGGCCCCTCGGGCGTCGGCAAGGGCACGGTCGTCGCCGAGGTCCGGCGCCGGCACCCCGAGGTCTGGGTGTCGGTGTCGGTCACCACCCGCAAGCCCCGGCCCGGCGAGGTCGACGGCGAGCACTACTGGTTCATCGACGACGAGACCTTCGACTGGCTGGCCGCCAACGACGGGCTGCTGGAGTGGGCGTCGTACGCGGGCAACCGCTACGGCACCCCGAAGGCGCCGGTCGACGAGCAGCTCACCGCCGGGTCACCGGCCCTGCTGGAGATCGAGCTGCAGGGCGCCCGGCAGGTGCGCGAGCGCGCCCCGGAGGCCCAGCTGGTCTTCCTGGCCCCGCCGTCCTGGGCCGAACTCGTCAGCCGGCTGGCCGGCCGCGGCACCGAGGCGCCGGAGGTGCAGTCCCGCCGGCTGGCGCTCGCGCAGGCCGAACTGGACGCTGCGGGGGAGTTCGACGTGGTGGTCGTCAACGACGACGTGGCCAGAGCCGCCGACGAGTTGGTAGGCTTGCTGACTGCGCCTCCGCGCGAATGACCGGTCCCGACCGTGCTGCCCGTGGAGACGCTCCCGAGTGAGCGTCCCGGCAGCACCCGGAACCCACTCCCACGAACCGAGAAGGAGCACGCTCACCCGTGTCCGGAGTCGCACCCGCCCCTGAGGGCATCACCAACCCGCCGATCGACGAACTGCTGGAGCGCACCACCAGCAAGTACGGGCTGGTCATCTACGCCGCCAAGCGCGCGCGGCAGATCAACGCCTACTACAGCCAGCTCTCCGAGGGCCTGCTGGAGTACGTCGGCCCGCTGGTCGACACCGCGCCGCAGGAGAAGCCGCTGTCGATCGCGCTGCGCGAGATCAACGAGGGCCTGCTGACCCACACCGCCGGCGAGAACTGAGGAAGGACCACCCTTCCCCCCACGCCTCGCAGGCTCGGCGCGGGCCCCTGAAGGGTGGCCGGCCGACGGCCCCGTTGTGATGAGACCCCCGGTACTCGGTACCGGGGGTCTTCTCGTGTGTGGAGGATGGACGGCATGAGCCGGATCGTGCTGGGGGTGGGGGGCGGTGTCGCCGCCTACAAGTCCGCGTTGCTGCTGCGCGCGCTCACCGAGGCGGGGCACGACGTCCGCGTGGTGCCGACCGCCGCGGCGCTGCGGTTCGTCGGCGCGGCGACCTTCGAGGCGCTGTCGGGCAACCCGGTGAGCACCGACGTCTGGGACGACGTCCCGGAGGTGGCGCACGTCCGGATCGGGCAGACCGCCGACCTGGTGCTGGTCAACCCGGCCACCGCCGACCTGCTCGCCCGCGCGGTGGCCGGCCGCGCCGACGACCTGCTCACCGCCACCCTGCTGACGGCGTCCTGCCCGGTCGTGTTCGTGCCGGCCATGCACACCGAGATGTGGTTGCACCCGGCCACCCAGGACAACGTGGCCACCCTGCGCCGCCGCGGTGCGGTCGTGCTGCCGCCCGCCGTGGGCCGGCTCACCGGGCCGGACTCCGGGCCCGGCCGGCTCCCCGAACCGGCCGACGTCGCGGCCCTGGCCGCCGTCGTCCTGGCGCACGGCGCCGGCGCGCTCCGCCCGAACCTCACCGGCCGCCGGGTGGTGATCAGCGCCGGCGGCACCCGTGAGCCGCTGGACCCGGTGCGCTACCTGGGCAACCGCTCGTCCGGGCGGCAGGGCTGGGCGCTGGCCCGGGTCGCCGCCGCACGGGGTGCCGAGGTGGTGCTGGTCGCGGCCAACGTCGCCGAGCCCGCCCCGTTCGGCGTCCGCACGGTCGCCGTGGAGTCCGCCGAGGAGCTGCGCGTGGCCATGGCGGCCGAGGCAGCCGGCGCCGACGTCGTGGTCATGGCCGCGGCCGTGGCCGACTTCCGGCCGGTCGCGGTGGCCGGCACCAAGCTCAAGAAGGGCGGCCCCGCCGAGCCGGACACCGTCGCGCTGACCCGTACCGCCGACGTGCTCGCCGAGCTGGTGGCCGCGCGGGCCCCCGGCCAGGTCGTCGTCGGCTTCGCCGCGGAGACCGGGGACGCCGAGGGCGACGTGCTCACCCACGCCCGGGCGAAGCTGGCCCGCAAGGGCGTCGACCTGCTGGTGGTCAACGACGTCTCCGCCGGCCGGGTCTTCGGCCGGGACGAGAACGAGGTGACCGTGCTGGCCGACGACGGGACGGCCACGCCCCTGCCGGCCGCCCGCAAGGACGCCGTGGCCGCCGGGATCTGGGACGCCGTCGTACGCCGGCTCACCGGGGCCTGATCCCGCCCGACCCGGGGGTCCCGGGCGCCGCCCGACGGGGACCTGGCGTCGCCGGTAGGCTCGGCCGTCGAGTTCATCACCGGACGCGGGTACCGCGCTCGGCCGCCGATCGCAGGGAGAACCGAGTGGCACGCCGTCTCTTCACGTCCGAGTCGGTCACCGAGGGGCACCCCGACAAGATCGCCGACCAGATCAGCGACTCGATCCTGGACGCGATGCTCGCCCAGGATCCCCGCAGCCGGGTCGCGGTGGAGACGATGATCACCACCGGCCAGGTGCACATCGCCGGCGAGGTGACCACGTCGGGCTACGTCGACATCGCCGACATCGTCCGGCGGACCATCCTCGCGATCGGCTACGACTCCTCCCGCAAGGGCTTCGACGGGGCCTCCTGCGGGGTCAGCGTCTCCATCGGCGCGCAGTCCCCGGACATCGCCCAGGGGGTGGACACCGGCTACGAGGCGCGCACCGCGGGCTTCGGCGACGCCGAGCACCGCGCGGCCATCGCCGACGACCTCATCGAGCGGCAGGGCGCCGGCGACCAGGGCCTGATGTTCGGCTACGCCACCGACGAGACCCCCGAGCTCATGCCGCTGCCGATCGCGCTGGCGCACCGGCTGTCCCGCCGGCTCTCCGCGGTGCGCAAGGACGGCTCGGTGCCCTACCTGCGGCCCGACGGCAAGACCCAGGTCACCGTGGTCTACGAGGACGACCGGCCGGTCGCCGTCGACACCGTGGTGGTCTCCAGCCAGCACGCCGAGGACATCTCCATCGAGACGCTGCTCGCCCCCGACGTGCAGGAGCTCGTGGTCGAGCCGGAGCTGGCCGCGTTGGGCCTGCCCACCACCGGCTACCGGCTGCTGGTCAACCCCACCGGCAAGTTCGTGATCGGCGGCCCGATGGGCGACGCCGGGCTCACCGGCCGCAAGATCATCGTCGACACCTACGGCGGCATGGCCCGCCACGGGGGCGGCGCCTTCTCCGGCAAGGACCCGTCGAAGGTCGACCGCTCGGGGGCCTACGCGATGCGCTGGGTGGCCAAGAACGTCGTCGCCGCCGGCCTGGCCCGCCGCTGCGAGGTGCAGGTCGCCTACGCGATCGGCGCCGCCCACCCGGTCGGGTTGTTCGTGGAGACCTTCGGCACCAACACCGTGCCGGAGGAGGCCCTGGAGAAGGCGATCACCGCGGTGTTCGACCTGCGCCCCGGCGCCATCGTCCGCGACCTGGACCTGCTGCGCCCCATCTACGCCCCGACCGCCGCCTACGGGCACTTCGGCCGCACCGACGTGGAGCTGCCGTGGGAGCGCCTGGACCGGGTCGACGCGCTCCGCGCCGCCGTGGGGGCCTGACGCGCTGAGCACGCCCCTCGACGACCCGGGCACCCGCGCAGAGCCGCGGGTGGCCCGGGTCGTCGTCGACGTGCCGCTGGCGCACCTGGACCGGCCCTTCGACTACGCCGTCCCCGACGAGCTGGCAGAGCAGGTGGTGGCCGGCTGCCGGGTCCGGGTGCGCTTCGCCGGCAAGCTCGTCGACGGCGTGGTGCTGGAGGTCGTCGGCTCCACCGACCACACCGGCAAGCTCGCCCCGCTGGCCAAGGTCGTCTCCGCCGAGCCGGTGCTCACCCCGCAGGTCGCCGAGCTCGCCCGCTCGGTGGCCGACCGCTACGCCGGCACGCTGACCGACGTGCTGCGGCTGGCGCTGCCGCCGCGGCGGGCCGCGCCGGAGAAGCGCCCGGTCGCCGACCCGCCGCCCCCGCCGCCGGCTCCGGACCCGGCCGGGTTCGCCCGGTACCCGACCGGTCCGCAGCTGCTCTCCGCCGTCGCCGAGGGGGCGCCGGCCCGGGCCGTGTGGACCGCGCTGCCCGGCGAGGACTGGCCCACCCGGCTGGTCGAGCTGGCGCAGGCGGCGCTGTCCGGGGGCCGGGGCGCGCTGGTCGTCGTCCCCGACGGCAAGGACCTCGACCGGCTGGCCGCGGCCGCGGAGGAGCTGCTGCCGGCCGGCTCGGTGGCGGTGCTGCGCGCCGACGCCTCACCCGACGTGCGCTACGGCCGGTTCCTCACCGCGGCCCGGGGCAGCGCGCAGGTCGTCCTCGGCACCCGCGGCGCCGTGCTCGCCCCGGTCCGCGACCTCGGGCTCGTCGTCGTCTGGGACGACGGCGACGACCTGCACGCCGAGCCGCGCGCGCCCTACCCGCACGCCCGCGACGTGCTGGTGCACCGCGCCCACCTGGCCGGCTGCGCCGCGGTGGTGGCCGGCACCGCCCGCACCGCCGAGGGGCAGCTGCTGGTGGAGTCCGGCTGGGCGCACGAGCTGGTCGCCGACCGGGCCACCCTGCGCGCCGCCGCCCCCCGCGTGGAGGCCGTGGGCAGCGACTTCGAGCTGGCCCGGGACGCCGCCGCCCGCACCGCCCGGCTGCCCACCCTCGCCTTCGACGTCGCCCGGAAGGCGCTGCAGGCGGGCACCCCGGTGCTGGTCCAGGTGCCCCGCTCGGGCTACGTGCCCTCCCTGGTCTGCGACCGCTGCCGGGCGCCGGCCCGCTGCGGGCACTGCGGCGGGCCGCTCGGCGTCGCCCCGCGCCCCGGCCCGAGCGGCACCCGGATCGCCGCCTGCCGGTGGTGCGCCCGCCCGGCGGCGACCTTCGACTGCCCGCACTGCCACGGCACCAAGCTGCGCGCCGCGGTCATCGGGGAGGCCCGCACCGCCGAGGAGCTGGGGCGGGCCTTCCCCGGCGCCGCCGTGCGGGTCTCCGGCCGCGGCTCGGGTGTGCTGGCCACCGTCCCGGGCGGGGCCGGGCTGGTGGTCGCCACCCCGGGCGCCGAGCCGGTGGCCGAGGGCGGCTACGGCGCGGCGTTGCTGCTGGACGCGTGGGCGCTGCTCGGCCGGGCCGACCTGCGGGCGGGGGAGGAGACGCTGCGCCGCTGGATGAACGCCGCGGCGCTGGTGCGGTCCGGGCAGCCGGTGGTGGTGGCCGCCGACCCCAGCCACCCCGTGGTGCAGGCGCTGGTCCGCTGGGACCCCGCCGGCCTGGCCGCCCGGGAGCTCGCCGACCGCCGGGAGCTGGGCTTCCCGCCGGTCACCCGGATGGCGTCGCTCTCGGGGTCCCCGGCGGCGCTGGCGGAGTTCCTCGAGGCGCTGCGGCTGCCCGAGCACGCCGACGTGCTGGGCCCGGTGCCCGAGCCCCCCCGCCCGGGTCACGAGGGTGAGCGAGAGCGCTTCCTGGTGCGGGTGCCGCGCACCGAGGGCACCGGGCTGGCCCGGGCGCTGCGCGAGGTGCAGGGCGTGCGCAGCGCCAGGAAGGCGCCCGAGCACGTGCGCGTGCAGCTGGACCCGCTCGAGCTGGCCTGACGGCCGGGGTCAGTCCGCCGACTGGGCCAGCAGCTCGGCGAGCTCGGCGTCCATCCGGGCGGCGGCGACGTCCTCGGCGGCCCGCTCGGTGGCCCGCCGCCAGCGCACCGGCAGCGTGGTCGCCGCGGTGCCCACCCCGGCCAGGATGCCCAGCAGCAGGTGCGGACGGCGGGAGCCGCGGCGGCGCAGCGCCCGGGCGAGCGGGCGGTGGACGGCGCTGATGCCCAGGCCCCAGCCGACGCTGGCCAGCCCCTGGTGGCGTAGCACCGCCTGGTCGGCCGGGTCCGGGGGCTCGATCGGCATGCCCCGGAAGGTCCGCCGCAGCGCAGGCAGCTCGTGGGCGACCGTCTCCGCGGCCACCACCGCCATGCCGGCGAGGTACACCCGGCGGCGGGCGGCCGACCGGGCGGGGTGGTCGAGGGCTGCCTCGGCGCCGCCGACGGCCACCCCGTCGACGACGCTGCTGAGGACGGCGTGCACGCGATGGGCGGAGAGGGAGGCCATGCCTGCACCGTAGAGCCCGCCGCGTGACCCGTCATCGCGCCCAAGTGGCCACTTCGGCGAAACAGCGGCCGTCACCCGGCAACCAGGTGACCCGGCAACCAGGTCACCCTGCAGGCGGCACCGCCCCCGCCGCCTACCATCGTCCGGTGAGCGTCACCCCGATCCGGATCATGGGCGACCCGGTGCTGCGCGCCCCGGCCGCCCCCGTCGTCGACTTCGACGCCGAGCTCCAGCAGCTCGTCGCCGACCTGACGGACACGATGCACGCCGCCGGCGGGGCCGGCATCGCCGCGCCGCAGATCGGCGTGGGCCTGCGGGTCTTCACCTGGTACGTCGACGGCGAGGTGGGCCACCTGGTCAACCCCGACGTGACGCCGGTCGGTGAGGAGACCGAGTCCGACGCCGAGGGCTGCCTGTCCATCCCCGGGTTCCGCTTCGACTGCCGCCGGCACCTCTACGTCGCCGCCACCGGCTGGAACATGTACGGCGACCCGATCCGGGTCGAGGGCTCGCACAAGCTGGCCCGGGCCATCCAGCACGAGACCGACCACCTCGACGGCGTGCTGTTCGTCGACCGGCTCGACGCCGAGGCCCGGGAGGCGGCGCTGTCGGTGCTCGCCGACGCGGCCTGGCAGGGCGAGCGGGCCTACCTGCCCACCGGGGAGCCGGTTCCCGCCCCCGTCGTCAAGGTGAGCCCCCACTGAGGCTCCTGTTCGCCGGTACCCCGGCGCCGGCGGTCGTCGCGCTCGACGCCCTGCTGGACTCGCAGCACGAGGTGGTCGCCGTCCTGACCCGACCCGACGCACCGTCGGGCCGGGGACGCCGGACCAGCCGGTCGCCGGTCGCCGAGCGAGCCGACGCCGCCGGCCTGCCGGTGCTGCAGCCCCGCTCGCCGCGCGAGCCGGAGTTCCTCGACCAGCTCCGCGACCTGGCCGTCGACTGCGCCCCGGTGGTCGCCTACGGTGCGCTGGTGCCGCCGGCCGCGCTCGAGATCCCCCGGCACGGCTGGGTCAACCTGCACTTCTCCCTGCTGCCGGCCTGGCGCGGTGCCGCGCCGGTGCAGCACGCGGTCATGGCCGGCGACGAGGTCACCGGCGCGGCGACCTTCCAGCTGGAGGCCGGCCTGGACACCGGCCCGGTGTTCGGCGTCGTCACCGAGCCGATCGGCCCCGCCGACACCGCCGGGGACCTGCTGGACCGGCTCGCGGTCAGCGGCGCCGGCCTGCTGGTCGCGACGCTGGACGGCATCGCCGACGGGTCGCTGCGCCCGGAACCGCAGCCGGCCGAGGGCGTCAGCCTCGCCCCGCGGATCGAC
This sequence comes from Modestobacter sp. SYSU DS0904, assembly GCF_054051115.1. NCBI lineage: Bacteria > Bacillati > Actinomycetota > Actinomycetes > Geodermatophilales > Geodermatophilaceae > Modestobacter > Modestobacter sp. SYSU DS0904. The sequence goes on along the minus strand of NZ_JBJHAQ010000003.1, from coordinate 76,201 downwards.
ACCGCCGACGCCCGGGTCGACTGGACCCTGCCGGCGCACGTCGTCGACCGCCGGGTGCGCGGCGTCACCCCGGCGCCGGGCGCGTGGACCACCTGGCGCGGCAACCGGCTCCGCCTGGCCCCGGTCGAGCCGCTGCCCTCCTCGCTGGGCCTGGAGCCCGGCGAGGTCTCGGTCGGCCCGACCGGTGTGCTGGTGGGCACCGGCCGGGGTGCCGTGCGGCTGCGCGAGGTGCAGCCCGCGGGCAAGAAGATGACCGCGGCCACCGACTGGGCGCGCGGCGCCCGCCCGGCGCCCGGCGAGCGGCTCGGCGAGCAGGTGGGCGCATGACCGGCCCGGAGCGGCGGGTCGGTTCCAAGCGGCGCAACGACCCCGGCACCGGCAACCAGCGCCCGCAGTCCCGGCGGCACCGGCCCACGCTGGACGGCGCCCGGCTGACCGCCTACGACGTGCTCGAGGGCGTCTCCAGCCGGGACGCCTACGCCAACCTGCTGCTGCCCCAGCTGCTGCGCGAGCGGCAGCTCGAGCCCCGCGACGCCGCCTTCGCCACCCAGCTCGCCTACGGCACCCTGCGCGCCACCGGCACCCTGGACGCGGTCCTGGCCACGCTGGTGTCCCGCCCGCTGGGCGAGCTCGACCCGAAGGTGCTGGACCTGCTCCGGCTGGGCGCCCACCAGCTGATCGACCTGCGGGTGCCGGCGCACGCCGCCGTCGACACCACCGTCGCGCTCACCCGCGCCATCGTCGGCACCGGCGCCTCCGGGCTGGTCAACGCCGTGCTGCGGAAGGTCGCCGCCGGTGGTGACCGCGCCGCCTGGGTGCAGGCGCTGCAGCCCGCCGACGACGACGCCCGGCTGTCGCTGACCACCGACCACCCGCGCTGGATCGTCGAGGCCTGGCGCGAGGCGCTCGCCGACGACGCCGAGGTCGAGCCGGCGCTGCTGGCCGACGACACCGCGCCCGAGGTGCACCTGGTGGCCCGGCGGATCGACCGCGACGAGCTGGCCACCGAGGCCGGCGGCGAACCCGGGCCGTGGTCGCCCCACGCCGTCCGGCTGCCCTCCGGCGACCCGGGGCGGATCGCCGCGGTGCGCTCCGGCGCCGCCGCGGTGCAGGACGAGGGCAGCCAGCTGGCCGCGCTCGCGCTGGTCCGCGCCCCGCTGGAGGGCCCCGACGCCCGCTGGCTGGACATGTGCGCCGGCCCGGGCGGCAAGGCGGGGCTGCTGGCCGCCGTCCGGCCCGCCGGGGTGCACCTGACCGCCGCGGACCGGGCGCCGCACCGCGCCGAGCTGGTGCGGGGCGCGCTGACCGGGGCCGACGACGTCGACGTCCAGGTCGCCGACGGCACCGCCCCGCCGTGGCCGGCCGGCTCGTTCGACCGGGTGCTGCTGGACGCGCCGTGCACCGGCCTGGGGGCGCTGCGCCGGCGGCCGGAGGTGCGCTGGCGGCGGACCGCCGAGGACGTCGCGCCGCTGGCCGAGCTGCAGCGGCAGCTGCTGGACGGTGCCCTCGCCTCGGTGCGGCCCGGGGGAGTGGTGGCCTACGTGACCTGCTCGCCGCACCGGGCGGAGACCGTCGACGTCGTCGACGCCGCCGCGGCCCGGGACGACGTCGAGGTGCTGCCGGTGGCGCCGCTGTTCAGCGAGGTGCCCGGCATCGAGCGGGGCCGGTACGCGCAGCTGTGGCCGCACCGGCACGGCACCGACGCGATGTTCCTGGCGCTGCTCCGCCGCACCCGCTGAGCGTCAGGCCGGCGGGTCGGCGAGCCAGCGCCGCGCCTCCCGGACCTCCCGCTCCTGCGCGACCAGGGAGCCGGCCACCTGCGCCGCGGACAGGCCGGCCAGCACGGGCAGGGCGACCGGCAGCCGGTCGGACGCCACGCTGACCCCCATGACCGCCACGCGCCGACCAGGGCGGCGCCCAGGCCCAGCCGGCGCCAACCGAGCCGCCCCTGCCGTTCCCGGGCCCGGCGGGTCACCTCGCCGGCCTGGGCCCAGCCGAGCGGCCGGCCGCGCCGCAGCCAGAGGTCCGCCCGCGCCCGCTCGTGACGGGCACTGCGGTCGCCCCAGCGGCGGTTCCCGAGTCGGATCAGCACGCCCAGGGCCACCACGGCGCAGGCAAGCACCGGACTCAGCTCGAGCTGGACCAGGACGGTGGCGTAGCCGACCCCGAAGGCCAGTGCCCCGGCGTCCTCCACGGCCAGCCGCCGGCGGGCGAAGCCACGGACCTCGGCCTCGTCCCGGTCGATGGCCGCGACGTCCCGGGGTCCCGGCGGACCGCTCACACCGGCGGGTCGGCGAGCCAGCGCCGCGCCTCGGCCAGGTTCCGCTCGTGCAGCCACAGCTGGACGCCGGCGGCCACCAGCAGGGCGCCGGTGAGCGGGGTGAGCCGCGGGCTGGGCGGGTCGGCCACCAGCGTCAGGACGGTGAGGGCGGCGGCGACCACGGCCAGGACGCCCCAGCCGGCGCGGCGCACGCCGGCCCGGCGCAGCCGTTGCTGGGCCCGCGCGCGGACCAGGTCGGCCCGGGCCCAGCCGGCCAGCCGGTGGTGCCGCAGCGCGAAGTCGACCCGCGCGCCGTTGATCCTGGCTCCCCGGTCGCCCCAGCGCCAGGCGGCGGCGCGGATCAGCACCGCCAGCGCGAGGAAGCCCCAGGAGACCGCCCCGGGGGTCTCGCCGCGGCCCAGCACCAGGAACGCGTACCCGGCGGCGAAGCCCAGCACGACGGCCTCGGTGCCGAGCCGCCGCCGGCGGTCCCAGCTGCGCAGCTCGGCCTCGCCCGCCCGGATGGCGGCGTCGTCCTCTGCGGTGCGGTACCTGGCCACCGGCGCACGGTAGCGGGTGGCCGGGGAGCGACCCCGCGGGAACGCCGGGCGGCGTTCCCGCGGGAACGGCTCAGAAGGGGAACTGGCGCTTGGTGTGCTGCACGCTCACCCAGTGGTCGGTGGTGAACTCCTCGATCGCCCATTCCCCGCCGAAGCGGCCCAGGCCGGACTCCTTCTCCCCGCCGAAGGCGGTGTTGTTCTCGTCGTTGAGCGGGGAGTCGTTCACGTGGGTCATCCCGGCCTCGACCTGCAGGGCGAAGTTCACCCCGCGCAGCACGTCCTCGGTGAAGACCGCGCTGGACAGGCCGTACTCGGTGTCGTTGGCGATCGCCAGCGCGTCCGCCTCGTCCCGGGCCCGGATGATCGTGGCGACCGGGCCGAACACCTCCTGGCGGGCGGTGGCGACGTCGTTGTCACCGAGCAGGACGTGCGGGGGCAGCACCGAGCCGATCGGGCCGGTCGGGTCGCCGCCCAGCACCTGCTGCGCGCCGTCGGCGATCGACTGGGCCACCTTCTCCTGGATGCCCTCGAGCTGCTTGCCGTTGATGATCGGGCCGATCACGGTGTCGTCGTCCCGGGGGTCGCCGGCCTTGATGCCGCGCACCTTGGCGACGTACCGCTCGACGAACTCGTCGTGCACGGAGTCGTCCACCACGATCCGGTTGGTGATCATGCAGACCTGGCCCTGGTGGAAGAACTTGCCCCACACGGCGGCGTTCACCGCGTACTCCAGGTCGGCGTCGTCGAGCACGACCAGCGGGCCGTTGCCGCCGAGCTCCAGGGAGAGCTTCTTCAGCCCGGCCTTCTGCGCGATGCCCTTGCCCACCGGGGTCGACCCGGTGAAGGAGACCACCCGCGGCACCGGGTGCTCCACGATCGCGTCGCCGATGTCCCGGCCGCGGCCGATCAGCACCGACAGCAGCCCCTCGGGCAGCCCGGCCTCCTCGTAGACCTTGGCCAGCAGGAGCCCGCCGGTGACGGGGGTGTCACCCGCCGGCTTGAGGACGACGGCGTTGCCGGTGGCCAGCGCGGGGGCGACCGAGCGGTTGGACAGGTGCATCGGCACGTTCCACGGGCTGATCACCGCGACCACGCCCACCGGACGGCGGTAGACCCGGCTCTCCTTGCCCTCGATGTCGGCCGGCAGGATCCGGCCCTCGACCCGGTACGGGTAGGACGAGGCCTCGTGGAAGTCGCGCAGGGTGATCGCGAACTCGAACTCCGCGGCCGGGGCGGCCGCGCCGCTCTCCCGGATGTGCCAGTCGATGATCTCGTCCTTGCGGGCCTCCATGACCCGCGCCGCGCGGCGCATCACGTCGGCGCGCTCGCTGGGCAGCCGGGCGGCCCAGTCGCGCTGCGCCTCCTTGGCCTTCGTGTAGGCCTCGTCGAGGTCCTCGGCGTCGGCCAGCGGGATCTCGGTGAGCGTCTCGCCGGTGTAGGGGTCGGTGTCCGCCGCCGTCGTGCCGGCCCGGCCGGCGCGCCAGGTGCCGGCGATCGGCATGCGGTCGAAGCCGTCGTAGCGGGTGGGTGCAGAGGTGGCCGTCGTCATGGGACGGGGGCGTACCCGGTCGTGCGCAACGAAATCGCGGCGGCGGTGACTCAGTAGTACGGGGTGCTGCCGCCGTCCGCTGCGCCGGCGGCCCGCAGGTTCCGTCGGTGCACGAGCTCCAGGTGGTCGGTCACGGTCGTGCAGATCCAGGCGAGTGACCCGGTCGGCGCCAGCTCCGGCTCGAGTACCGGCTCGGGCCACCGACCGCGGGCGCCGCAGGCGGTGGCCAGCACCTCGACCGCCGCCGCGACGACGTCCCCCGACGGCGGCTGCTCGGGTGCTGGCTCCCCGGGTGCCGGCTTCCCGGGTGCCGGCCTCCCGGGTGCCGGCGGGGTGCCGTAGCGGGTGCCCAGCAGGCCCCGGTGGACGCTATAGACGCCGGTCGCCACGCACGCCTCGGCGACCTCGGACATCACCGCGTCACCGTGGTCCAGCCACCAGGTCAGCGGCTGGCCGGCATCGGCGTCCATGGCGGTGAGCAGGCGGTCCAGCGGCGGGAAGCCGGTGGGGGAGGGATCCAGGGAGATGCTGTCGGCCGCCTCGACCAGGCGGCCGCAGTAGGCGGCGTCGACCAGCAGTGCCCCGCGCGCGGCGGCGTCCCAGATGTCGAACCGGCGCAGGCGCCCCCGCGCGTCGACGCACACCGCCGCGAGCCGGGCCGCGACCCCATCGGTCAGGTCCACGGCAGCAGCCTGCCGGAGGCCGGGCCGGCTGCGGTGGCCGGGGGTGTGGTCTCCGCGCTCACCGGGTCAGCTCGCGGCCAGGGCGCCGACCACGCCGTTCGCCACCGACAGTGCGATCGCCGCGTACCCGCAGACCAGGCCGGTCAGCGCGAACCCGTCGCCACCGCCGCCGCGCTGCGCGGCCCGCGACCGGCCCTGGTGGCCGAGCACCACGGCGACGACGCCGAGCAGCAGGCTGGAGAGCAGGTACAGGAAGGGCACCCAGAACGTGGCGACGGCGATGATCCCGCAGACCAGCGCGGCGGTGGCCAGGCCGTTCCGCTGCTGGCTGCCCGGGGTCGCGCGGTGCCGGCCGATCTCGGACATGCGGGCTCCAGTTCGTCGGCGGTCCTCCGGCGGGACCCCCGTGATCGTGACGGTCGGCCACCGGAACGGCCGGGTCGAGGAGGTGTTGTCGCCCGATCGGGTGACCGGATCCGCTGCCCTACGATCACCGGGTGTCCCGGGAACCGATGATCGCGCCCAGCCTGCTGTCCGCGGACTTCGCCCGGCTGGCCGACGAGGTCCAGCGGGTCGCCGACGCCGACTGGCTGCACGTCGACGTGATGGACGCGCACTTCGTGCCCAACCTGACCCTCGGGCTGCCGGTCGTGCAGGCCATCCAGGCGGTCAGCCCGGTCCCGTTGGACTGCCACCTGATGATCGAGGCCCCCGAGCGCTGGGCGCCCGGCTACGCCGAGGCCGGTGCCCGCAACGTGACGGTGCACGCCGAGGCCTGCACCGACCCCCGCGCCGTCGCCCGCGACCTGAAGGCCGCCGGCGCGCTGGCCGGGCTGGCGATCAAGCCGGGCACACCGCTGGAGGCCTACCTCGACGTGCTGCCGGACTTCGACACCCTGCTGGTCATGACGGTCGAGCCCGGCTTCGGCGGGCAGTCGTTCATGCCCGAGGTGCTGCCCAAGGTCCGGGAGGCCCGGCGGCTGGTCGAGGCCGGCCACCTGCAGCTGTTCGTCGAGGTCGACGGCGGGATCAACGCCGACACGATCGAGGCCGCTGCCGAGGCCGGCGCCGACGTCTTCGTGGCCGGCTCCGCCGTCTACGGCGCCGACGACCCGGCCCGCGCCATCGCCGCCCTGCGCGCCCGGGCGGCCGGCGCCCGGTGAACGCCGCCGAGGCCGTGGCGATGGCCCGCGCCCGGGAGCTGGGGATGCGGGCGCTGGGCACCACCAGCCCCAACCCGCCGGTCGGTGCCGTCGTCCTCGACGTCGCCGGGCAGCTGGCGGGGGAGGGGGCGACCTCCCCGCCCGGGGGCCCGCACGCCGAGGTGCACGCGCTGGCCCAGGCCGGTGAGCGCGCCCGGGGCGGCACCGCCGTCGTCACCCTCGAGCCGTGCGCGCACACCGGCCGCACCGGCCCCTGCGCCGACGCGCTGATCGCCGCCGGCGTCGCCCGGGTCGTCGTCGCCGTCCCCGAGCCCACCCGGCTGGCCGGGGGCGGGGCCGAGCGGCTGCGCGCCGCCGGCATCGACGTCGAGCTGGGCGCCGAGCAGGCCGCGGCGGCCGAGGGTGCGCTGGCCGGCTGGCTCACCGGCGTGCGCGCGCACCGGCCGTACGTGATCTGGAAGGTGGCGACGACGCTGGACGGGCGGGTCGCCGCCGCCGACGGCACCAGCCGCTGGATCACCGGCCCGGACGCCCGCGCCGAGGTGCACCGGCTGCGCGCCGGCTGCGACGCGGTCGTGGTCGGCTCGGGCACCGCGCTCGCCGACGACCCGCAGCTCACCGTCCGCGACACCGGCGGCACGGACGCCCCCCGCCAGCCGCTGCGCGTCGTCCTGGACCGCCGCGGCCGGCTGCCGGCCACCGCCCGGGTGCACGACGGCGCGGCCCCGACGCTGGTCAGCGCCGCGGCCACCCCCGCTGCGCTGCTCACCGAGCTGTTCGACCGCGACGTCCGCCGGGTGCTGCTCGAGGGCGGGCCGACCCTCGCCGCCGCCTTCCTCACCGCCGGCCTGGTCGACGAGGCGGTGGTCCACCTGGCCCCGCAGCTGCTCGGCGCCGGGGCGGGCATGGTCGGCGACCTGGGAATCCCCACGATGAGCGCAGCGCTGCACCTGCAGGTCGTCGACGTCACCCTCCTGGGCGGGGACGTGCAGATCCGGCTGCGGCCCACCCGGCACACTGGGAGGCCGACGACGGACGGCCCGGACGCAGGAGGGAGCTGAGGTGTTCACCGGCATCGTGGAGGAGCTCGGCACCCTGGTCGCGCGCGAGGAGGGCCCGGACAGCGCCGTGCTGCACATCCGGGCGGCGCGCGCGCTGGACGACGTCGCGCTGGGTGACTCGATCTCGGTCAACGGCGTCTGCCTGACCGTCACCGGCGTCGCCCGCGACGAGGCCGACGGCACCGGCGTGTGGACCACCGACGTGATGGCCGAGACGCTGCGCCGCAGCAGCCTGGGCGCCACCGGCGTCGGCGACGCGGTGAACCTGGAGCGCGCGGTCACCGCGGCCACCCGGCTGGGCGGCCACATCGTGCAGGGCCACGTCGACGGCGTGGGCACCGTGGTGTCCCGCACCCCCGGCGACCACTGGGAGGTCGTGCGGGTCTCCGTCCCGGCCGACCTGGCCCGCTACGTGGTGGAGAAGGGCTCGATCACCGTCGACGGCGTCTCGCTCACCGTCAGCGCGCTCGCCGACTCACCCGAGCCGTGGTTCGAGGTCAGCCTCATCCCGACGACGCTGCGCGAGACCACCCTGGGCGCCCGCACTCCCGGTGACCCGGTCAACCTGGAGGTGGACGTCATCGCCAAGTACGTGGAACGACTGTTGGGGGCCCGCGCATGAGCTGGCAGCTGGACTCCGTCGAGGACGCCATCACGGCGGTCAAGAGCGGCCGGCCGGTCGTCGTCGTCGACGACGAGGACCGGGAGAACGAAGGCGACCTGATCTTCGCCGCGGAGCTCGCCACCCCCGAGCTGGTGGCGTTCATGGTCCGGTACACGTCGGGCTACATCTGCGTCGCGGTCACCGAGGGCGACGCCGACCGGCTGGACCTGCCGCCGATGTTCCGGGTGAACCAGGACCGCCGGGGCACCGCCTACACCGTCACCGTCGACGCCCGCGAGGGCGTCACCACCGGCATCTCCGCCGCCGACCGCGCGCACACCATCCGGCTGCTGGCCGACGCGGAGACCAACGCCGCCGACCTCGCCCGCCCCGGGCACATCGTGCCGCTGCGCGCCAAGGACGGCGGCGTGCTGCGCCGGCCGGGGCACACCGAGGCCGCGGTCGACCTGGCCGTGCTCGCCGGGCTGCGCCCCGCGGGTGCGCTCTGCGAGGTGGTCAGCGAGAAGGACCCGACCGGCATGGCCCTCGGCGAGGAGCTGCGGGTCTTCGCCGACGAGCACGACCTGGTGATGATCTCCATCGCCGACCTCATCGCCTACCGCAAGCGCTTCGACAAGCTCGTCGAGCGGGTCGCCGAGGCCCGGGTGCCGCTGGCGCCGGGGGAGTTCACCGCGGTGGGCTACCGCAGCTCCTACGACGAGCGCGAGCACGTCGCCTTCGTCTACGGCGAGATCGGCGACGGCGGGGACGTGCTGGTCCGGGTGCACTCCGAGTGCCTCACCGGCGACGTGTTCGGCTCGCTGCGCTGCGACTGCGGGCCCCAGTTGCAGGCGGCGCTGGCCGCCATCGCGCAGGAGGGCCGCGGCGTGGTGCTCTACATCCGCGGCCACGAGGGCCGGGGCATCGGCCTGCTGCACAAGCTGCAGGCCTACCAGCTGCAGGACGCCGGAGTGGACACCGTCGACGCCAACCTCGACCTCGGCCTGCCCGCCGACGCCCGCGACTACGGCACCGGCGCGCAGATCCTCGTCGACCTGGGCATCCGGACCATGCGCCTGCTGACCAACAACCCGGCCAAGCGCGCCGGGCTGGAGGGCTACGGGCTGAAGATCACCGGCCGAGTGGGGCTGCCCAGCCACGTCACCGCCGACAACCTCGGCTACCTGCGCACCAAGCGTGACCGGATGGGGCACCTGCTGGACATCATCGAGCCGGAGCCGGAGGGCGACGTGCCGGCCGAGCCGGTCCGGCGCGCCGACGAGCAGCCGATGTGACCGGTCGCGCGCCGGCCGACCGGCACACTGCACCGTCGTCACAGCGCAGCACGAACCCGTGCACCAGCACGTTCGAGGAGAGGTCATGAGCGGGTCCGGAACCCCCCAGCAGCAGCCCATCGACGCCAGTGGCCTGACCGTGGGCATCGTCGCCGCCACCTGGCACCGCGACATCGCCGACTCCCTGCTGCAGCGCGCGGTCGCCTGCGCGGTGGCCTCGGGCGTCCCCTCGCCCACGGTGGTCCGGGTCCCCGGCGCCCTCGAGCTGCCGGTGGTGGCCCAGGCGCTGGCCGCCACCCACGACGCCGTGGTCGCCCTCGGCGTCGTCGTCCGGGGTGGCACGCCGCACTTCGACTACGTCTGCGACTCCTTCACCGCCGGGCTGACCCGGGTGGCGCTGGACGCCGGCAAGCCCGTCGGCAACGGCGTGCTGACCACCGAGGGCGAGCAGCAGGCCCGCGACCGGGCCGGCATGGACGACTCCGGTGAGGACAAGGGCTGGGAGGCCACCGCCGCTGCGCTGCAGACGGCGCTGGTGCTCCAGGGCCTGCGCACCCCGAAGCAGAGCACCGGCTTCACCGTCGACCCGGCGGGGGCGACCGGCGCGTGAAGTCCTTCGACGAGCTGTTCGCCGAGCTCAGCGCCAAGGTCGCCGCCGGCGACGAGGCCTCCGGCACCGTCACCGCCGTCCGCGACGGCGTGCACGCCGCCGGCAAGAAGGTGGTCGAGGAGGCCGCCGAGTCCTGGATGGCGGCCGAGCACGAGGGCGCCGACCGGACGGCGGAGGAGATCAGCCAGCTGCTGTACCGGGTGCAGGTGCTGATGCTGGCGCGTGGGCTGTCGCTGCAGGACGTCTACGCTCACCTCTGAAAGAGGACCCCCTTCTCCTCACCCCTCGCAGGCTCGGGGCGAGCCTCTGAAGGGGGCCTTACCGTTCCATCGACTCACGTAGGAGTTCCTCCAGTGCTGCGCGTCGCCGTGCCCAACAAGGGCGTCCTCAGCGAACCTGCGGCCGAGATGCTGGTCGAGAGCGGCTACCGGCAGCGGCGCAGCACCAAGGACCTCGCGGTCTACGACCCGGAGAACGACGCGGAGTTCTTCTACCTCCGTCCCCGGGACATCGCCGTCTACGTCGCCGCCGGCACCCTCGACGTCGGGATCACCGGCCGGGACATGCTCCTGGAGACCGCCCCGGCCGAGGGCGAGGGGCTGGCCGCGGTCGAGGTGATGCCGCTGGGTTTCGGCCGCTCCTCCTTCCGCTTCGCCAGCCCGGCGGACTCCGACATCGAGCAGGTCGCGCAGCTGGAGGGGCGGCGGATCGCCACCGCCTACCCCGGTCTGCTGCAGCGGTTCCTGGACGAGAACGGGCTCAAGGCGGGCGTGGTCAAGCTCGACGGGGCGGTGGAGACCGCCTGCCGGCTGGGTGTCGCCGACGCCGTCTGCGACGTGGTCGAGACCGGCACGACGCTGCGCGCCGCCGGGCTGCGGATCATCGGTGAGCCGGTGCTGGCCAGCGAGGCGGTGCTGGTCCGCCGGGCCGGCGCGGAGGAGATCCCCGCGGTGTCCCAGCTGCGGCGCCGGCTGCGCGGTGTCCTCGTCGCCCGGCAGTACGTGATGCTCGACTACGACTGCCCCAACGACCTGCTCGCGCGGGCCACCGAGATGACCCCCGGCCTCGAGGGGCCGACGGTCAGCCCGCTGCAGACCGAGGGGTGGTCGGCGGTGCGCGCCATGGTGCGCCGCGAGGAGACCAACCGGGTGATGGACGAGCTCTGGGAGCTCGGCGCCCGGGCGATCCTGGTCACCAGCATCGCCGCCTCCCGCGTCTAGCCCGGTGGTGCCGGGCGGCGCCGCCCCTGCTGGTGCGGCCGCTGCTGCTTCTCCCGCCTGCGCGCCACCGTTGAGCGGAGACCTCCGACAGCCGCCGAAGTGGCCACTTCGGCGAATCGGTGGCGCACGACGGGGGCGCCGAAGTGGCCACTTCGGCGCGGGGCGGGACAGCTGACCACCGCAGTCGGACCGGGTCGTCCCGGTCCGACCGGCGGTCAGCGGCGGGTGGTGCGGTCGACGAGGTCGATCGCGGTGCAGAGCCCGAGGGACATCGCCCGGCCACTGGTCGAACCGGTGGCCAGCAGCGCCGCGATCGCCGGGGCGAGGGCACCGTCGCCGACGAGTCCCCGCAGCACCGCCGCGTACTCCCCGCTGACCTGACCGGCCGCGGCGTGCCGCAGCAGGGCCCGGGACAGCTCGGTGGTCCGGCCCGCGGCCAGCGAGGTGACCCCGGCGCCGAACCGCTCGGCCGCCGGGTGCCCGAGCAGCACCAGCCCGGCGGTCAGCCCGGCCAGCACGTCGTCGCCGGCCGGGGTGAGCCCGGGGCCGAGGCCGATCAGCCGGGTGGCCGTGCGCAGCGCGGCGTCCAGGTCGGCCCGGCGGACCGCACCGCGGAGCGCCGCGAGCGGACCGCTGGGGCCGGTCGGCAGGCCGGGGAGGGAGAACGCGCTGTGCGGCACACCCTCCCCGTAGAGCGCGGTGCGCAGCTGGCGGACGCCCTCGGGCAGCAGCGCCGGGCGTGCGCTGGGCAGCTTGGGGCGGGGGTCCCACCAGGCGGCCGCACTGATGGTGAGGTCGCCCACCACCAGCCGGCCACCGCCGACCCGCGCCGGCGCGCCGGCCGGCACCGAGACGAGCGGCCGGCCGTTGGCCGGGCGGAAGAGCACGCACCCCAGCGGCAGCCGGGCGGCGTCGGAGGTCAGCACGCCGACGACGTCGGCCCCCTGCGGGGTGGGCACGGTCAGGTAGACGGCGGCGGGCACCGACAGCAGCACCCGGGCGGACCGGACCGGGCCGCGCAGCAGGTCGGCCACCCCGGTGCTCGCCTGGGCCGGCACCGCGGTGCCGCCGGAGCGGGGGAGGGGCAGCGCCGTCGGCCGGGAGCCGGACGGCAGGTGGATCGTGGGCACCCCGGCGCGGGCGGCCCGCCCGGACCGGTTGGACGGTGCGGTGGCGGTCGCGCTGTGCGCGGTCCGGGTGCGCGGTCTGCCGGTGTCCGGGGTGCCCGTGTCCGCTGTCCTGGTGCCCGGCGTCCCGGCGTCGCCCTGCCCGCCGGTGCTCTCGTCGATGGTGCGCATGTGGCCCTCCACCCGTGCGGTCGCCGGGAGGTGGCGGCATCGCCGGCCCCGTCCCGGTGTGCTCATCGAGGGCCGGAGGAGCAGCTGGCCCCGCAGGGATGCGGGGACGGCCTACCATCCGACCCGGGACACAGGACCGGGCCACGAACCCAGGTGGCGCGCCGTCCGGCTCTGTATGGCGATTCTCGCCAAGCTCGGCTTCTGCCGTCCAGGGACGTCTGACAGGATTCTCGTCGGATCGGTGAAGACGGGGCGCATTGGGGGTACGCAGAGTGACTGAACGTGAGGCGTCCGTGACTTACGCTGCACAGAGCGAGCGGGCGGCTACTTTCAGTGCTGCCCCGGCCTCGATCGAGCCGGTGCTCTCGCAGCTGCCGCCGTCGGACCGCACCGCCCTGCAGGACAGCATGGGCCTGACCGTCGACCAGCTGCTGCAGCTGCCGGGGCTGGCCGGGTCGACGGTCGTCGGTGGCGCCACCGGCACCCGGCGGATCGTGCGGCACGTGGAGGTCCGCGACCCCGCCGACCTGGAGACCGCGGCCGGTCCGGACGTGCTCGTCGTCCTCTCCGCGCGGCTGCCCCCGGTCGACGCCGCGCAGTGCCGTGCCCTGATCGAGGGGCTGCACCGCGGGGGCAGCGGTGCCCTCGCCTTCCGTTCCGAGGGCGGCCCCGGTGGCCCCCAGGGGGAGCTGCCGGCCGAGCTGCTGGCCGAGGCCGACCGGCGCGGCTTCCCGGTGCTGGCGCTGCCCGAGCCCACCCGGCGCGACGAGGTCGTCGCCGAGGTGCTCGGCGCGATCATCGACAAGCAGACCCAGGCGCTGAGCCTGGCCAACCGGATGCACAACCAGTTCATCGACGTGGCGCTGTCCGGCGGTGGGCTGGCGGAGGTGACCGTCCAGGTCTCCACCTTCCTCGCCGGCGCGGCCGTCCTCGGCCTCGGCCCCGACCGCGAGGTGGCCACCAGCGCCGGCCCGCCGGAGGAGGTCGCCGAGATCCGCGACTGGCTCTGGCTGCTCGACGCCGCCGCCGACGACGCCTTCGCCGACCTCACGCCGTCCCGGCGGCTGTCGGGCAACCGGGCCGACCAGGGGGCGGTCACCCCGGCCGACGTGTTCGCCGACGCCGACATGTCCCCGGCCGACGGCATCCTGCTCGTGCCCGGCCACCACGAGCTCCCCGGCGGGGTCGGGGAGTACGCCGTCGCCCCGATCATGGCCGGCGAGCAGCGGCACGGCTGGCTCGTGGCGGTCAACCGGCACGGGCCGATGCTGCTGGGTGCGGGCGCGGTCCTCGAGCAGGCGGCGGTCATCGCCGCGCTGTCGGAGATCCGGTCCCAGGCCGTGCACTCGGTGGAGCTGCGCTTCCAGGGTGACCTGGTGCGCCGGCTGGTCGGTGGTTCGTTCGGGCACACCGAGCGGGCGCTGGCCTACACCCGGTCCTTCGGCTGGCGGCTCGACGGCCCGGTCATCGTGCTGGTGACCGCCACCGAGACCGTCGCCGACGCCGGGGCCGACCCCACCCGGGCGCTGGACGTGCTCGACCGGCTCGCCGACGGCTGGCGGGCCGCGATCGACAGCGAGGTCGCCGGGGCCGCCGTCGCCGGGCTGGCCACCGAGATCGTCACCGTGCTGCCGCTGGACGGCCGCACGCCGGAGGAGCTCTCCGCGCTCGTCACCGCCGTCACCGCCCGGGTCAACGCCCGGCTGCGCCGGGTCGGCCGGCTGCTGGGCACCGGGATCGGCCGGCCGGCGGAGTCGCTGTCGGCGCTGGGGGACGCCTACCAGCAGTCGCAGCGGGCGCTCGTCGTCGGCCAGGAGATCCACGGCGGGCACGCCGTCACCCACTTCGACCAGCTCGGGGTGTTCCGGCTGCTGTCGCTGATCCCGGACAGCAACGAGCTGCGCTCCTACGTCGACGAGGTGCTCGGCCCGCTGGCCGACTCCGCCGACGTCGACTCCAGCGACCTGCGCGAGACCCTGCGGGTGCTGCTGGAGACCAACCTCAACGTCGCCGAGTCCGCCCGGCGGCTGCACTTCCACTACAACACGATGCGGTACCGGATCGGCAAGCTGGAGCGGCTGCTGGGGCCGTTCACCACCGACCCGACGCTGCGGCTGAACCTGCTGCTGGCGCTGCACGCCGCGCGCATCCGCGGCCTCGACCAGCCGCACCGCCCGCCGATGGAGGGCCTCGCGGCCGCGGTGCTCGACGACGGGCGCGACCTCCTCGCCTGAGGGCGGCACCGCTGCCGGCGTTGCGGCCCCGGGTCGCCCGCGTTACGTCCCGTCGCGGCGTGTCCCATCTGCCACGCCGCAACGGGAACGTGACCACGGGGGGCTGGTGCAAGGCCCGGGTGTCTGCCACTGTGCGATCCCTCAGCGCTGAGCTACTTCGCTCGGCGGGTGGATCGAGGAGGACCGATGGCGTTGGGCTGGAAGCTGCACGGGGACGGCAAGGCCCCGGCACTGGGTGAGGCGGTGGCGCCCGACGAGCGGCTGTCCTGGCCGCTCACCGTCGGGATCGGCGCACAGCACGTGGTGGCGATGTTCGGGGCCACCTTCGTCTTCCCGCTGATCATGGGGCTGGACGCCAACCTCGCGATCATGATGAGCGGGATCGCGACGATCATCTTCCTGCTCATCGTGCAGGGGAAGGTGCCCTCCTACCTGGGCACCAGCGCCGCGTTCGTCGGCGGCGTGGCCGCGGTGCGGGCCCAGGGTGGCGACAGCTCCGACGTCGTCGGCGCGATCCTGGTCTCCGGCATCGTGCTCGCGCTGGTCGGCCTGCTCATCCAGCGGGCCGGCGTGGTCGCGGTCAACAAGGTGCTGCCGCCGGCGGTGACCGGCGCGGTCGTGCTGCTGATCGGCTTCAACCTCGCACCGGTCGCCGCGGGCCTGTACTGGCCGCAGGACCAGTGGGTGGCGCTGGCCACCATGGCGTTCGTCATCGTGGTCTCGCTGGCGCTGCGCGGGTTCTGGGCCCGGATCTCGATCCTGCTCGGCCTGGTGTTCGGCTACCTGCTCTCGCTGCTGCTGGACACCTTCTCCCAGGCGGTCACCTACGACGAGGCGGGCGTCGGGACGGCGCACGACCGGGTCGACCTCAGCGGGATCGGCGACGCATCCTGGTTCGGCCTCCCCGAGCTCACCGCGCCGTCGTTCTCGGTGAACTTCGCGCTGCTGGTGCTCCCCGCGGTGATCGCGCTGGTCGCGGAGAACGCCGGCCACGTCAAGGCGGTCGGCGAGATGACCAAGCGCGACCTGGACCCGGTACTCGGCCGGGCGGTCTTCGCCGACGGCGCCGCCACCGTGGTCGCCACCTCGGTCGGTGGCTCGCCGACCACCACGTACGCGGAGAACATCGGCGTCATGGCCGCCACCCGGGTCTACTCGACCGCGGCCTACTACGTCGCCGCCCTGGTGGCGATCCTGCTCGGCCTGGTGCCGAAGTTCGGTGCCCTGGTCAACGCCACCCCGGCCGCGGTGCTCGGCGGGATCACCGTCGTGCTCTACGGGATGATCGGCCTGCTCGGCGCCAAGATCTGGAAGGAGAACCGGGTCGACTTCGCCAACCCGATCAACCTGGTGCCGCTGGCCGCCGGGATCATCATCGGCATCGGCGACGTCCAGCTGCGCTTCAGCGAGTCGTACTCCATCGGTGGCATCGCGCTGGGCACGATCGTCGCGGTGCTCGGCTGGCATGTCGCCCGGGCGCTCGCCCCGGCGGAGATGAAGGCCGCGCTGTACCAGGAGGGCGGCTTCTCCGACGGCACCGGTCCGGCGCTGGGCGCCTCCGGCAGTCACGCGAACGACCCGGGCGGCGCCGACCCGTCCGACGTCGACCGGATCAACCGCACCCGCTGACCCGGTGCGCACCGGCCCGACCCCGGCGACGGGGCCGGGCCGGTGGCACGTCCGCCAGCTGAGCAGAGGAGCGCCATGACCGCGGGCATCGACACCCCCGACCGGCGCGGCCGCACCGGCCTGGACCGGGTGGGCCGCGACCTGACCGGCAACGACGCGATCCGCGTGCGCGAGGTCCAGCTGCTGTCCAGCGACTGGTACGTGCTGCGCAAGACCACCTTCGACCAGCGGCACCGGAACGGGCACTGGACCACCGAGACCCGGGAGACCTACGACCGCGGCAACGGGGCCACCGTGCTGCTCCACGACGTCGAGCGCCGCACCGTGCTGCTCACCCGGCAGTTCCGCTTCCCCGCCTACGTCAACGGCCACCCGGACGGGCTGCTGCTGGAGACCGCGGCCGGGCTGCTGGACGACGACGACCCGGTCACCGCCGTCCGGCGCGAGGCCGAGGAGGAGACCGGCCACCGGGTCGGTGAGCTCACCCACGTGTTCGACGTCTTCATGAGCCCCGGCTCGGTCACCGAGCGGCTGCACTTCTTCGCCGGCCCCTACGGCTCCGGCACCCGCACCGACGCCGGTGGCGGGCTGGCCGAGGAGGGCGAGGACATCGAGGTCGTCGAGCTCGGGTTCGACGAGGCGCTGGCGCAGATCGGCACCGGCATCGTCGACGCCAAGACCATCCTGCTGCTGCAGTGGGCGGCGCTGTCCGGGCCGTTCGCGCGCTGAGCGGTGCGGGGCGCAACGACCACGCGTGCCGGAGGCCGCAGCGGGGCACAGGGCTCGGCGAGGCCGCGCCCGGCGGCCACGAGGAGGCACGCATGACCGAGTCCGCCCGCCCGCTGGAGGGGAAGGTCGCCCTGGTCACCGGGGCGTCGTCGGGGATCGGCGAGGCGACGGCGGTCGCGCTGGCCGACGCCGGGGCCGCCGTGGCGATCGGCGCCCGGCGCCGCGATCGGCTCGATGACCTGGCGGAGCGGATCCGGGCCGGCGGTGGCGGGGTGCTCACCCTCGACCTGGACGTCACCGACGAGCAGCAGTGCCGGACGGCGGTCGAGCGCACCCGGGCGGAGCTGGGCGGGCTCGACGTCCTGGTGAACAACGCCGGGGTGATGCTGCTTGGCACGATCGTCGGCGCGGACCCCGAGGACTGGCGGCGCATGCTGCACACCAACGTCCTCGGGCTGATGTACATGACGCACGCCGCCATCGAGGGCATGGTCGAGCAGGGGTCCGGTGACGTGGTGAACGTGTCCAGCGTCGCCGGCCGCACGGCCCGGCTGGGGGCCGGGGTCTACAACGCCAGCAAGTGGGCGGTGAACGCCTTCAGCGAGTCGCTGCGCCAGGAGGTGACCCAGCGCGGGGTGCGGATCGGCCTGGTCGAGCCCGGCGCCGTCGCCACCGAGCTGTCCAGCCACATCACCCAGGAGGCCGCGCGACGGCAGTCGCAGGAGATGGCGCAGGGCATGCGCACGCTGGACCCGGAGGACATCGCCCGCGCGGTGCTCTACCTGGTCACCCAGCCCGCCCACGTGGCGGTCAACGAGGTGCTCGTGCGCCCCACCGACCAGCAGCGCTGACCCTCACCCGCGTTCCAGCACCCGCTTGAGCGTGGCGAGGTCGGCGGTGACCGCCGCGGCGTCGGCCTCGAACGCGGCGTCGTCCATCGCCGGCCGGCGGCGCAAGGTGAAGACCACCTCGCAGCCGTCGGCGTCGGGCAGCACCCGCAGCGGGTTGGTCACCGTCGTGCCGTCGGGCAGGACCACGTCGTGGTCGAGCACGCCGTACGGGTTCTCCGGCGCGAACCGGACGACGACGCGGCCCATGGGTGACTCGGCCACCCACTCGCCGGCGTCGCACCGGATGCCCGCCGCCAGCCCGGCCGCCCACTGCGGCAGGTGCGCCGGTTCGCGGGCCCACCGGTAGACCTCCGCGGCCGGCCGGTCGATGTGCACGCCGAGGTGCCGGGACTCGCTCATGCCCGGATCCTGCCGCAGTCCGCCGACTGGTAGCCCATGATCATCTGCGGCACGCTGCCCGCCGTGGACTCCACCCCGCCGCGCACCGGACCCGCGGACACCGACGACGAACTCCGCTGGGCGGAGGCGATGTCGGTGCTGCAGCGGACGCCGAGCACCGCGGCGCGGCAACGGCTTCGGCGCTCCCGGCTGCTCACCTGGTCGTGGGTGCTGGCCTCCACGGTGCTGCTGCTGGCCGGGGCAGTGCTCCTGGCGCTGCTGTTCCCCGAGGCGCTGCTGCCCGACCCCGGCCCGTCCGGTGGCTGGGAGGCGGCCGGCCTCGTCGTCCAGGGCGCCGGCCTGGCGGTGATGATCGGTTACGGGTTCATCGCGTGGCGGGCCGGGCTGTTCCGAGCTGCGTGGTGGCAGCCGCAGCCGACCGCCGTGCTGAGCCGGGCGCAGCGGCGCGCGCTGCGGGCGCAGGTGCGGGGACGGGCGGACGTGGAGCCGGCCCGGCTGCCGCTGGCCCGGGAGGTGGCGCGGCAGTTCGTGCTGCAGCGGCACCAGCTGCTGCTCCTCGTCGGGGTCGTCGTGCAGCAGCTGGGGCGCGCGATCGGCGCCCCGACCCCGTCCACCGTGGCCTTCACCGCAGTCGCGACGGTGGTGCTCCTGGTCGTGGCGGGGTTGATGCACCGGGAGGCGCGTCGCGCGGAGCGGTTCCTGGCCGACCACCCGGAGCCCGGGACCGGCGTCCGACCGCACTGATCCGGCCATCGTCCGGGGCGGGACGGCCAACGCGGGTGCCACGGCCGGAAACCGCCGGTGATCGTCGGTGCGGCGCCCTAGCGTCGGGTCCGTGTCCGCTCCTCAACGCCCGCTGGTACTGCTCGCCGTCGCCGTCACCGTGCTCGCCTGGGCCTCGGCCTTCATCGGGATCCGCGCGGTCGGGGAGGACCTCTCACCCGGTGCGCTGGCGCTGGGCCGGCTGCTGGTCGGCGCCGCCGTCCTCGGCCTGCTGCTGGTGCGCCGCGGCTGGGTGGCGCCGACGCCGGGGGAGTGGCGGCTGCTGCTGGTCTGCGGCATCGGCTGGTTCGGCATCTACAACGTGGCGCTCAACGCGGCCGAGCAGCACCTGGACGCCGGGACGACGGCGATGCTGGTCAACATCGGCCCGCTGCTGATCGCGCTGCTCGCGGGGGTGCTGCTGGGCGAGGGGTTCCCGCGCTGGCTGATGATCGGGCTCGCCGTCGCCTTCGTCGGGGTGCTGCTCATCGGCCTGGCCACCCGGGAATCCGGTGCCGACCTGGCCGGCGTGCTGCTCTGCCTGGTCGCCGCGGTCACCTACGCCGGGGGCGTGGTGGCCCAGAAGCCGCTGCTGCGCCGCCTGCCGGGGCTGCAGGTCACCTGGACCGCCTGCGCCATCGGCGCGGTCTGCTGCCTGCCCTGGGCGGGGGCCCTCGTCACCGACCTGGGCGCCGCCCCGGCGTCCTCGGTCGCGGGGATGGTCTACCTCGGTGCGGTGCCGACGGCGCTCGCGTTCAGCACCTGGGCCTACGCGCTCTCCCGGATGGACGCCGGCCGGCTGAGCGTGACCACGTACCTGGTGCCGCCCCTGGTGGTGCTGATGGGCTGGCTGCTGCTCGACGAGGTGCCGCCCGTGCTCGCGGTGATCGGTGGCGCGGTCTGCCTGGCCGGGGTCGGGGTCTCCCGCCGGCGCGGCCGGGTGCGCCGTCCGGTGCCGGTGCCGCAGGAGACGGCCACCAGCGGCTGACGCCGGGAACGTCGCCGACACCTGCGCCTGCTACCACTGCGTGGATGAGCACCGGTCCCGTGTCCCTGGTCGTCACCGACGCGCGGCTGCGCAGCGGCGCCGTCGTCGACGTGCACTGCGCCGACGGGGTGGTCACCGCGCTGCCACCCGCCGGTGAGCTCGCCCGCCCGGACGGTGCCGAGGTGGTGGACGCCGGTGGTGGGCTGGTCACCGAGCCGTTCGTCGACGCGCACCTGCACCTGGACAAGGTGCGCACCCTGCCCTGGATCGGTGATGCCGCGCTGGAGGCCTACACGGCCGACGGGATGGCGGAGTCGGCCCGGGGCATCGACCTGGCGCGCGCGGTGAAGGAGCAGTACTCGGTCGAGCGGCTGCTGCCCGCGGTCCGGCAGGCGCTGGCCGACGGCGAGCGGCACGGCGTGCTGCACGTGCAGGCGTTCGCCGACGTCGACACCGCGGCCGGCCTGATCGGGGTGCAGGCGGTGCTCGCCGCCCGGGAGGAGTTCCGCGGCCGGGTGGACGTCTCGGTCGTCGCGTTCCCGCAGGACGGCGTGCTCCGTGACCCCGGGGCCGCGGACCTGGTCGAGGAGGCGCTGGCCGCCGGGGCCGACGTCGTCGGTGGCATCCCGTGGGTCGAGGCGACGCCGGCCGATCAGGCCGCGCACGTCGAGTGGGCGTGCCGGCTGGCGGCCCGGCAGGGCCGGCGGGTGGCGATGCTGACCGACGACGCACCCGATCCGCGCCTCGACACCACCCGGATGCTGGCCGAGGCGATGGACCGGCACGGTCTCCGCGGGCGGGGCGTGGCCTGTCACGCCCGCGCCCTGGGGCACTACGACGCCGACCGGCAGACGGCGGTGCTCGAGCTGGCCCGGGAGGTCGGGCTCGGGCTGGTCAGCGATCCGCACACCGGGTCGGTCGCGCTGCCGGTCGAGCGCGCGGTCGCGATGGGGGTGGCGGTGGCGCTGGGCCAGGACGACATCGAGGACGCCTACTACCCCTTCGGCCGGCACAGCCTGCTGGAGGTCGCGTTCCTCGCCGCGCACCTGCTCGACATGCGCACCGGCTCCCAGCAGGAGGTCCTCGTCGACCTGGTGACGACGTCGGCCGCGCGCGTGCTCGGGCTGTCGGACCACGGGTCGTCGGGCTACGGCCTGCGGATGGGCGGCCCGGCCGACCTGCTGGTGCACGACGCCACCCGCACGGTCGACCTGCTGGCCCGGCATGCGGCACCGCGGGTGGTGGTGCGCGGCGGCAGCGTGCTGGGTTGAGTCAGATCACCGGTGCGCGGTCGCCGACGCCGGGCAGCGCGGCCACCACCGCGTCCATCGCGCCGGGCACGAGCGAGTAGTACGCCCACACCCCGCGCTTGTCCCGGGCCAGGAAGCCGGCGTCGACCAGCACCTTGAGGTGGTGGGAGACCGTCGGCTGGGACAGGCCCAGCGGCTCGGTCAGGTCGCAGACGCACACCTCGCGGCCCGCGCCGGCGGCGACCAGGGACAGCACCCGCAGCCGGGCCGGGTCGGCCAGTGCCTTCAGCGTGCGGGCCAGCTCGCCGGCCCGGTCGGCGTCCAGCGCCCCGTCCAGGCCGGTCGGCGCGCAGCCGGGGCCGTCGTCCAGCACGGCGAGGGTCAGCGAGCCCGGCGTTCCGCGGGTGTTCACCCGGCCAGTGTCGCGCCCGCATTGACGTCTGTCGATCCCTTGGGGCAGAGTCCCCCCACGGATAGACCGTCGTCGATCCGTCGCGCTGCGGCGGGGAGGAGCACCCGCCCGATGAGCGATCTCGCCGCGGAGACCCCGCGTCCGCACACCGATCTCGAGACCCCGGTGCTGGCCCGGTTGTCCACGCTGGACCGGTTCCTCCCGGTGTGGATCATCCTGGCCATGGTCGCCGGGCTGCTGCTCGGCCGGCTGGTCCCCGGGCTGGACGACGCGCTCGACGCCGTCCGGATCGGCGAGGTGAGCCTGCCGATCGCCATCGGGCTGCTGCTGATGATGTACCCGGTGCTGGCCAAGGTCCGGTACACGGAGCTGGACCGGGTGACCGGCGACCGGAAGCTCCTCGGCGCCTCGCTGGCGCTCAACTGGCTGGTCGGCCCGGCGCTGATGTTCGCGCTGGCCTGGCTGCTGCTGCCCGACCTGCCCGAGTACCGCACCGGGCTGATCATCGTGGGCCTGGCCCGCTGCATCGCGATGGTGCTCATCTGGAACGACCTGTCCTGCGGTGACCGCGAGGCGGGCGCCGTGCTGGTGGCGATCAACTCGGTCTTCCAGATCGTCGCCTTCGCCGCGCTGGGCTGGTTCTACCTGCAGGTGCTGCCCGGTTGGCTGGGGTTGTCCACGACGTCGGCCGACTTCAGCTTCTGGGCGATCGCGCTCTCGGTGCTGGTCTTCCTCGGCATCCCGCTGGTCGCCGGCTTCCTCACCCGCACGATCGGCGAGCGCACCAAGGGCCGCGACTGGTACGAGGGCCGGTTCCTGCCGAAGATCGGCCCGGTCGCCCTCTACGGCCTGCTGTTCACCATCGTCATGCTCTTCGCGCTCCAGGGCGACGCGATCACCTCCAACCCGTGGGACGTCGCCCGGATCGCGCTGCCGCTGCTGGCCTACTTCGCGCTGATGTTCGGCGGGTCGTTCCTGCTCGGCATGCGGCTGCGGCTGGGCTACGCCAAGACCGCGACCCTGGCCTTCACCGCCGCCGGCAACAACTTCGAGCTCGCCATCGCGGTGGCGATCGGCACCTTCGGGGTCACCTCCGGTCAGGCGCTGGCCGGCGTCGTCGGCCCGCTGATCGAGGTGCCGGTGCTCGTCGGGCTGGTCTACGTCTCGCTCTGGGCCGCCCGGCGCTGGTTCCCCGGAGACCCGACCGTGCCGGCTCGCCTCGACGAGGGAGCATCCCGATGACCCGGACCGACCGTCCCGCCGCCGTGGACGTCGAGACCCGCGCGCGGGGGCTGCTCGCCGAGCTGGGCGCATGAGCCGTCGCCTGGTCGTCGTCGGCGGCAGCGACGCCGGCATCTCCGCGGGGCTCCGCGCCCGCGAGCTCGACCCGACGGCGGACGTCACCCTCGTGGTCGCGGACGCGTACCCCAACTACTCGATCTGCGGGATCCCGTACCACGTCTCCGGCGAGGTGCAGCCCTGGCAGTCGCTGGCGCACCGCACCGCCGCCGACCTGGCGGCCGCCGGGCTGACCCTGCGGCTCGACACCCGGGCCACCGGCATCGACGTGACCGGGCAGCGCATCGAGGTGCGGAACCCGGACGGCAGCACCGAGCCGCTGGGCTACGACGAGCTCGTGGTGGGCACCGGCGCCCGGCCGGCGGTCCCCGAGATCACCGGGCTCGGCGGCCCGGACGGGCTGGGGCCGGCCGACGGCGTGCACCTGCTGCACACCATCGGTGACATGCACGCCCTGATGGCCGGCCTCGCCGACCGCCCGGTGCGCGACGCGCTGATCGTGGGCGCCGGGTACATCGGCCTGGAGATGGCCGAGGCGTTCGTCGCCCGGGGCATCGCCACCACCGTGGCCCAGCGCCCCGCCGAGGTGCTGGCCACCGTCGACGCCGAGCTCGGCGCGCTGGTGCGGGCGGAGATGGCGGCGCACGGCGTGGAGGTGCTCACCGGCACCGCGGTCACCGGCCTGGTCCGCACCGACGACGCCCGGATCGCCGTCACCGCCACCGGCCGGCCGGAGCGCGCCTTCGACCTGGTGCTGGTCGTCGCCGGCGTCCGGCCCGACGTGCAGCTGCTGGTCGACGCCGGGGCGCGCACCGGCGCCGGGGGAGCCGTGGTCGTCGACGACACCATGGCCACCGGCCTGCCGCACGTGCGGGCGGCCGGCGACTGCGTGGTCACCCACCACCGGCTGATGGGCACCACCTGGCTGCCACTGGGCACCACGGCGCACAAGCAGGGCCGCGTCGCCGGCGCCAACGCCGTCGGCGGGCGCGCGCGGTTCGCCGGCAGCCTCGGCACCCAGGTGGTCAAGGTCTTCGACCTGGTGGCCGCCCGCACCGGCCTGCTCGAGCACGAGGCGACCGCCGCCGGCTTCCGGCCGGTCACCACCCAGAGCACGACCGACGACCACAAGGCGTACTACCCCGGCGCGCAGCCCCTCACGATCCGGGTCACCGCCGACGCCGGCACCGGCCGACTGCTCGGCGCGCAGCTGGTCGGCCGGCTCGGCAGCGAGGTCGCCCGGCGTGCCGACGTCTACGCCACCGCGCTCTTCTCCGGCATGACCGTGGACGCCCTGGCCGACCTGGACCTGGCCTACACCCCGCCGCTGGGCTCACCCTGGGACGCCGTGCAACTGGCCGCCCAGGCATGGAGCCGGGAACACCGTCCCCCGGTCACCGTCGCCCCAACTGCGGCGCTGGCCTGATGCATCCCGGCTTGACCAACCCCACGACCGAGGAGAACCCCGTGAGCGACCGTCCCAGCGTGCTGTTCGTCTGCGTGCACAACGCCGGCCGTTCCCAGATGGCCGCCGGCTGGCTGCGGCACCTGGCCGGCGACGCCGTCGAGGTGCGATCGGCCGGCTCGGTGCCCGGCGACCAGGTCAACCCCGCCGCCGTCGCGGCGATGGCCGAGGTCGGCATCGACATCTCCGACCAGCGCCCCAAGGTGCTCACCACCGACGCCGTCGAGGCCTCCGACGTGGTGATCACCATGGGCTGCGGGGACGCCTGTCCGATCTTCCCCGGCAAGCGCTACCTGGACTGGGCCCTGACCGACCCGGCCGGCAAGGGCGTCGAGGCGGTGCGCCCCATCCGCGACGAGATCGAGACGCGCATCCGCGGCCTGCTCGGCGAGCTGCAGGTGCCGACCGGCCGGTGAGGGTCGGGCGGCGTCACCCCGCCCGGGGGGCGTACATGATGATCGCCACCCCGAGCAGGCAGACGGCCGCCCCGAGGACGTCGTAGCGGTCGGGCCGGAAGCCGTCGGCGACCATGCCCCAGGCCAGGCTGCCGGCGACGAACACCCCGCCGTACGCGGCCAGGATCCGGCCGAAGTTCGCATCGGGCTGCAGGGTCGCGACGAACCCGTAGGCCCCCAGCGCGAGGACCCCCGCGCCGATCCACACCCAGCCGCGGTGCTCCCGGACCCCCTGCCAGATCAGCCAGGCCCCGCCGATCTCGGCGACGGCGGCCAGGGCGAACAGCACGAGGGAGCGGGCGACCGTCACCGCCGTTCGCGCTCGGCGATGTCGGCGAGGCGGTCGAGGGATGCGCCGAGCTGGTCGGGCGTGGTCCCCCGCGCGCGGCGCACCCGGTTCTCGTCGGTCAGCTGGGTCCAGTCGTAGGTGTGGGTGACCTGCGTGCGCGTGGGGTCGATCGCCCGCACCTCCCACCGCCACAGGTGCCCCGGCGGCTCCTGCCCGGGTTCCGCCGGTCGCCAGGCGATGCGCCGGCCCTCGTCGAACTCGACGACGTGGTTCTCCCGGACGGCGCCGGTGGTGAGCGTCGTGCTGAACACCTCGCCGACGGCCCGGACCCGCTGCCCCGGCGCCGCCGCGGCGAGGTTGTCGTTGCCGTCCCACCGGGGTTGCTGAGCCGGGTCGGCGATGAGTTCGAAGACCTGCTCGGCCCCGGCCGCGATCTCGCGGCCGGCGCTGGCGATGCGCGGGACGTCGTCGTCACTGGACACACGGCCATCCAAGCACCGGGGAACGTCCGTCGGGTCAGGGCACCGGCTGGACCGCCGGGGCGCAGCAGCCCGCCGGCTCCGGCTGCTCCGCCGACCGCCCGTGCGCGCTGCCGGTGGCGAACCCGACGCCCGCGGTCTCGGCGGCCTCCCGGGCGCCGAGGTCGGTGCTGCACACGCCGGTGGCGGGCAGGTGCAGCTGCACCGAGTCGGCGGCTGCGGTGTCCCCGGCCAGCGCCGCGGCGATCGAGCGCACCTGCTCGTGGCCGGTGGCCAGCAGGAACGTCGGCGCGCGGCCGTAGGACTTCATCCCGACCAGGTACAGCCCCTCGTCGGGATGGGCGAGGTCGCGGTGCCCGTGCGGGGGCACCGTGCCGCAGGAGTGGGAGTCGGGGTCGATCAGCGGGGCCAGCCGGACCGGCGCCTCGAGCGCCGGGTCCAGGTCGAGCCGGACCTCGCGCAGCATGCCCAGGTCGGGCCGGAACCCGGTGGCGGCGGCCAGCGCGTCGACGCGCAGGTCCAGCGGGGCGCCGTCCCGGCCGGTGCCGGTCACCCGGAGCCGCCAGTCCCCGGTGGGGGTCAGACCGGTCAGCGTGACCTCGCGGTGCAGGGTGACGTGCCCGGCCTGGACGGCGGCCTTCAGCGTGGACCCGAGCAGGCCGCGGGCGGGCAGGCCGTCGGCGTCCCCGCCGCCGTAGAGCCGGGCGGGGGAGCGGCCACGGATCGCCCAGCTGATGGCCGTGCCCGGCTCGCTGCGCTGGAGCTCGACGAGGGCGAGCAGGGTGTTGGCCGCCGAGTGACCCATGCCGACCACCAGGCTGTGCCTGCCGGCGAAGCGGGCCCGGTCCCGGCCGAGGACGTCGGGCAGCGGCCCGACCAGCCACTCACCGGCCCGCTCCTCGCCGATCGCGGGGAGCCCCGCGGCGCCCAGCGGGTTCGGCTGCCCCCAGGTGCCGGAGGCGTCGATGACCGCCCGCGCGGTGAGGTCCTGCACCCGGCCGTCGGCGACGGTCCGCACCAGGTAGGCCCGGCCCTCGCGGCCGATGCCGCGGGTCTTGTCCAGCCCGACCCGGCTCACCGCGACCACCCGGGTGCCGGTGCGGACCCGGCCGGCCAGCTGCGGGGTCGCGGCGAGTGGTGCCAGGTACCGCTCGACCAGCTCCGCGCCGGTGGGCAGGGCGGTGCGGGCCGGGGACTCCCAGCCGGTCGGCTCGAGCAGCCGGACGGCGGCGTCGTCGACGTCGTACTCCCACGGCGAGAACAGCCGCACGTGCCCCCAGGCCCGCACCGCGGCACCGACCTGCGCGCCGGCCTCCAGCACCAGCGGCTCCAGGCCTCGTTCCAGCAGGTGTGCCGCGGCGGCCAGCCCGACCGGGCCGGCTCCGATGACCACCACGGGCAGGTCGTGCGTGCGGGTCGCCGCCACGGCGCCGTCCTCTCGTCGCGTCGTCCATCACCAACGAGACGGGACATTAACAGTGAACGCTGTTGACAACAAGCTGTGTGTGGCACACTTCCGGGCATGCCGCAGGACCTGGACGTGCGCCTTCTCGACGTCGACGAGCTGGCCTCCCCCGCCGACCGCGCCCGCCTGCTCGCGCCGCAGCTGAAGGCGCTCGGCGACCCGAACCGGCTGCACCTGCTGCTGCTGCTGGCCGAGGGCCCCCGCACGGTCCGGGAGCTCACCGACGCCGCCGGGATGAGCCAGACGCTGGTCAGCCACCACCTGGCGCCGCTGCGCGAGCAGGGGCTGGTGACGATCACGCCGAGGGGGCGCAGCAACGTCTACGCGCTGTGCTGCGAGGCGCTCGCCGGTCCGGTGAAGGCCCTGGCCACGCTGGCCGCACTGACCCCCGAGGGCGCCGACGCCTGCTGCCGCTGACGCGGGTCAGCGGCGGGGCGCCCAGGGGTCCTCGGGGTCGAAGTCGTCGGGCTCGTCGTCGCCGGCCTGCCCGGCGGCGGTCGCCCCCGCCGTCGGCGCGGGCGCCTGGCCGGTGGACGGCTGCGCGCCCCGCTGTGCCGCGGCCTCCAGGGCGGCGTCGCGCTCGGCCGCCTGCTGGGCGCGCGCCAGCCGCGCGTCCTCCCGCAGCTGACGGCGGGACGGCGAGCCGTCGGCGTTGGTCAGCTGCCACCAGCCGTCCTTCTGCCGCCACAGCGCGATCCCGGCCACGGCGAGCCCGATCGGCACCACGTAGGCCGCGACCCGCTCCATCCCGCCCTCACCGAGGCCCAGGAAGACCGCGGCGCCGAAGAAGATGGTGCCGATGACGCCGAGCAGGCCGAGCACGGCCAGCGCGGTGCCCAGGCCCTCGGACCGGGGCCGCACCCCGTAGGCCAGCGCGATCAGCCCGATGCCGCCACCGAGGAAGTGCGCGGCCGCCGCGACCTCGTGCGCCGCCGTCACCGAGTCGGCGGGGAACAGCCCGACGAGCAGCACCCCCAGCCCGGCGATGCCCAGCAGTGCCCGGGCCAGCCGGCCGCCGAGCCCGGCCAGCCCCGGGCCCAGCAGGACGGCGCCGGCGATGATCAGCAGCCCCTGGGCGACGAACGAGCCGTTCATCAGCAGCCGGGCGGGGGAGTCGCCGGCGCCCAGGTCGCTGATCACGTCCCGGGAGTAGGAGTACCCGCCGTAGCGGGCCGCGGCGATCGCCTCGACGACGAAGAACTGCAGGGTGAGCACCCAGGCCACCCCGCCCCAGCGGTACCGACTGTCCGTCACGAGGAGCCATCGTCCCAGCCCGTCCTGTGCGGCGTGCAGGACGGCCCGCCGCGCCCGCCCGGTCCGTCAGTCCGGCCCGTCCCGAGGGGCGACCCGGGCCAGGACGGCGGCGTACTGGTCGGCCGACAGCCACGACGGGTTGCTCCCGGCCGGCATCCGCACCACCTCGGCCGCGGCGAACGCCGGATCGGCGACCAGCTCGGCCCGGTCCACCGGCTCGGTCAGCCGCCGCCACCGGACCCGCACCACGGGCCCGCGCTCGGGGTCCTCGACCGGGTGGCCCGCCACCGTGCCGAGGGCGTGCACCCCCGGGTGGTCCCGGCCGCTGATCCAGAGCACGCACGGCTGCCCGGGGCGCAGCAGGCTCAGCCGGTAGGACCGGCGCACGCACCGGTCGACGGTCACCGGCGCACCCGGCGTCCAGTCCGGCGCGACGGCGTCGGCCGGCCGGCTGCTCTTCAGCAGCCACGCGGCGACCTCCGGGGCGCTGAGGCGGGGCATGGGGGGAGCCAACCAGCCGGGGCTGCGGAGCGCTGCCCGGACCGGGTCGGTGGTGGGCGACCGGATGTCGCGCTGCCGTTCCCGCCGGTTCCGCCTAGCGTTCCGGTCGTGCCGCTCCCCGTGGTCCCCTGGTCCGCCGTCGAGCACCGTGCCCGCGGTCTGGCCGGAGGACCGGTCCACCGCTCCGGCGGGCCGGACGACCTGCCGCTGCACCGGCTGGTCACCGACTCCCGGGCGGTCACCCCGGCCGCGCTGTTCGCCTGCGTCCGCGGCGCCCGCAGCGACGGTCACCGGTTCGCGGCTGCGGTCCGGGACGCCGGCGCCGCGGCCCTGCTCGTCGAGCACCCGCTGCCGGTGGACCTGCCCCAGCTGGTGGTGCCCGCGGTGCGTCCGCTGCTCGGTCCGCTGGGAGCGCTGCTGGCCGGCGACCCGGCCGACGAGCTCCGGCTGATCGGGGTCACCGGCAGCAACGGCAAGACCACGACGAGCACCCTGGTGCGGGGGGTGCTCGCCGAGGCCGGGGAGTGCGCCGGCGTCGTCACCACCCTGGGTGCGCGCGTCGGGGACCGGCAGCGCGGCACGCGGCTGACCACCCCGGAGGCACCGGAGCTGCACGCGCTGCTGCGCTGGATGCGCGACGAGGGCGCCACCAGCGCCGTGGTCGAGGCCTCCTCGATCGCGCTGGACGTGGGCCGGGTCGACGGCGTGCAGGTCCAGGTCGCCGTCTTCACCGGCTTCGAGGAGGACCACCTCGACCACCACGGCACCCTCGAGCAGTACTGGGCCAGCAAGGCGCTGCTGTTCCGCCCGGACCGCGCCGACAGCGCGGTGGTGGTGGTCGACGGCCCGTGGGGACGCCGGCTCGCCGACCAGGCCGAGGTGCCGGTGACCCGCGTCGCGACCACCGCCGAGGTGGCCGCCGACGTCCGGGTCCTCCGGTGGCGGACCGGGACCGAGGGCACGACGTTGCTGGTCGCCGACGACGCGGGCCTGCATCGGGTGCGCTCCCCGCTGGTCGGGCAGGTGCACGTGGGCAACATCGCCGAGGCCTGGGCGACCGGCCGCTCCCTGGGGCTGGACCCCGCGGCGATCGCCGCCGGGATCGCCGGGACCGCGCCGCCCGCCGGGCGCAACACGCTGCTGCGCGGCGCCGAGGGGCCGCTGGTCGTCGTCGACTACGCGCACACGCCCGGGGCGCTGGCCGCCGCGCTGCAGACCGCCCGGGGGCTGTGCCGGCCCGGCGGCCGGGTGCACCTCGTGCTCGGTGCCCGCGGCCGCCGGGACCGGTACAAGCGGCAGGGGCTCGGCGTCTCGGCGCGGGCCGCCGACGAGGTCTGGCTGACCAACGAGGGCAGCCACGGCGAGAGCCCGCAGGCGATCGTCGCGGAGCTGCGGGTGGGGCTCCTCGGCGGGACCGCCGTCGTGCGGACCGTGCTGGACCGCCGGGAGGCGATCACCGCCGCCGTGCAGGCCGCCGGGCGGGCCGACGTCGTGCTGGTGGTCGGCCGGGGGCACGAGACGACGATGACCGACGACGGCGACCCGGTGCCCTTCGACGACGCCGCGGTGGCCCGGGAGGCCCTGGCCGAACTGGCGGCCGAGCTGGTGGCCGAGCAGGCCGGCTGACCCGGCGCGGGGTGCCGGCGCTCACACCGGCAGGCTCGGCACCGTGACGGCGACGGGGGAGCAGTGGGCCGGCCACCGGGTCGGTGAGCCGGGCTTCCGCCGCGCTGCGGTCGCGGTCTTCCTGGCCGGGCTGGCGGTCTTCGCCACCCTCTACGCGCCGCAGGCGCTGCTGCCGGAGCTGACCCGCGCGCTGGGCGTCTCGCCGGTCTCCTCGACGTTGGCCATCTCGGTGAGCACCGCCGCCCTCGCGGTCGGCCTGCTGGTGCTCGGCCCGGTGTCCGACCGGCGCGGCCGCACGCCGGTGCTGCACGCCAGCCTGGCCGCCACCGCGGTGCTCGCGGTGCTCACCGCGCTCGCGCCGGGGTGGTGGGCGCTGCTCGTGCTGCGCGGCCTGCAGGGGTTCGCGCTGGCCGGGCTGCCCGCGGTCGCCGTCGCCTACCTGCGGGAGGAGCTGCACACCTCGGTCAGCGGCCGGGCCATCGGGCTGTACGTCAGCGGCACCGCGATCGGCGGGCTCTCCGGCCGGCTGCTCACCGGGGTGCTCACCGAGCTCGGCGGCTGGCGGGCGGCGCTGGCGGGGGTCGCGGTGCTGGCGGTGGGGTGCGCGGTCGCCGTCCGCTTGCTGCTCCCGCCGTCCCGGCGCTTCGTGCCGCTGCGCCGGGAGGGGCGGCTG
This sequence comes from Modestobacter sp. SYSU DS0904, assembly GCF_054051115.1. NCBI lineage: Bacteria > Bacillati > Actinomycetota > Actinomycetes > Geodermatophilales > Geodermatophilaceae > Modestobacter > Modestobacter sp. SYSU DS0904. Next base: position 45,138 of record NZ_JBJHAQ010000003.1, on the reverse strand, counting down.
GTCCGGCAGCTGACCGCAGCGTTCACCGACCCGGCGCTGCTGGCGCTCTACCTGGTGGCGGCGCTGCTGATGGGCGGCTTCGTCGCCGTCTACAACGCCGGCACGTTCCGGCTGGAGTCGGCGCCGTACTCGCTGTCCCCGGCGGTCGCCGGGCTGGTGTTCCTGGCCTACCTGCTCGGTTCGGCCAGCTCCCCGGCGGCCGGCTGGCTCGCCGACCGGCACGGCCGGCGGGTGGTGCTGCCGGGGGCCGTGGCGCTGATGGGCGTGGGCATCGCGCTCACCGTGCCGACGCCGCTGTGGTGCGTGGTGCTCGGGGTGTGCGTGCTGACCACCGGCTTCTTCGCCGCGCACGGCGTGGCCAACGGGTGGGTCGCGGCGCGCGCCCAGCGCGGCGGCCGGCCGGTCGGGCAGGCCGCGTCGCTCTACTCGTTCTGGTACTACGTCGGCTCGTCGGTGGGCGGCACCCTCGCCGGGCGGGCCTGGCAGGACGGCGGGTGGCCGCCGGTGGCGCTGCTGGCCGGCGGCTGCGCCCTGGTCGCGCTGCTGGTCACCCTGGTCCTGACCCGGGTGTTGGGCCGCACCCGGTCGCTGGGCGGGAGCTGACCCGGGGCCCCAGGGTCTCGGGCCCCGGGGTCAGCGGCTCACTCGGTGGCGTTGTGCTCGTACGCGCCGGCGGGGTCGGCGTCGTCGGAGCCGACCGCCTGGCGCTCGAGCTCGGTGCGGTGCTCCATCACCTCGTCGGACAGGTGCGGGTCCTTGGCGTGCTCGGTGCGGTCCCGCGGGGCCGGCTCGGTCGGGGTCATCACGTCGTCGAGCGTCGGCTCGTCGCTGGGGCTGGTCATCCTCGTCCTCCGCTCTCCTGCGTCCGGCTGGTCCGGACCGCTCGGGGAGTGGGGTAACCCAGGGAACCCCGGCCGCAAACCGCCGCGGTCAGCTCTGGGCCAGCTGCCCGGCCGGGAGCCACGCCTCGACCAGCGCCGGGCCGTGCGCGCCGGGAACCGTGTAGGCCACCCGGCCCTGCCAGCCGTCGTCCCGCTGGCGCCACTCGACCAGCAGGCCCGGCCAGCGTCCGGGGTGGCCCGGGGGGTCGTGCACCCAGCAGTGCCGGCCGGCGCCGCCCCCGCCGGGACGGGGTGGCTCACCGCCGCCGGGTCGGGACGGGTCCGCCTCCGGCGCCCGGGCCGGTACGCCGGACGAGGCGGCGCGGTCGGCCAGCGAGGCACCCTGCCGCCCCCGGTGCATGCCTCCAGCCACCGGGGGATCGTCTCATGCGGTCGAACGTGTGTTCGACCTGGCGGCCCGTGCCGGAGGTGTCGGCGGTCCCGGTGCGTCGGCGGAGGCCCGCCGCCACTCCCGGGGGCTCATCCCGAAGCGGGCCCGGAAGCGGCGGCTGAAGAACGAGGCGTCGCCGAAGCCCCAGGACCGGGCGACCGTGGCGATCGGCCGGTCCCCGGGGCCGGCGAGCTCGCGGCGGGCCGCCTCCAACCGCTGGTCGATGACGTCCTGCTCCAGGCTGATTCCGGCCGCCGAGCACAGCCGGTAGAGCTGGCGGACGCTGATCGCGTGCTCGCCCGCGATCCGGGCCGCACTGAGGTCGGGGTCGGCCAGGTGCCGGGCGACCCAGGCGCGGACCCGGGCGAGCAGCGTCTCGTCCAGCACCGCGCGGGTCGCCGCCGAGGGGGCTGCGGTGGAGACGATCAGCGCCCGGATCAGCTCCGCGGTCGCGGCGGCGACGGCGGGCCAGCCCGGGTCCGCGGTCAGCTGCTCCGACTCCCGGGTCACCCGCTCGACGTGCGACCTGACCAGGTCGTACAGCGGGCTGTCCGCCACGTGCGGGGCCGCGCGGCGGACGACGTCCACCGGGAGCCCGAGCTGCGCGACCGGGATCTGCAGGGCCCGGCCCGCGCCCCCGGCCGCGCCCCGGGCGAAGGCGTACGGGGAGGTGAGGTCGGTGACCGCCAGGGCGCCGGGCGGGAGCTCCCGGTGCCGGCCGCCCTGCCCGTGCCGGCCGGTGCCGTGCTCCTGCAGGTACAGCGACAGGGCCGGCGGCGCGTCCGCCACCGCGGCCGTCCCGCGCCGGGTGACCGAGAGCGGACCGACGACGTCGGACCGCGGCACCGGCAGGCTGCTCAGCTGCCGGGCGTCCAGGCGCACCTGCACCGGCGCCGCCGGATCGCGGAGCGCCACTCGGGACGACATCCCGGTCTGCAGGCGCGCCACGACGGCGGCGGGGACGGCGTCGGGGCCGGTCAGCTGCCGGCTGTCCATGAGCGTGACCATCGCGTCTCTCCGTGCGGGTGGTCGGCGACGCTGCCGGGTGCGCGGCCATCCTGCGCCGCGGACGGGGTGCGGGGGAAGTACCCCGGTCGCGGGTGACGGGCACAGCGGGTGGCGGGCAGGGACCAGCACCGGGCACCGACAGCACAGTCGCGGGGCGTCGCGGTCCCTAGCGTCCTCACCGCACACGCCCGCACCACCCACGGAGGAGACGTCCATGCCCGTCCTGGAGCACGCCGGGATCGAGATCTTCTACAAGGACTGGGGCACCGGTCAGCCGATCGTGTTCAGCCACGGCTGGCCGCTGTCGTCCGACGACTGGGACGCCCAGCTGATGTTCTTCCTGCAGCAGGGCTACCGCGTGATCGCCCACGACCGGCGGGGGCACGGCCGTTCGACCCAGACCGGCGACGGGCACGACATGGACCACTACGCCGACGACCTGGCCGCGCTGACCGCGCACCTGGACCTGCACGACGCCGTGCACGTCGGCCACTCCACCGGCGGTGGCGAGGTCGTCCGCCACCTGGCCCGCCACGGGCAGGACCGGGTGGCGAAGGCGGCGCTGATCGCCGCCGTGCCGCCGATCATGGTGCAGACCGAGGCCAACCCCGGCGGGCTGCCCAAGAGCGTCTTCGACGGCATCCAGGAGCAGGTCGCCACCAACCGGGCGCAGTTCTACCGCGACCTGCCCGCCGGGCCGTTCTACGGGTTCAACCGGCCCGGCGTGGAACCGATCGAGGGCCTGATCCAGAACTGGTGGCGGCAGGGGATGACGGGCGGCATCAAGGCCCACCACGACGGCGTCGTGGCCTTCTCCCAGACCGACTTCACCGACGACCTGAAGAAGATCACCGTCCCGGTGCTGGTCATGCACGGCGACGACGACCAGGTCGTGCCGTACGAGGACTCCGGTCCGCTGTCGGCCGAGCTGCTCCCCAACGGCACGCTGAAGACCTACGCGGGCTTCCCGCACGGCATGCCGACCACGCAGGCCGAGACGATCAACGCCGACCTGCTGGAGTTCATCCGCAGCTGAGCCACCCGGTCACCGGGGGGGCGGGCCGGGCACACTGCCCGGCCCGGCCCCCGGTCAGCTCTTCTTCCTCCCGCTGGCCTTCCCGGGGACCTTCCCGCCGGGGGCCTTCGTCGCTGCCGCCTTGCGGGCCCGCTTCGGCTTCGCCGGCGCCGGGCGCAGCCCCTCGGCCAGGACGCCGGCCACTGCCTGCACGCCCGGGTGGCCGGCGAGCTCCTCGGTGGGCACCGGCAGCGGGATGCACCAGTTGGGCCGGTCGGTGGTGCCGGGCATGTTCGGCCGGCGTTCCACGGCCAGCGCGTCGTCCAACGTCGCCGACAGCAGCGTGGACGGCGCCGTCGCCAGCCGCCGGTGGGCGGCCTCGACCGCCTCCTCGGGGTTCGCGTCGGCCGGGATCGTGGCCAGCCGCGCCAGCAGCGAGGCCCGGCCGCGCTCCAGCTCCTCGTCGGTGCCGACCCCGTGCTCGCGCTGCTCGGCCAGGTCCGACCCGGTCCACAACCCGGCCACCGTCGGCAGGTCGTGGGTGCTGATCGCGGCCATCGCCTCGGCCGGCCACTGCGCCGGCTCCTCCTCCTCGAACCACAGCAGGCGGTAGGACAGGATGCCGTGCTCGGCCATCGCCTCCCGGACACCGTCCTCGACGGTGCCCAGGTCCTCGCCGACCACGATCGCCTGCGCGCGGTGGCTCTCCAGCGCGACGATGTCGAGCAGGTCCTCGTGCGGGTAGCGGACGTAGGCGCCCTCGGCCGCCGACCCCTCCTGCGGCACCCACCACAGCCGGAACAGCCCCATCACGTGGTCGACGCGCAGCCCGCCGGCGCCGGCCATGGTCGCCCGGATCGACTGGATGAACGGCTCGTACTCGGCGGCCTGCAGCCGCCAGGGCACCAGCGGCGGGGAGCCCCAGTCCTGGCCCTGGCTGTTGAACGCGTCCGGCGGGGCGCCCACGCTCACGCCCTGGGCGAGCACGTCCTGCCACGCCCACGCGTCGGCGCCGCCACCGGCCACGCCGATGGGCAGGTCCTGGATCACGGTGATGCCCTCGGTCGCCGCGCGCAGCTGGACGTCGAGCAGCCACTGCAGCCAGGCGTGGAAGGCGATCTGCCGGTCGTGCCCGGCGGCGAAGTCGGCGACCCCGGTGCCGCGGGGGTCGACCAGCTCGGCGGGCCAGGTCTGCCAGTTCGGCCCGTGCTCGTCGGCGATCGCGCACCAGGTCGCCCAGTCCATCAGCGGCTGGCCCTGGTGCCACCACCAGTCGCGGAACGGGCCCTCGTCGACCCCGGCGTCGAAGACCCGCTGCAGCACCCGGCGCTTGACCGCCCAGATCGCGTCGCGGTCGATCAGCTCGCCGTCGTTCAGCGCCCGGCCGGCGTCGGGCTCGGCGTCGACCGCGTCGATCCCGGGCACCTCGGCGATGCGCAGGTACACCGGGTTGCGGAAGCGGCGGGTGGCCGGCAGGTAGGGGCTGTCCTCCTGGCCCTCGGTCGGGGCGACCGCGTGCAGCGGGTTGACCAGCACGAACCCCGCGCCCTGGGCCTGCGCGAACTCCCGCACGGTGCGCAGGTCGCCCAGGTCGCCGATGCCCCAGCTGTCCCGCCCGCGGGTGGCGTACAGCTGCACCGCCCAGCCCCAGCCGCGCCAGCCCTCGGGCAGCCAGCAGCGCCCCGGGGAGACGATCAACCGCCGGTCCCGGCCGTCGGTGGTGTGCAGCCGGTGGTAGCCGAGCGGGAAGTCCTCGGGCAGCGAGCCGTCGATGCGCCGGACCTCGCCGTCCTCGCAGACGACCTCCGCGCCCTCGACCTCCAGCGGGTCGCCGGGGCGGGCCACGATCGGGGCCCGGTCGGGCAGGTCGGTCGGCGGGTGGCCGATCACCTGCCGCATCAGTTCGATCGTCTCCGGGGAGACGGTGTGCTCCTCGTCGAGGGCGTCGAGCCAGCTGGCGTCGATGCCCCAGGCGTCGGTGGTCGGCTTCGCGGGCGTGCTGGTCACGCCCTGATCCTCTCCGCTGCCCGGCCCGCCCGCCGGGTGGGACCCGGACCGGGGCCACGACAGGGGGACCGTCAGCCGACGGGACGGGGTCCGGCGCGGCTGGGCGCGACGGGCACACTGGGCCGGGGGAGGTGGTCATGGCGGCACGGTTGTGGACGGTCCTGCTGGTGATGGCAGGCGTCTTCGCGATGCACGGGCTGCAGTGTGCGTCGGCGCACGACCTCGGCCACGGCACCGGCGTGCACGCCGGTGCCGTCCCGGCCACCGGTGCCACCGGCGACGGCCACCCCGTCTCGACCGGAGGCCATGCGCAGGCCGGCCACGACCCGGTGGGCGCCTCGATGCCCGCTGCCGGCCTGACGGCACCCGACGTGGCGGGGTACGAGAGCACCCCCCGGTCGCCCACCGGGCAGCTGTGGACGTTGTGCCTGGCGGTGCTGGCGGTGGGCACCGCTGCCCTGCGTGTCCTGCTCGCCCACCGGCTCGGGTCGGTGGCCGTGCCGGTCCCCGCGCGGTTTCTCGGCCGCGTCAGGTCGTGGGCGGCGCCGCTGCGGCCACCGGACCTGTCCGCCCTCTGCCTGCTGCGGATCTAGGCCGAACCGGCACCACCGCCCCTGCCCCGGCACCTGCTGGCCCGGCGGCGGTCCCGGCACGCCTGGAACCGACTCCACGAGGAGCACGACATGTCCCGCACCACCGCACGCCCGTCCCACCGCCCCGGCGGCCTGCTCGCCGGTGCCCTGCTCGCCGGCGCCCTGGCTCTCGCCGGCTGCGGCGGCGACACCGCCGGTTCCGGCACGTCGGCCGGCTCCCCGGCCGGCCCGCCGGCCGCCTCCGCGGCCGACGACCACAACGACACCGACGTCTCCTTCGCCGCCGGCATGCGCCTGCACCACCAGGGCGCCATCGAGATGGCACAGCTGGCGCCGGGCCGGGCGTCCGACCCGCGCGTGCTGGACCTGGCCAGCCGCATCGGGGCAGCGCAGGCCACGGAGATCGACACGTTCACCCGATGGCTGTCCGGTTGGGGTGCCGAGGGGGACATGGGTGGGATGGACCACCACGGTGCGATGGACCACCACGGTGCGATGGGCGACCAGGGCGCGATGGACCATGGCGCCATGGGCGAGATGTCGGCGGAGGACATGACGGCGCTCGCCGACGCCTCGGGGCCTGCCTTCGACCGGCTCTTCCTCACCCAGATGATCGCGCACCACGGCGGGGCGATCGAGATGGCCGAGCACGAGGCGTCCGGCGGCCAGGACCCGGAGGCCATCGCGCTGGCCGAGCGCATCCGCGACACCCAGGCCGCGGAGATCGCGGAGATGCAGGCCCTGCTGACCGAGCTCGGCTGATCCACCCCGGCGGGGCGGTGACCCACCGCCCCGCCGGCACCCGTCCCGCCGACGCCCCGCACCCCTGCACCGCTGGAGATCGATCATGCGCACGCCGCCCACCCACCGAGCTGGCACGACCACCCGACGTACCGCTGCACTGCTGACCGTCGCAGGGGTGTTCGCCGCCCCCGCGCTCGCCGCCTGCACCACCGAGGAGACGGCGTCGGACGCCGCGGCGACCCCGGCTGCGGAGGCGGGGGCGCTGCCGTCCGCGCACGTCCACGGGGTCGCCTTCGCGCCCGGGGACGACACCTTCCTGCTCGCCACCCACGACGGACTCCTGGAGGTCGGCGCGGACGGACGGCACACGCCCATCGGTCCCGGCATCGACCTGATGGGGTTCGCGGTGACCGGGAACCGCTACCTCGCCTCGGGGCACCCGGGGCCCGGCGTGGACCTCCCCGAGCCGGTGGGGCTCATCGAGTCCACCGACGGCGGCCGGAGCTGGGAGGTGCTGTCCCGGTCGGGGCAGTCGGACTTCCACGCCCTCACCGCCGGTGACGCCGGCATCCTCGGCTGGGACGGGACGCTGGTGCGCAGCGAGGACGGCCGGGCCTGGGAGCAGCTGACCATCCCCGACGAGCCGGCGGCGCTGGCTGCCGCCCCGACCGGCAGCACCGTGCTGGCCACCACCGGTCGAGGGCTCCTGCGGTCCGCCGACGGTGGCGCCACGTGGACGGACGTGCCCGACGCGCCGCTGCTGCAGGTGGTCGACTGGGCGGAGGACGGCGCGACCGTCGCCGGCGTCGACCCGGCCGGCACGGTGTGGCTCAGCCCCGACGCCGGGGGCACCTGGGAGCGGGGGGAACGCCTCGGGTCGCCGCCCGGCGCGGTCACCGTGACCACGGCCGGTGGTGGCCCGCCCCGCGTCGCGGTGGTCACCGGCGACGGGCTGTGGGACTCCACCGACGGTGGACGCAGCTTCACGGCGGTCCAGGTGCGCTGACGCGACTCGCCGTCCGGCCACGCGGCTCGGGTGGCGGGAGTGGGGCAGTTGGTTAGGTAAGGCTGCCCTCATGTTGAAAGAGCGCATGTCACGCTCCCGGTCGCTCCCGCGACGCACGCTGCTGCCGGGCCCAGCCCGCGCCACGGCCCGAACCACGGCCCGAACCACGGCCCGGACCACGGCACTCGCCCTGGCCCTCGCCGTCCCCGTCACCCTGCTGGCCGGCTGCGGCTCCGACGCCGAGGACGATGCCGCCGCGGCACCCTCGTCGAGCGGGAGCAGCGCCTTCCCGGTCACCATCGAGCACGCCTACGGCACCACCGAGATCCCGGAGGAGCCCACCCGGGTCGTCTCCCTCGGCTACACCGAGCAGGACGCGATCCTGGCCTTCGACGTCGTCCCGGTCGCCGTCCGCTACGCCTTCGGCCCCGAGGACGACGTGTTCTTCCCCTGGGCCGACGAGGCCGCCGGCGACGCCGAGGTGGAGATCCTGCCCCGCGCCGAGGTCGACCCCGAGGCGGTCGCCGCACTCGACCCGGACCTGATCATGGCCGTCACCGCCGGCCTCACCGAGGACGAGTACCAGACGTTCAGCGCGATCGCCCCCACGGTCGTCCAGCCGGCGGAGTACACCGCCTTCGGCACGCCCTGGCAGGAGCAGACCCGGGTCACCGGGCAGGCGCTGGGGCAGCCGGAGCGGGCCGAGGAGCTGATCGCCGACGTCGAGGCGCAGCTCGAGGAGGTCCGCGCCGAGCACCCCGAGTTCGAGGGGAAGACCGTCACCCTCTCCGGACCCGCCTACGAGGGCGAGTACCCCTTCCACACCTCGGCGGACACCCGCACCCAGTTCTTCCTCGACCTGGGCATGACCGTCGACCCCGCCCTGGACGCCGCCGCGGACAGCGAGTTCTACGGCACGGTGAGCCGCGAGGAGGCCCGGATGCTGGAGGCGGACCTGATCGTCTTCCAGTCCGGCTCGGACGCCGAGCGGGCCGGCCTCGAGGGCGACCCGGTGCTCTCCGGCCTGGAGACGGTCACCGACGGCCGGGTGGTCTTCGCCGAGGGCGCGGACTATGACGCCCTGCAGTTCGCCAGCGCGCTGAGCCTGCCCTACCTGCTGGAGAACTTCGTGCCGACGCTGTCCGAGACGCTCGGCTGACCCCTCACACCGGCCCGCCGCGCGGCTTCGCGCGGCGGGTCGGCGCCGCCGACGCCGGGTCCTCCGGCCACGGGTGGCGCGGGTAGCGGCCGCGCAGCTCACTGCGCACGCCGGGCCAGCCGGTGACCCAGAACCCGGCCAGGTCACCGGTGGTGGCGATGACCCGGGCGGCGGGGGAGAGCAGCTGCAGGCGCAGTGGCCGCCCGGCCACCACCGGGGCGTCGGCCCAGCCGAACACCTCCTGCACCCGCACCGACAGGGTCGGCACCGCCGGGTCGGCGTAGTCCACCCGCAGCCGTGACCCGGTGGGCACCGCGATCCGCTCGGGCACCAGCTCGTCCAGCCGGCCGGCCAGCTGCCACGGCAGCAGCGCCTGCAGCGCCGCGGCGACGTCGACCCGCCGCAGCGCCGCCCGGTCCCGGGCCGCCGCCACCGCCGGGCTGTCGGCGAGCGCGGCCAGCAGCGCCGCGTCGTCCACCGCCGGCCACGGCTCGCCGAGCCCGGCGTGCGCCGCGGCCAGCCGCTCGCGCAGCGCGACGGCGGCCGGGGTCCAGCGCAGCAGCCCCAGCCCCTCGCGGCGCAGCCCCTCGGCCACGGCCGCGGTGACCGCCGCCGGGTCCGGGTCGGGCAGCGGGCGCTCGGTCAGCACGACCGCGCCCAGCCGATCGACCCGCACCGCGCGCACGTCGCCGTCCCGCCACGACACCTCCGGGCCGGTGCGGCGCAGGGACGCGCCGGCGTCCAGCGCGGTGGCCTCGTCGACGGCGACCGCCAGTCGCACCCGCGCATCGGCCCGGCCGGGTGCCCGGTCGGCGGCGGCCACCGCCAGCCAGCGCGCGCCGCCGAGCGCGGTCCCCGGCAGCAGCTCCGCGCCGGTCCCGGCCGTCATCAGGTAGGTCCGCTCGGCGCCCGGCCGCCGCCGGGCCAGCCACTCCGGGTGCGCCAGCCCGACGACGAGCCCCGCCGCCTGGTCGTCGGGCACGGACCTGGCCGGGGGTGCGTCCGGCACCGCGCGTGCCAGTCGGCCCGCCTCCTCCCGCCACCGGGCGGCCGGGCCACCGCGGGCGTCGCGCAGCGCGCGCCACTCCGCGGCCAGGTCGTCCGAGCGGGGGGCGACGTCGGCCGACAGCAGCGCCACCACCTCCGCGGCCCGCCGCCGGCCGACCAGCGGCGCACCGTCGAGCAGGGCCCGGGCCAGCCGCGGGTGGGCGCCGACGGCGGTGAGCGCACGGCCGCGAGCGGTGACCCGCCCGGCGCCGTCCACCGCGCCCAGCTCGCGCAGCGCGGCCCGGGCCACCGTGAAGGCGGCCTCGGGCGGCGCGTCGGGCAGCGCCAGGCCGGTGGCGTCGGGCGAGCCCCAGCAGGCCAGCTCGAGGGCGAAGCCGGTCAGGTCGCCGACCGCGATCTCCGGCTCGGCGGCGGCCGGCAGCCGGTCGTGCTCGGCGGCCGACCACAGCCGGTAGACCCGCCCGGGCGCCTCCCGCCCGGCCCGGCCGGCGCGCTGGACCGCCGAGGCGCGGGACACCCGCACGGTCACCAGCGCGCCGAGCCCCCGGGCGACGTCGAAGCGGGGCACCCGGGCCAGCCCCGCGTCGACGACCACCCGCACCCCGGGCACGGTCAGGCTGGTCTCGGCGACGTCGGTGGCCAGCACCACCCGCCGCCGCGCCCCCGCGGTCAGGGCGGCGTCCTGGTCAGCGGCCGGGAGCCGGCCGTGCAACGGGTGGACGTCGGCGTCGATCCCGGCGAGGCGGCCGGAGACCCCGCCGATCTCGGCGGCGCCGGGCAGGAAGACCAGCACGTCGCCGGCGCCCTCGGCGAGCGCGCGGCGCACCGTGGCGGCGACCGCGTCGAGCAGCCGGGGGTCGACCCGGGTGCCGTGCGGCGGCGCCACCGGGGGCTCCGGCGGGCACCAGACGGTCTCGACGTCGTGCAGCGCCCCGGTGGCCTCGACCACCGGGGCGGGTGGGCCGTCGCCGCCGAGCAGGGTGGCCAGCCGGCCGGCCTGCGCGGTGGCCGACATCGCCAGCAGCGCCAGGTCGGGGCGCAGCGTGGCCCGCACGTCCACGTCGAAGGCCAGTGCGAGGTCGGTGTCCAGCTGCCGTTCGTGGCACTCGTCGAGCACCACCGCGGCGACCCCGGGCAGCTCCGGGTCGGCCTGCAGCCGGCGCACCAGCAGGCCGGTGGTGACCACCTCGACCCGGGTGGCGTCGCTGCGCCGGCTGTCCCCCCGCACGCTGTAGCCCACCGACCGCCCCACCGGCTCACCGACCAGCTCCGCCATCCGCCGGGCGGCCGCCCGGGCCGCGACCCGGCGCGGCTCGGCGACCAGCACCCGGCCGGCCAGGCGGCCGGCGAGCGCGAGCGGCACCAGCGAGGTCTTGCCGGTGCCGGGCGGGGCGACGAGCACCGCGCTGCCGGCGGCGGCGAGCGCGTCGGTGAGCGCGGCCAGCACGGCGCGGACCGGCAGGTCGGCGCCCGGCGTCCCCGGCGGTGGCAGCACGCCGACAGTCTCCCCGGCCGGACCGGGGACCTCCGACCCTTGTCCTCGGACGTGATCCAGGACACAGTGACCACTCGGGACGGCGTCTGCTGCGTGGAGGTCCGGGTGGCCGGTCAGGGCAGGGAGAACGGCAGGGATCGGCCGGGTGCTCCGGCGCCCCGCCCACCGGACCGGGTGCGCAACGTCGCACTGGTCGGGCGGGCGGGGGCGGGCAAGACCACGCTGGCGGAGGCGCTGGCGGCCGCCACCGGCGCGGTCCCACGGGCCGGGCGGGTCGAGGACGGCACCACCTGCCTGGACACCGACGAGGTGGAGGTGCGGCTGCAGCACTCGGTGACGCTGCACGCGGCCACCGTCGAGCACGACGGCCACCGGATCACCCTCTTCGACACCCCGGGGTCGCCGGACTTCCTCGGCGAGCTGCGGGCCGCGCTGCGCGCCGCGGACGCCGCGCTCTTCGTCGTCTCCGCGGTCGCCGGGGTCGACGCCGGCACCGTGCAGCTGTGGGACGAGTGCGCGGCGGCCGGGGTGCCGCGCGCGGTCGTCGTCACCCAGCTCGACCGGCCCCGGGCCGACGTCGCGGAGGTGGTGCGCGCCTGCGCCGCCCAGCTGGGCGCCGGCGTGCACCCGGTCCAGCTGGTCGACGGCGGCGCCCTGGTCTCGCTGCTGGAACCGCAGCCCGGCTCCCCGGACGCCGACCGGCTGCGTGCCGAGCTCATCGAGGCGGTGATCGCCGAGAGCGAGGACGAGACGCTCATGGAGCGCTACCTCGACGGCGCCCCGATCGGCCTGCCCGAGCTGGTCGCCGACCTGGAGACCGCGGTCGCCCGGGGCGCCTTCCACCCGGTGCTGTGCGTCTCCCCGCTCACCGGGCTCGGCATCGACGCGCTGCTGGACCTGCTGGTCACCGGCTTCCCGTCCCCGCTGGAGCGGCCCTGCCCGCCGGTGCTCCGCCCGGACGGCACCCCGGCCGGCCGGGTGGGCTGCGACCCCGACGGCCCGCTGGTCGCCGAGGTGGTGAAGACGACGACCGACCCGTACCTGGGCCGGGTCAGCCTGGTCCGGGTCTTCTCCGGCCGACTGCGCCCGGACATGCCGGTGCACGTCTCCGGGCACGGTCAGGGGCACGGGTGGGGCGACCGGCACCCCGACCACGACGCCGACGAGCGGGTGGGGGCGATCTCCGGCGCGCTCGGCAGCGTGCTGCGCCCGGTCGCCGAGTGCCTGGCCGGCGACGTGTGCGCGGTCGCGCGGCTGGCGACGGCGGAGACCGGCGACACCCTGTCCTCCCCGGAGCGGCCGCTGGTCGTGCAGCCGTGGGAGCTGCCCGACCCCCAGCTGCCGGTGGCGGTGGCGGCCGCCTCCCGCACCGACGAGGACCGCCTCGCCGCGGCGCTGGCCCGGCTGACCGTCGAGGACCCGACCGTGCGGGTCGAGCGGCGCACCGACACCGGGCAGCTGCTGCTGTGGTGCCTGGGCGACGCGCACGCCGAGGTGCTGCTGGAGCACCTGCGCACCCGGTACGGGGTCACGGTGGCGACCCCGCCGGTGCGGGTCGCCCTCGTGGAGACGCTCGCGGGGGAGGCGACGGTCACCGCCCGGCACGTGAAGCAGTCCGGCGGGCACGGCCAGTACGCCGTCGTGGTCGTCGAGGGCCGGCCCGGCGCACCCGGCTCGGGCGTCACCTTCGACCAGCGGGTGGTCGGCGGGGCCGTCCCCGCGCAGTTCCACGGCAGCGTGGAGAAGGGCATCCGGACCCAGGCCGCGCGCGGGGTGAGCGCGGACCGGCCGCTGGTCGACATCGCGGTCACCCTGGTCGACGGGAAGGCCCACTCGGTCGACTCCTCCGACGCGGCCTTCGCCGCCGCCGGGGCGCTGGCGCTGCGCGAGCTCGCCGCGGCCGCGGGCACCCGGGTGCTGGAGCCGTGGTGCCGGGTGGAGGTGGTCGTGCCGGTCGACGCCGTCGGCCCGGTGCTCGGCGACCTGGCCGGCCGGCGGGCCCGGGTGACCGGCAGCGACGTCGGCCCCGGCCGGGAGGAGACGACGGTGCGGGCCGAGGTGCCCGAGCGGGAGCTGCTCGACTACGCCCGGGCGCTGCGCTCGCTGTCGCACGGCACCGGCCGGTTCCGCCGCGAGCCGCTCGGCCACGAGCCGGCCCCGGCCGCGGTCGCCGCCGAGCTGCAGCCGGCCTGAGCCGGACCGGGCGCGAGGGGACGGGGCACCGGTGACCGTGCGGGGCGGGCGGCAGGTGAGCGACCACGGGCCGAGCGGTCCGGGGGCGGCGGGCGCGCGCACCGGCTCGTCGGCCCGGGGGCGGCCGGTCGACGAGGACCAGCCCAACGTCACCGACACCTCCGTCCCGCCCCGGCGGCAGTGGGCCGGCCGGATCGGCGGGCCGGTCGCGGCGCTCGTCGTCTACTTCCTGCTGGCGCAGGACGACGCGCTCAGCACGGCCGGGCGCACGACGGCGGCGGTCGGGGTGCTGCTCGCGGTCTGGTGGATGACCGAGGCGCTGCCGCTCCCGGCGACGGCGCTGGTGCCCATCGTGGCGTTCCCGCTGCTGGGGGTGCTCCCGGTGGGCGAGGCCACCGCGCCCTACGCCGACCCGAACATCTTCCTGTTCATGGGCGGCTTCATGATCGCGCTGGCGATGCAGAAGTGGGAGCTGCACCGGCGCATCGCGCTGCTCACCGTGCGGGCGGTCGGCACCCGGCCGCCCCGGCTGATCGCCGGCTTCATGATCGCGACCGCGTTCCTCAGCATGTGGGTGAGCAACACCGCGACCACGGTGCTGATGCTGCCGATCGGGCTGAGCGTGCTCATGCTGGTGCTCGACCGGGTGGCCGCCGGCAACGCCGATGCCCCGGCCGACCCCCAGACCGCCGACGGGACCGACTCGCAGGCCGTCGGAGCGGCCGCCGAGACCAAGGGGGGCCCGGCCGTCACCGAGCTCATCCGGGACGCGGACACCCGCAACTTCGCCGTCGCGCTGATGCTGGGCATCGCCTACGCCGCCAGCATCGGCTCGCTGGCCACGCTCATCGGCACCCCGCCCAACCTGATCCTGGCGGCGTTCGTCCGGCAGAACTACGACATCGTGCTCGGGTTCGGAGAGTGGATGCTGCTGGGCCTGCCGCTGGCGGTGGTCTTCCTCGGGCTGGCCTGGCTGGTGCTGACCAAGGTGGCCTTCCGGTCCGGGCTGCGGGAGATCCCCGGGGGCAGGCAGGTCATCCAGTCCGAGCTGGATCAGCTCGGGAAGATGTCCCGCGGCGAGTGGACCGTGCTGGCGGTGTTCGTCACCACCGCCCTGCTCTGGGTGTTCCGGCAGCCGCTCACCGGCTGGGAGGCGCTCACCGACGTGCTGCCGTTCGTCGCCGAGCTCAGCGACCCGGCCATCGCGATCGCGGCCGCGGTCGCCCTGTTCCTCATCCCGATCAAGGCCCGGGAGGGCGTCTCGGTGCTCGACTGGCACACCGCCCAGCAGCTGCCCTGGGGGGTGCTGCTGCTCTTCGGCGGCGGGCTGAGCCTGGCCGCGGCGGTTCAGGAGAGCGGGCTGGACGAGTACATCGGCGGCCAGGTCGGCGCCGTCGGTGCGCTCCCGGCCATCCTGCTGGTGCTCCTCACCGCGGGGGTCGTGCTGCTGCTCACCGAGGTCACCAGCAACACCGCCACCGCCGCTGCCTTCCTGCCCGTGCTCGGCGGGGTGGCGCTCGGGCTGGACCTGCTGCCGCTGGTGCTGCTGGTGCCCGCCGCCCTGGCGGCCACCTGCGCGTTCATGCTGCCGGTGGCTACCCCGCCCAACGCGATCGTCTTCGGCTCGGGCTACGTCACCATCGGCCAGATGCTCCGCGCCGGTGTCGTGCTCAACGTGATCGGCATCGTGCTGATCACCGCGGCGGTCTACCTGCTCGGCGGGATCGCGCTCGGGATCACCTTCTGAGCCGACGCCGGGCGCCCACCCGGCACCGGTTGTTTCCCGTCGGCCGGTCGGTGGGCAGGGGGGCGCGGGGGCCGCGGCCGGCGCGGGTCCCGCACCGGCCGAGGAGGGCGTCGTGGAGGACCTGCACCTGGGGTACGCGCTGGTCGGCGGCCTGGCGGTGGTGCTGGCCGCGGTGTCGGGCAAGATGCGCGACCTGCCCGTCAGCGAACCACTGCTGGCGCTGGTGCTGGGCGTGGTCGTCGGCCCGCAGGTGCTCGGGCTGGTCGAGGTGGCCGAGCCGATGCGCACCCCCCTGGTGCACGAGATGGCCCGCGTGCTGCTGGCCGTCTCGCTGATCGGGGTGGGCCTGCGCTTCCCGGTGCGCCGGCTGCGTCCGGTGTTCACCCCGACGGCGGTGCTGGTGACGGTGGGGATGGCCGGGATGGCCACGCTCTCGGCCGGCCTGGCCTGGCTGGTGCTCGGCATCCCGGTGGCCCTGGCCGCGCTCATCGGGGCCTGCATCACCCCCACCGACCCGGTGCTCGCCTCCAGCGTGGTCACCGGGAAACCGGCCGAGGAGCACCTCCCGGCCCGCACCCGGCAGCTGCTCTCGGAGGAGTCGGGCACCAACGACGGACTGGCCCTGCCGCTGGTGCTGCTGGGGATCGCGCTGGTGCTCGGGGACTCCCTCGGGCACGCCGCCCTCGACGGCGTCTACCAGGTCGTCGTCGGCGTCGCCGTCGGGATCGTGGCCGGCCTGGTCGCCGGCCGCGCGATCAGCTTCGCGCAGAGCCGCGCCGAGATCGACGAGGGCCCGTCGCTGGTGTTCACCCTGGTGCTGGCGGTCGCGGTGCTCGGCATCGCCCGGATCGCCAACGCCGACGGGGTCCTCGCGGTGTTCGTCGCCGGGCTGGCCTACAACTTCGCCGTCAGCCAGGACGACGTCGGCCCGCAGAACACCATCGACGAGGGGATCAACCGGTACCTGGTGCTTCCGCTGTTCCTGCTGCTGGGCATCCTGCTGCCCTGGTCGGGGTGGGCCGACCTCGGCTGGGCGGCGGTGCTCTTCCCGGTGGGGGTGCTGCTGCTGCGTCGGCTCCCCGTGCTGCTGGCGCTCGCCCGCCCGCTGGGGCTGCGGCTGCGCGACGCCGTCTTCCTGGGCTGGTTCGGCCCGATCGGGGTCAGCGCGCTGTTCTACCTCTCCTTCAGCGAGGAGGAGGGTGTGACCGATCCGCGGCTGTGGGCGGCCGGCACCCTGGTGGTCGCGGTCAGCACCGTCGCGCACGGGGTCAGCTCCGCGCCCGGCCGCCGGCTCTACCGCCGGGCCGCGGGCAGCTGATCGTCGTCACCCGGCCGGGCGCCGGAGTCCTTGCCGGTTGCACTCACCCTGCGGTTGATCACCAGTGCCGGTAGGCATGCGCCATGACGGTGATCGGCTTCCACAACTCCCACGAGCAGGTGCACCCCGCCGACCTGCTGCGGGCGGTGCAGCACGCCGAGCGGGTCGGTTTCACCGCGGCCATGTGCTCCGACCACCTCGAACCCTGGAACCCCCGGCAGGGCCAGTCGGGCTTCGCCTGGTCGTGGCTGGGTGCGGCGCTGGCCACCACCGGGCTGCCCTTCGGTGCGGTCAACGCCCCCGGCCAGCGGTACCACCCGGTGATCATCGCCCAGGCGATCGCCACCCTCGGGTCGATGTTCCCCGGCCGGTTCTGGGTCGCCCTCGGCTCCGGCGAGGCGATGAACGAGCACGTCACCGGGCACGTGTGGCCGCGCAAGGAGCTGCGCGACGCCCGGCTGCGGGAGTGCGTCGACATCATCCGGGCGCTGCTGGCCGGGGAGGAGGTCAGCCACGACGGGCTGGTCACCGTCGACCGGGCCCGGATCTGGACGCTGCCCGAGCAGCAGCCGGCGCTCATCGCCCCCGCCGTCACGGCGCGGACCGCCGCCCGGCACGCCGAGTGGGCCGACGGGCTGGTCACCATCAACCAGCCGCACGACACCCTGCGCGAGGTCGTCGCCGCCTACCGGGACGCCGGCGGCCAGGGCATGCTCACCATCCAGGTGCACGTCTCCTGGGACCCCGACCCGGACCGGGCGGTGGCGGTCGCGCACGACCAGTGGCGCAGCAACGTCTTCCCGCCGCCGCTGTGCTGGGACCTGGACAGCACCACGGCCTTCGACCAGGCCAGCGCGCACGTCAGCCCGGAGGCGGTGGGCGAGGCGGTGCGCATCTCCAGCGACCTGGGCCAGCACGCCGCCTGGCTCGCCGAGTACGTCGACCTCGGGTTCGACCAGGTGTACCTGCACCACGTGGGTCAGGAGCAACTGCCGTTCCTGGACGCGTTCGGGGAGCACGTGCTGCCCCGGCTCGACGTCACCGCACCGGCCCCCGCGGTCGCGATCGACCCACCCGGCCCGGTCGAGCCACGCCGTCCGGGGCAGGCCCCCGAGCCCGCCGTCCTGGACTGAGGAGAGACCCGTGCGGATCACCGACACAGCTGATCTCTGGTGGAAGAACGCCGTCGTCTACTGCCTGGACGTCGAGACGTTCATGGACTGGAACGGCGACGGCGTCGGCGACCTGGAGGGCCTGGCCCAGCGGCTGGACCACCTGGCCGACCTCGGCGTCACCTGCCTGTGGTTGATGCCCTTCTACCCGACCGCCGGCCGGGACGACGGCTACGACATCACCGACTACTACGGGGTCGATCCCCGGCTGGGGACCCTCGGTGACCTGGTCGAGATGATCCGGACGGCGAGGGACCGTGGCATGCGGGTCATCGCCGACCTGGTGGTCAACCACACCTCCGACCAGCACCCCTGGTTCCGGTCGGCGAAGGCGAGCGAGGACTCGCCGTACCGGGACTTCTACGTGTGGCGGGGGGACGAGCCACCGGACACCAGCGGACAGGTCGTCTTCCCCGACGCCGAGAGCGGGATCTGGACGCACAGCCCGGAGACGGACGCGTGGTACCTGCACCGCTTCTACGCCGAGCAGCCCGACCTCGACGTCACCAACCCCCGGGTCCGGGACGAGATCGCCAAGATCATGGGCTTCTGGCTGGAGCTGGGCCTCTCCGGCTTCCGGGTGGACGCCGTCCCGTTCCTGCTGGAGACGGCCGGCGTGGACGAGGACTCCGCCGCGCACTTCCCCGACCCGCACGAGTACCTGCGCGCGCTGCGCGCCTTCCTCGGCCGGCGGACCGGGTCCGGGGTGCTGCTGGGTGAGGTGAACCTGCCGTTCGAGGAGCAGGCGCGCTTCTTCGGGGAGCAGAACGGCGACGAGCTGACCATGCAGTTCGACTTCAACACGATGCAGCAGATGTACCTGTCGCTGGCCCGCTGCGATGCCGGGCCGCTGGCCGCCTCGCTGGCCGCCCGCCCGGCGATCTCCCCGGACAGCCAGTGGGGCACGTTCGTGCGCAACCACGACGAGCTCACCCTGGACAAGCTCGGCGACGACGAGCGCGCCGAGGTGTTCGCCGCCTTCGGGCCGGAGGAGGAGATGCAGGTCTACGACCGCGGGCTCATCCGCCGCCTGCCGCCGATGCTGGCCGGCGACCCGCGGCGGGTGCGGATGGTCTACAGCCTGCTGTTCTCCCTCCCCGGCACCCCGGTGCTCTTCTACGGCGAGGAGATCGGGATGGGGGAGGACCTCGCGGCCGGCAGCCGGCTGTCGGTGCGCACCCCGATGCAGTGGACCAGCGGGCCCAACGGCGGCTTCTCCGACGCCCCGGCCGAGCGGCTGACCCGGCCGGTGGTCGACGGCGGTTTCGCCCCGGAGTTCGTCAACGTCGCCGACCAGCGCCGCGACCCGGACTCGCTGCTGTCGTTCATGAAGCTGCTCATCCGCCGCTATCGGGAGTCGCCGGAGCTGGGCTGGGGCGGGTTCCAGCTGCTGGAGCAGCCGCACGCCGCCGTCCTGGCGCACCTGTGCACCTGGGACGACGGCGCGCTGGTCGCGGTGCACAACCTCGGTCCGGATCCGCTGTCGGTGCCGCTCACCGTGCCCGGCTGCGGGGCCGACCACCGGCTGGAGGACCTGCTCACCGCGGGCGGCACCCGGCTGGCCGACGACGGCTCGGCCGAGCTGGCGCTGGAGGGCTACGGGTACCGCTGGCTGCGGGTGGTCGCCGAGGACAGCCGCCGGCTGCTCTGACCGTCGGCGCCCCTCCTGCTCGCTGACCGTCCGGACTCGACCGACCACGGGCGGTGAGTCCTCGCCGGTGTCCCAGCGGCCCCGTGCGCCACACCCGGTCACCTGAGCGGGCGCGTCCCACCTCGCGCCTAGCGTCGCCGCCCGAGGTGATCGAACAGATGAGTGACGAGCGAGAGGTCCAGACCCCGGGGTGGGCTGACCCGGGGGCCCACGGCCCGGGCGGGGCGACCGCCCTCGCGGCGGCCACCGGGGACGGCGAGCCGACGACGGCACCAGCCGCCGAGCCGGCACCCGCGGCGGCCCAACCGGCGGCGTCCGGACCGGACCCGGACGTCGAGGCGCCGGCTGCTGCCGGTCCGGCCGACCCGCCGGCGGGCCAGCCGGGACCGCCCGAGGGGGCACCGGGGCCGGCGCCGGCCGCGGCGGGCGCGCCGCCCAGCGACACCCCCCACCCGACGACGCCGGTGAACGTCCGCCCGCGACCACGCCTGCGCCGGCCCGATCCGATGATCCGGATGGGTCCCTGGGCGCCGGTCGCCGGGGCCGGGATCGGGCTGCTGCTCGGCCTGCTCGTGGTGCTGTTCCTGGCGCCCGCGGTCGGCACGTTCGCCGAGCGACTGGCGCTGGTCTTCGTGGTGCTGGGGCTGTCGCTGCTGGGGGCGGGCGGCACCCTGCTGGCCGACGAGGTGCGGTTGCTGCGCCGCGGCGCCCAGGCGGCCGAGGCCCGGTCCGCGGGCGCCGGGGTGATCGCCGGGCTGCTCAACGGGCTGACCCCGGCCCGGCTGCTGATCCTGGCCAGCGCCTTCGCGCTGCTGCTGAGCGCCTACGTCACCAGCGGCACCTGACCTCGCCCGACACCTGGGCCCGTGGGGGGGCCCGCCCCCCCCCCCCGGCCCCCCCCCCCCCCACCGCCGTCGTCTGTCGTCCAAGTCCCGGCGCGATCGCGTGCGCCTAGGGTCTGCACCATGCAGGGCTCGGAGGATCACGTGATCGACGTCGGCGCGTTGCTGGAGAAGGTCGAGACGGCCGCACCGATCGACGCCGTGGAAGCCGTGGCAACTGCACTGGGCGAGATGGTGGACGCGCGGGCGGTGACCCTGCTCATCGCCGACTTCAGCGGCCGGGCCGTGGTCCGCCTCACGTCCGCCCACCAGGTTGCCGGAGCACGCAGCCGTGGGGTCGAGCAGGCCGAGACGCTCCCGCTGGCCGGTACCGACTACGAGCAGGTGCTGCGCACCCAGCAGCCGGACGTGCAGGTCCTCGACGACGGAGCCCGGATGATCGTCCCGGTCACCGACCGGGGCGACGCCATCGGGGTGCTCGAGCTCATGCTGCCCCACCACCCCTCGGCGAAGGAGGTCACCGACGTCGCCACCGCCGCGCACGCGTTGGCGTACGTCGTCATCGCCGCCCGGCGGCACACCGACGTCTTCGAGTGGGGCCAGCGCTCCACGCCCTTCGCGCTGGCTGCGGAGATCCAACGCCGCCTGCTGCCCGCGTCCTACACGTGCGAGGCCGGCCAGTTCACCCTCGCCGGCTGGCTGGAACCGGCCAGCTCTGTCGGCGGTGACACCTTCGACTACACCCTCGACCGGGACCTGCTCCAGCTGTCGATCACCGACGCCGTCGGCCACCAGGTGCCGGCGTCGCTGTTGGCCACCCTGCTCGTGGGCAGCCTGCGCAACGGGCGCAGGAAGGGCCTGGACCTCGCCGAGCAGGCCCGGTACGCCAACGACTCCCTGGCGGAGAACTCCGCTCCAGGGCAGTTCGTCACAGGTCAGCTCATGCGGGTCGACCTGCACACCGGCACCGCGCAGATCGTCAACGCCGGACACGTCCTGCCGCTCCGGCTGCGGGCCGGCCGAGTGGAGGAGATCGACCTCCGTGTCGAGGCACCGTTCGGCGTCCTCCCCGGCAAGTCCTTCGACGTGCAGCCGTTCCCGCTGGAACCGGGTGACCGCATCGTCTTCCTCACCGACGGGATGCAGGAGCGCAACGCGGTCAACCTCGACGTCGCCACGGCGCTGGCCGACTCTGCGGACCTGCACCCGCGAGAGGTCGTCCACGCCCTCGGCGCCGCCGTGCTGCGCGAGACGGGAGGCGACCTCCGCGACGACGCCACGATGATCTGCCTCGACTGGTACGGCGGGCCGCCGCGTGGGCGCACCACCGAGCAGGGCGCCGACCCCGACCGCGCCTCGGCGCCCGTCTGAGCGTCCGTCGGGCGCTTCGCGCTCGTCCCGGTAACCTCGGTGCGCGATGCGCATCGACCGGGCCGGCTGGCCCTTCCTCGCCGTTCCGTCGGCCACCGCGGCGGCGCTGTCCGCCACGGGCCGCGTCACCGGGTCCCGACCGGTCCGGCTGGCGGCGTGGCCGCTGCTCGGCCTCACCGCCTACATGGCGGCGTTCTTCCGCGACCCGGACCGTCGGTGCGACACCGTGCCACCACCGGACGACGAGGTCGTCTCCCCCGCCGACGGCGTGGTGATGGTGGCCGGGGAGCCCCAGCCCGGCGTCGCCCCCGAGGGCGACTGGCAGCAGGTGAGCGTCTTCCTCTCCGTCGTCGACGTGCACGTCAACCGGTCGCCCTACCGCGGCCGGATCACCTCCGTCAGCTACCGGCCCGGCAGCTTCCTCGCCGCCTACCGCAAGGAGAGCGCGCACCGGAACGAGCGCAGCGAGCTGTGGCTCGCCGACGGCGACCGCACCGTGGTGTTCCGCCAGATCGTCGGCGTGCTGGCCCGGCGGATCGTCACCCGGGTGCGGGAAGGGCAGCAGGTGGCCACCGGAGATCGGATCGGGCTGATGAAGTTCGGGTCGCGGATGGACGTCTTCGTGCCGCGCGAGTGCACGATCACCGTCACCACGGGCCAGCGGGTCCGGGGCGGCGAGACCGTCATCGCACGCTGGTCCCGGCCGGCCTGAGATGCCTCCGGTGTCCGGCAGGCGGACGACGACGGTCGAGTTCGTCCGCGGTTCGATGCGCGGGGGACGGCGGCGGGCCCGGGCCTGGCTGCCCAGCCTGTTCACCCTCGCCAACATGGCGTGCGGCTTCGGCGCCATCCTGGTCTCCTTCCGCGGGGAGTACCGGCTGGCCTGCCTGCTGATCGGGCTGTCGGTCGTCTTCGACATCGCCGACGGCGCGGTCGCGCGGCTGGTCGGTGCGGTGTCGCCGTTCGGGCTGCAGTTCGACTCGCTGGCCGACCTGGTCTCCTTCGGTCTCGCGCCGTCGCTGGTGGTCTTCGCGCTGTTCTCCGACGGCCGCGACCAGTGGGACCCGCTGGGCTGGCTGGCCTGCTTCTTCTGGGTGGCCTGCGCCGCGATCCGGTTGGCCCGGTTCAACACCACGATCGACCCCACGGCGGACAAGCGGTACTTCACCGGGCTGCCCAGCCCGGGCGCGGCCGCGGTGGTGCTGGCCAGCGTGTTCGCCTTCGCCGACACGATGCAGGGGCGGGACCGGCTGTGGGTGCTGCTGGTGCTGGTCGTCCCCGGGCTGCTGATGATCAGCAACGTCCGCTACCGGTCGTTCCGCTCCCTGGTCAGCCCGAAGAGCGGCAAGCCCTACGGTCTGGTGATCGCCACCGTGCTGCTCGTCGCGGGGTTGGCCGTCGTCCCGGTGGTCACCGCCTGCGTGCTCGCCTACGGCTACCTGCTGTCCCCGCTGGTGATGCCGCTGGTGTCGCCGCTGGAGCGGTTCGTGCCGGACCGGGTCAAGGAGGTGCTGTCCTGAACGGGCAGGTGACGGTGCGCCCGGTGGAACCCGGCGACGTCCCGGCCGTGCTGGGGCTGATCCGGGAGCTCGCCGCCTACGAGCGGGCCGAGCACGAGGCGCAGATGACCCCCGACCAGCTGCACGGGGCCCTGTTCGGGGAGTCGCCCGCGCTGTTCGGGCACGTGGCGCTCGCCCCCGACGGCAGCGCCGCCGGGTTCGCGCTCTGGTTCCGCACCTTCTCCACCTGGCGCGGCACCCACGGCATCCACCTGGAGGACCTCTACGTCCGGCCGGAGCACCGCGGCACCGGCCTGGGGCGCGAGCTGCTGCGCACGCTGGCCGAGCTCTGCGTGGCGCGCGGGTACGCCCGGCTGGAGTGGTCGGTGCTGGACTGGAACACGCCGTCGATCGAGTTCTACAGAGCGGCGGGGGCCGTGCCGATGGACGAGTGGACGGTCTACCGACTCACCGACGAGGCGCTCGGCACCTTCGCCGCCGCCCGGCGGTGACCATCCCGACCGACGAGGAGGACGGCGTGACGACCGAGCGCAGCGAGTCCCTGTGCTGGCTGACCGACATGGACGGCGTGCTGGTGCACGAGGGCAACGCCCTGCCCGGCGCCGCGGAGTTCCTCCAGCGGCTGCGGGACCGGGAGCGCCGCTTCCTGGTGCTGACCAACAACTCGATCTTCACCCCGCGCGACCTCTCGGCGCGACTGGCCCGCAGCGGGCTCAACGTGCCCGAGGAGTTCATCTGGACGTCGGCGCTGGCCACGGCGGACTTCCTCTCCTCCCAGCTGCCCGGCGGCTCGGCCTACGTGATCGGCGAGGCGGGGCTCACCACCGCGCTGTACGAGGCCGGCTACGTGCTGACCGACACCGACCCGGACTACGTGGTGCTGGGCGAGACCCGCACCTACTCCTTCGAGGCGATCACCCGCGCCATCCGGCTGATCGGTGACGGCGCACGGTTCATCGCGACCAACCCGGACGTGACCGGCCCCTCGCCGGAGGGACCGCTGCCGGCCACCGGTTCGGTCGCGGCGATGATCACCAAGGCGACCGGTGCGGAGCCCTACTTCATCGGGAAGCCGAACCCAATGATGTTCCGCAGTGCTATGAACCGGATCGAGGCCCACTCGGAGTCGACGACCATGGTCGGCGACCGGATGGACACCGACGTCGTGGCCGGCATCGAGGCCGGGCTGGACACCGTGCTGGTGCTCACCGGGTCGACCAAGGAAGCCGACGTGACCCGCTTCCCGTTCCGCCCCGGCCGGGTGCTCCCCTCGATCGCCGAGGTCATCGACCTCGTCTGAGGAAGGACCCCCGTGCCCCCCACCGCTCGCAAGCTCGCGGCGGGCCCCTGCACGGGGGCCTAGCGGTCGAGGAAGGCCAGCCGCGCCTCGGGGGTGGCCAGCAGGTACAGCTCCAGCGCCACCAGCGCGAGCAGCGGCACCCCCAGCAGCGGCTGGTCCGCCTGGAAGGCGGCCGTGTACCCGATGACCGCCAGCAACAGCTGCAGCACGATCACCGGCCCCCGCGACCACCCGGAGACCCGCCACAGCCCGACCGCCGCGGCCGCCAGCAGCCCGGCGCCCAGTCCGACGTAGACCACCCCGGCCAGCGCGCGGCCCACGCTGCTCGGCTCACCGGTGACGGTCAGCACGAGCATCGTCAGGGCGACGACGGCCAGCCCCGCCGCCTCGACCGCGACCACCAGTGCCGCCCGGCGGACCGCCGCAGGCGCCGCGGGGCGGGTGCGCACCGGCCTCGGGGCCGCCGGCTGGGCGGCGCCACCGAGCAGCCCCTCCGCTCGGGGCCGCCGACGACCGGGGGCGTTCGACTCCTCGCCAGACACGCCCAGAGGCTACGCCGGGGGCGACCGGGCGAGTTGCCGGAAGGCGCCGGAACGCGGCTGGCTATGTTGACCCCATGCGTGCGCTGCTGGTGGCGAACCCGGCGGCCACGACCACCACCCCCAGGGTGCGTGACGTCATGGTCCGGGCGCTGTCCAGCCAGCTGCAGGTCGACGTCGTGGAGACGGCCCACCGGGGGCACGGGCGCGAGCTGGCGGCGCAGGCAGCGGCCGACGGCATCGACGTGGTGGTCACCCTGGGCGGCGACGGGACCGTGAACGAGGCGGTCAACGGCCTGCTCGGCGCGGGTCCGGGCGACCGGGTCCCCACCCTCGCCGTCGTCCCCGGCGGCTCGACCAACGTCTTCTCCCGGGCGCTGGGACGCTCCCGCGACCCGGTCGAGGCCACCGGAGAGATCCTCGACTCGCTTCGCGCCGGCCGCACCCGGATGGTCTCCCTCGGCACCGCCTCGGCCCGGGTGCCGGGCGCGGGGGCCGAGGAGTGGACCGAGCCGCGCTGGTTCGCCTTCGCCGCAGGCATGGGCTTCGACGCCGACGTGATCTCCCGGGTCGAGGCGCAGCGGGCGCGCGGCCACCGGTCCAGCGGCGCGCTGTACATCCGGGCCGGCCTCGACGCCTTCGTGCTCGGCCGGGACCGGCGTCGCCCGACGATGACCCTCACCGTCCCCGGGGAGGAGCCCGTCGACGGGCTCTTCCTGGCCCTGCTGTCCAACGTGAGCCCGTGGACCTACCTGGGCTCCCGGCCGGTCAACCCGAGCCCGGAGGCGTCCTTCGACACCGGGCTGGACGTCTTCGCGATGGGCCGGGTCGGGGTGGTGCGGATGCTGCACCACGTCCGCCAGGTGATGGCCGCGCGGCCCGATGCCCGGGGGCGCGGCATCCACCGGTGGCACGACCTGACCGAGCTCACCCTGACCGCCACGCGCCCGCAGGGGTGGCAGCTCGACGGTGACCACCTCGGCACCACGACGGGGTTGCGGGTGCGCTCGGTGCCCGCCGCGCTGCGCGTCGTCGTCTGAACGAGCGCGCGCTTCCTCCCCACCACTCGCTGCGCTCGCGGCGGGCCCGCGGGACGCGGAGCGCGGCGCAGGAGTGGCGAGGCCCGCACACCCGTGGTGAGCTTCCTCACGAGCACCGGTGAACAGGCGGGAGTCTGCTTGACAGCCCGGCGTCTCGTGAAAGCATCACAAGCAAGCAACCTGCCGGTAACAAGGCAGGCGGCCGCCGTTCACGGCGCCGGGCCTCCGGCGCGTTGATCTGCCGGGGGCGGTCACTTCGGCCGGCGGCCGACTGCCCACCGACAGAATCCAGACGAGATCGAGGAGTACACAGCCATGGACTGGCGCCACCGCGCGCTCTGCCGGGACGAAGACCCGGAGCTCTTCTTCCCGATCGGGACGACGGGCCCTGCGGTCGTCCAGATCGAGCAGGCCAAGGCTGTGTGTCGTCGCTGCCCGGTCGTGGAGTCGTGCCTGGAGTGGGCACTGACCTCCGGCCAGGACTCCGGCGTCTGGGGCGGCCTGTCCGAGGACGAGCGCCGTGCCCTCAAGCGACGCACCGCCCGCACCCGGGTACGCACCGCCTGACCTGACCCAGGCCCCCACCCCTGACGCCCACACGCCGGCGTCGGGACCCCGCACCGGGGGCCGCAACAGCAACCCGACAGGGGCCGCTTCGCACGTCGAGGCGGCCCCTGTCGCATGCGCTCAGCGGCGCGCACGGCCGGCGCCCGGCAGGGTGAGCACGACCTCGGTGCCCGGGCCGCCACCGGACGGCGGCCCCATCTCCAGCGTGCCGTGCAGCTCGCTCGTCACCAGGGTGCGCACGATCTGCAGCCCCAGGCCGGTGCTCGCCGCCGGGTCGAAGTCCGGGGGCAGGCCGCAGCCGTCGTCGTGCACCCGCACCTCCAGGTCGGCCCCCTCCCGGCGCGCGTGCAGCACGATCGTGCCGGGCGAGCCGTCCTCGAAGGCGTGCTCGGCGGCGTTGTGCAGCAGCTCGGTCACCGCCATCACCAGCGGCGTCGCGGCGGCCGCCGGCAGCTCACCGAGCCGGCCGTCCCGCGTGATCCGCGCCGCCGGCCCGACCGAGGTCACGTCGCCCAGCATCGGCAGCACCTGGTCGAGCACGTCGTCGACGTCGACGACGTCCTCCCGGCTGCCGGCCAGCGTCTCGTGCACCACCGCGATCGAGGCGACCCGGCGCACCGACTCCTCCAACGCCGCCCGCGCCGCCGGTTCGGTCATCCGGCGGGCCTGCAGCCGCAGCAGCGCCGCGACGGTCTGCAGGTTGTTCTTCACCCGGTGGTGGATCTCCCGGATGGTGGCGTCCTTGGTCATCAGCGCGCGGTCCCGCCGGCGGACGTCGGTGACGTCCCGGACCAGCACCAGCGCGCCCTCCTCGGCCCCGGGCGCCTGCAGCGGCAGCGCGCGCACCAGCATCGTGGCGGCGTCGTTCTCCACGTCCATCGGGTCGGGGAACCGGCCGGCCACCGCCGCGTCGATGCTCGCCGCCACCGCCTCGCCGGCCACCCGGTCGGCCGAGACGCCACGGGTCACCTCGGCCAGGTCCGCGCCGACGACGTCGCCGACGACGCCCATCCGCCGGTAGGCCGACAGGGCGTTGGGGCTGGCGTAGACGGCGCGGCCGGCGGCGTCGAGCCGGACCAGCCCGTCGCCGACCCGGGGGCTCATCTCCGCGTCGTCGAGCATCCGCGGCGGGAAGGTGCCGGCGGCCACCATCAGCGACAGGTCGGCGGCGATGTCCAGGTAGGTCAGCTCGAGCGTGGAGGGCGCCCGGGTGACCGCGAGGTTGGTGTCCTTGGCCAGGACGGCGACCACCACGCCGTCGTGCCGGACGGGGATGACCTCACGCCGGCGCGGAGCGGATCCCGACCAGTCGGGCTCGCCCTCGGTGACCGGGCGCCCCTCGGTGTGCGCCTGCACCAGCTGGGCGGCGTCCTCGCCGCTGAGCTCGGTGCCGATCAGGTCGTCGGGCTGGCTGGTCGGCGCGGTCAGCGGCCGGACCTGCGCGACGCACCACCACGCGGCGTCCTGCAGCGGTACCCACAGCGTGAGGTCGGCGAAGGCCAGGTCGGCCAGCAGCTGCCAGTCGGCGACCAGCCGGCGGGCGTGGTCGACCTGGGACGGGCTCGACGCCGAGCTCCGGGTCAGGCGTTCGGACAGGCTGCTCATCGTGACCTGGAGCCTAGGCCGGGGCCCCGACCGCCGGTCCACCTACCCTGCGGTGGTGACCCGCCGCGCCGCCGTCGAGATCGGCCCCGCCCGCTCCGACGAGCACGACCGGATCGGCCGGCTGACCGCCGACGTGTACACCGCGGAGGGGTTCGCCTCCCCCGAGTACGCCCGGCAGCTCGCCGACGTCGCCGGCCGGGCCGGGCGGTCGGATCTGCTCGTCGCCCGCGACGACGCCGGCCTCGTGGTGGGCAGCGTGGCCCTCGTCCTCACCGGCGACTTCGGCCAGGTCACCGAGGCCGACGACGAGGCGGCGTTCCGGATGCTGGTGGTCGACCCCGCCGTACGCGGCCAGGGGCTGGGTGAGGCGCTGGTGCAGGCTTGCCTGGACCGCGCCCGGGCGGCGGGCAAGCGACGGATGCTGCTCGCCACCGGTCCGCAGATGACCACGGCGCACCGGCTCTACGACCGGCTGGGCTTCTCCCGGCTGCCCGAGCGCGACTGGAGCCCGGTGCCGGGCATCGAGCTGCGGGTGTACGCCCGCGAGCTCTGCTGACGGACCCCGCGCCCGCCACCGCTCGCACACTCGCGGGGGGAACCTGCAGCGGGGCCTAGGCGACGACGGTGGCGATGAGGTCGCCCTCCTGGAGCACCTCGCCCTCCACCACGTGCATCTCCTCGACCACACCGGCCCGCTCGGTGAGCACCGGGATCTCCATCTTCATCGACTCCAGGATCACCAGCGTGTCCCCGGCTGCGACCTGCGTCCCGGGGGCCACCAGGACCTTCCAGACACTGGAGACCATCTCGGCGTGGATCTCCTCGACCGCCACCGGGGCGCCTCCTCTGTCGTCGTCCCCACCGACCGGCGGGGACGACCATGAAAGCACGCCCGGCGGTCAGCTGCGGTCGGGCACCAGCGGGCCGGCGATCCGGTCCAGCACCTGGCAGACGGCGGGGCCGTCGTGCGGGACCCCGGTGTCGGGCAGCCCGGTGAGCACGTCCGCGGCCGCACGCGCCGCGGCGGCGACGTCCGGCGCCGCCACGCTGACCGTGGCCAGCAGCGCGTCGTACCAGGCGTCCAGGCGGTCCCCGGGGTCGTAGCCGTTGACGGCGACCACCTCCCGGTCGGCGCCCTGGACGCTGCCCGGTGGCAGGTCGGGGAGGCGCCCGGTCACCCGGCCGGCCACCCCGGGGGCGAGGGTCGCGCGCAGCTGGACGGCCACGGCCGCGCGGGCCTCGGCCGTCCCGCCGTCGTCGGGGGCGCCGTCGACGGCGCTGCGCAGCGAGAGCTCGACCGCGTCCACGCCGTGCGACCGCTCCAGCACGGCCATGTCCAGGGAGAACCCGGCGGCCACCTCGGCCAGCTCACCGTCGGGGTCGATGCCGACGGTCACCAGTCCGCGCCAGCCCAGCTCGGGCAGGCGGCGGGCCGCGGCCGGGAGCGGCCCGATCCCCGCCGCCGGGGTCCAGCTCACCCGCAGGGTGCCTCGGGCCCGGTCGCGCACCACCGGGGTGACGTGGCACAAGGCGTCCGGGGTGACCCAGGCGAGGAAGCCGCGCTCGCTGGCCGGCTCGACCCCGTCACCGCCCAGCCGCTCCAGCACCTCGGCGTGCGGGCCGACCCAGGTCAGCCCGGCCTCGGCCACCGCCGCGGCGAGCCGGGCGTTGCCGGCCAGCGCGGGCGGGACCGGGAGCACCGCGCGCACCCGGGTCCGGCGGGCTGCCTCGACGATGCGTCGCACGTCGAGATAGGACTCGGCCGCGGGGGCCGGGCCCAGCAGCACCCACTCGTCGGCCATCCGGACGTGCCGGGCGTCCTGCTCGGCCTCGGAGCACACCGCGACCGCCTTGACCCCCAGCCGCGCGCAGGCTGCGATCACCGCGCAGGCCACCGGTCCGCGGCCGGCGACCAACACGCTCTCCACCGCCGTCTGGGCCACCCCGTCCCCCGTTCCCGACCCTGCGGCCGGCATCGTCGCCACCCCTGGCCCCTGGAGGGTGCCAGGTGGCCGGCCGGGGCCCTACACCACCGCACGGCGGCGGCACGGAACGTGAGATCCTCGTCCGGTCAGCTTGGCCGGTCCGGGTGCTCTCCGCACACCGCGCCGGCCGGCGATCACCGGCCGGGGCAGCCCCCGGCGACCCGACCCGAGTGAGGAGGCAGCGATGTCCAAGCGTGGACGCAAGCGGCGCGCCCGCAAGAAGAGCGGCGCCAACCACGGCAAGCGCCCCAACGCCTGAGGAAGGACCCCCTTGCCCCCCACCACTCGCAAGCTCGCGGTGGGTCCCTGCAAGGGGGCCGGGGCGCTCCGCCGCCGTCAGGCGGTGGGGCGCTCCCCCGGGAGCTGCTCGGTGTAGGTCTCCACGCTGGTCCGCTCGATCCGGACCTGGGTGCCGTCCTCCTCGAAGGAGACGGAGGTCAGCTGGACCTTGATCCGGTCCCGCAGACCGGGCGGCGGGGCGTCACCGCCGCAGCGGCGCCGCACGAGCGCCTTGAACTCCTGCTCGATGCCGAACTGCCGCAGGCAGGGCGAGCAGTCCTCCAGGTGCTCGGCGATGACCGCCCGCCGGGCGTCGTTCGTCTCGTGGTCGAGGAACTCGAAGACGTGCGTCAGGACGTCGTCGCAGGAGTTGATGTCCACGTCATCGTGGGCGTCGTCGGGCAGGTGCGTTCCGTCGTGAGCATCGGTGCTCATGAGCGGGTCGCCTCCTCCGCGGCCCCCGCACGGACGAAGCCGCGCTCCCGGGCGTAGTCGGCCAGCAGCTTCTGCAGCCCGCGGCGACCGCGGTGCAGGCGGGACATCACCGTGCCGATGGGCGTGCCCATGATCTCGGCGATCTCCTTATAGGCGAAGCCCTCGACGTCGGCCAGGTACACCGCCAACCGGAAGTCCTCCGGCAGCTGCTGGAGGGCCTCCTTGATGTCGGAGTCGGGCAGGTGGTCCAGCGCCTCGATCTCCGCCGAGCGCAGCCCGCTGGAGGTGTGCTCCTCCGCGGCGTACAGCTGCCAGTCCTGCACCTGGTCGGTGGGGTACTGCTGCGGCTGCCGCTGCTTCTTGCGGTAGGTGTTGATGTAGGTGTTGGTCAGGATCCGGTACAGCCAGGCCTTGAGGTTCGTGCCCTCGGCGAACTGGTGGAACGCGGAGTAGGCCTTGACGAACGTCTCCTGGACCAGGTCCTCGGCGTCGGCCGGGTTGCGGGTCATCCGCAGGGCCGCCGGGTACAGCTGGTCGAGGTAGGGCAGGGCGTCGCGCTCGAACCGGGCGTCGCGCTGCGCGCGCGACTCCGCGAGCTCGCTCCGACTGCCGTCGGCGCGGGCCTCCGGCGTCTCTTCGCGCTGGCCCGGCTGCGCGGCAACCGCATCCGCCTCGACGACGGGGTTCTCGACCGTGGGCTCCTCGGGCACCGACCGTCCTCTCTGCGGTACCCGGGAACGGGGCACCACGTCAGACGATCCTAGCCGGGACCGGTCCGGGCGGCCGGGGGGACGACGGGACGGGGCGGCGTTGCGCGCGATCCGCGCCGCCGCGCCCGGGGCTGTGCTGCTCACGGCCGGTCCAACCGCGCGCCCCCGGGCGGGATTCCCTCGTCCGGGGGTGAACCGAACGCGGTCGTGCCGCGCACCCGGGCGCTCTAGGCTCACCGGCCGTGGCGGCGACCCCGGCGGTGCGGGCCCTGGAGCGGGCGAAGGCATCCTTCGACCTGCACGAGTACGACCCGGCCGACGGCGCCGGCGGGCACGGCTACGGCGAGGTGGCGGTGGCCGCGCTCGGCGCCGACCCGGCCCGGGTGTTCAAGACCCTGGTCACCCGGGTCGACGGCGCGCTGACCGTCGCCGTCGTCCCGGTGAGCGGGCAGCTGGACCTCAAGGCGCTGGCCGCGGCCGCGGGCGGGCGGAAGGCCGCGATGGCCGACCCCGCCGACGCCGAGCGCGCCACCGGGTACGTGCGCGGGGGGATCAGCCCGCTCGGCCAGCGCAAGGCGCTCCCCACGGTGGTCGACGCCTCCGCGGTGGAGTTCGACACCGTGCTGGTGAGCGCCGGCCGGCGGGGCCTGCAGGTGGAGCTGGCCCCCGGTGAGCTGGTGCGGCTCACCCGCGCGCGCACCGCGCCGATCGCCCGCTGACCGGTCAGCGGGCGGTGGTCGGGTAGGGGGTGAGCAGCTGGTCGACCGGCGCGAAGTCGTCGGTCAGCACGCCGGCGTCACCGACGAACTCGTCCAGCTCCTCCCCCGTCGCCACCTGCCAGGCCAGCTGCCGGTCGTCCAGCGCGGCGGCGATGCCCTCGACCGGCAGCGGCTGCTGCGAGGCGACCGCGACCACGTTGCCGCCGTCCCCCCCGGCCAGCACCGGGGCCCGGGCCAGCAGCGCGACGTGGTCGAACACCTCCCGCAGGGTGGCCAGCTCCGCGCGGACGAACCCCAGCGGCGGGTGGTCGATGAGGTTGACCGCGTAGACGCCGTCCTCGGCCAGGGCGTCGTCGACCAGGCGCAGCGCCTCGACGGTGGTCAGCTGCCAGGGCACCGAGAGCCCACCGAAGGCATCGCCCACCACGAGGTCGCGCTCCCCGGCCGGCTCCTCCCCCAAGCCGACCCGGCCGTCCCCGACCCGCACCTGCAGGTCCCCCGTCTGCTCCAGCCCGAGCTCCTCCTCGTCGATGGCGACCACCCCCGGGTCGACCTCCAGGACCCGGCTGACCGTGCCCGGCCGGACCTCGGCCAGGTAGCGGGGCAACGTCAGGCCCCCTCCGCCCACGTGCAGCGCCGACAGCGGCTCCCCCGCCGGCGCCATCGCGTCGGTCACCGACGCGATCGCCTGCACGTACTCGAACTCCAGGTAGGTGGGATCGGTGAGGTCCACGTAGGAGTGCCGCAGCGTGTCCAGCTGCAGCACCCGCCCGGTGGGCCGCTCGGGGTCGGTGGTGACCCGGGCGCAGTGGTAGGCGGTCTCCCGCTCGCACGGGGTGGGCGCGACCGCGGCGAGCAGGGGCGCCGCGAGGGCCAGCACGAGCAGCCCGACCGGCAGCCGCCCGGAGCCGGCCGGCCCGCTGCGGCGCAGCAGCACCGCCAGGGCGAGCCCGGCGGCCACCACGACCAGGCCGGTGCCGACCAGGATGACGCTGCTGGGCAGCACGGCGACCAGCAGGAAGCCGGTGGCGAAGGTGGCCACGATCCCGCCGAGGGTGCCGATGCCGGACAGCTGCCCGACCACCGAGCCGGTCTGCGACAGGCTGCCCAGCTGCAGCGCCACGACCATCGGCGGGACGGCGGACAGCAGCGCCGCCGGCACCACGACGGCGACCGCGGCCAGCAGCAGCACGTTGCCCGCCGCCGCGCCGGTGAGCAGGTCACCGGCGAAGCGGACCAGCGGCAGCACCGCCACGATCAGCCCGCCGCCGGCCACCATCAGCGGCGCGATCAGCCGGCGCGGGTCGGTCCGGTCCGCGGCGGCACCACCGGCCCAGGCCCCCACGGCGATCGCGGCCAGCGCGAAGCCGATCACCGCGGTGCTGGTCTGCAGCGTGATGCCCACGTAGGGCGCGATCAGCCGCAGCCCGACGACCTCGAGCACGAGCACCGCGCCGGAGGAGAGGAACGTGACCGCGGCGGCGACCCAGCCGGTCAGGGCGCGTGAGGACCCCGGGTCCTCCGCGGACTCCGGGCTCCGGTCGGCGGCGGGCGGGGCGGACGGGTCGGCGCTCAGCGGGGCTCCTCGGCGGCGTCGGTCAGGGGGAAGGCGGTCAGGGGGAAAGCAGTCAGGGGAAGGCGGTCGGTCAGAAGAGGGCAGGCTGGTCGGCCGGCTCGCTGACCGACTCGACCCGGGCGGTCAGCTGCGGGCCGTTGTGCGCCACGTTGCCCACGGCCGGGCCCACCGGCCGGATCTCCAGCCCCTCGACGAGCTCCGGCGGGGTGGGGGCGGCCACCTCGGTGACGTCCTGCACCGCCGGGTCCAGCCAGCGCGCCCACCGCTCGCGCGGCAGCACCAGCGGCATCCGGGGGTGCACCTCGGCCAGCGCACCGACCGCCGGTGCGGTCACCACCGTGCAGGTGTAGAGCCGGTCGTCACCGCGGCCCCACACCTCCCACAGGCCTGCGAAGGCCAGCCCCGCGCCGTCCTCGGGGGTGACGAAGTACGGCTGCTTGCCGGGCCGGTCGGTGCGCGGGGCCCACTCGTACCAACCGTCGGCGGGCACCAGGCAGCGGCGGCTCGCCGCGGCGGCGCGGAACGCCGGCTTCTCGGTCAGCGACTCCACCCGCGCGTTGAGCATCCGGTTGCCGATCGCGACGTCCTTGGCCCAGGAGGGCACCAGCCCCCAGCGGACCACCCGCAGCTCCCGGTGACCGCCGCCGGTGAGCGCCCCCTCGGCGTCCCGCTCCTTCTTGTGCCGGACGACGTACACGTCCTTGGTCGGCGCGACGTTGTGGTCCGCCGGCAGCGCGGGCTGCCCCTCGGCGGCGACCGCCTCGAACTCGACCACCAGGTCCTCGGGACGGCGGCTGGCCGCGTACCGACCACACATGAGGGCTCCTCCCCGTCACCGGGTGCACCGACGACCAGCAACGAGCCTAGGTGCCGGTGTCGAGGTGCGTCTTCCGTCCGGCGCCCCCACCCGTGTGAGCCCGGCCCGACGGAGGTAGGACGGAGGGGCACAGAGCCGACCCAGCGCGATGGAGGCACGACGACGTGACGACCCAGGCTCCGCCCACCGAGCACCCCAAGACCGCCAGCGACGCCGGCGACCGCCCGTACGCGACGATCGACCCGGCCACCGGACGCACCGAGCAGGAGTTCCCGTTCCTGGAGACCGCGGAGGTCGACGGTGTCGTCGAGCGGGCGCATGCCGCCTTCGCCGAGTGGCGCCGCCGCCCGGTCGCCGAGCGCGCCGCCATCGTCGGTCGCGCCGCCGAGCTGATGCGCGAACGGAGCGCCGAGCTCGGCGCGCTGATCACCAAGGAGATGGGCAAGCGCATCCAGGAGGCGACCGGCGAGGCGATGTTCGTCTCGATGATCTTCGACTGGTACGCGGAGAAGGGCCCGGGCTTCCTGGAGCCCAAGCCGATCGACGTGATGGAGGGCGAGGCGGTCGTCGTCAACGAGCCGGTCGGCGTCCTGCTGGCGATCGAGCCGTGGAACTTCCCGCTGTACCAGGTCGCCCGGGTGGTGGCCCCGAACCTGATCCTGGGGAACGTGGTGCTGCTCAAGCACGCGGAGAACAACCCGCAGACCGCGCTCGCCCTCGAGCAGCTCCTCCACGACGCCGGTGTCCCCGAGGGCGTCTACACCAACCTGTTCCTGCGGATCTCCGACGTCGAGCAGGTGATCGCCCACCCGCACGTGCAGGGCGTGACGCTGACCGGCAGCTCCCGCGCCGGCAGCAGCGTCGCCGCACTGGCCGGCAAGCACCTGAAGAAGTCGGTGCTCGAGCTCGGCGGCAGCGACCCGTTCATCGTGCTCGACGCGCCGGACGTGTCGAAGACGGTGCAGGCGGCCACGATGTCGCGCACGCTCAACACCGGGCAGGCGTGCATCGCCGCCAAGCGGTTCATCGTGATGGACGACGTCTACGAGGAGTTCGTCGCCGGCCTGACCGACGCCTTCTCCGCCCTGCAGCCCGGCGACCCGGCCGACCCGGCGACCACGCTGGGGCCGCTGTCCTCCGAGCGGGCCGCGCAGGACTACACCGCCCAGGTGCAGGACGCCATCGACAAGGGCGCCACGGTGCTGGTCGGTGGTGGCCGGCCGGAGCGGGAGGGCGCCTTCGTCAACGCGGCCCTGCTGGCCGACGTCACGCCGGAGATGCGCGCCTACCGCGAGGAGCTGTTCGGCCCCGCCGCGGTGGTGTACCGGGTGTCCAGCGAGGACGAGGCGGTCCGGCTGGCCAACGACACCGAGTTCGGGCTCAGCGCCTCGGTCTTCTCGGGTGACGTCGAGCGGGCCCGCGCGGTCGCCGACCGGGTCGAGTCGGGGATGGTCTGGATCAACTCGCCGTCGGGCACCTCCCCGGAACTGCCCTTCGGCGGGGTGAAGCGCTCCGGTTACGGCCGGGAGCTCTCCGAGCTGGGCATGTTCGAGTTCGCCAACCAGCGGCTGGTGCGCACCGTCGGCGTGCCGAAGCCCGAGACGGTGGACGCCGCCGCCGGCTGATCCCTCGGTCCGGGGCGGTGCTGCTGGTGCGGCACCGCCCCGGACTGCCATCCTCTGGCGCCATGAGGTTCACCTCGACGGTCGAGCTCGGCGGGAAGGCCGCCACCGGCATCCCGGTGCCCGAGCAGGTGCTGGAGTCCCTCGGGGCCGGCCGCCGGCCGCCGCTCACGGTCACCGTGGGCGGGCACACCTGGCGGACGACGGTCGGTTCGACGGGTGGCCGGCCGATGCTGCCGCTGAGCGCGGAGAACCGGGCCGCGGCCGGAGTGGGCGCCGGCGACGAGGTGTCGGTGGAGGTCGCCCTGGACACCGCGCCGCGGACCGTCGAGGTCCCCGCCGCGCTGGCCGAGGCGCTGGCGGCGGAACCCGTGGCGCAGCAGCGCTTCGATGCCCTCTCCCCCAGCGGCCGCCGCCGCCACGCGCTCGCGGTCGAGGGGGCGAGGACCGACGCCACCCGCACCCGCCGGGTCGCGTCCGTGCTCGCCGAGCTGCTGGGCAGCTGATCCGACCGGTGGCCGGACCACCGGTTCCGGTGGACAGGGCAGGATGGACGGCATGGCCGAGGTCTGGACGACGCCGCACCGCACCGCCCCCGTCGACGCGGTGGTCGCGCTGCCCGGGTCGAAGTCGCTCACCGCCCGCGCGCTGGTGCTGGCCGCGCTGGCCGACGGGCCCAGCCGGCTGGTCCGCCCGCTGCGGGCCCGGGACACCGACCTGATGGCCGCCGGGCTGCGCGCGCTGGGCACCCGGGTCGAGCCGGACGGGGACGACTGGCTGGTCACCCCCGGCGAGCTGCGCGGCCCGGTCGAGGTCGACGCCGGGCTGGCCGGCACCGTGCTGCGCTTCCTGCCACCGGTCGCCGCGCTGGCCACCGGGCCGGTGCGCCTGGACGGCGACCCGCGGTTGCGGGAGCGCCCCAACTCCGGGCTGATCGCCGGGCTGCGCGACCTCGGCGTGCAGATCGACGACGACGGCCGGGGCCGGGCCCCGTTCACCGTGCACGGCACCGGCGCGGTCCGCGGCGGCGCGGTGACCGTCGACGCCAGCGAGTCCAGCCAGGTCGTCTCCGGGCTGCTGCTGGCCGCCGCCCGGTACACCCAGGGCGTCGACCTCGCCGTCGCCGGCTCCCTGCCCTCGATGCCGCACGTGGAGATGACCGTGCGCACGCTGGCCGAGCACGGCGTCGACGTCACGCGCACCGAACGCGGCTGGCGGGTCTCCCCCGGTCCGATCACCGCGCTGGACCGGGTGGTGGAGCCGGACCTGTCCAACGCCGCCCCGTTCCTCGCCGCGGCGCTGGTCACCGGCGGGCGGGTGACCGTGCGCGACTGGCCCGCCGACACCACACAGCCCGGCGCGCAGCTGGACCGGCTGCTGACCGCGATGGGCGCCGACGTCGCGACCACGCCGGCCGGGCTCCAGGTCACCGGGGGCAGCCGGATCGCGCCGCTGGAGGCCGACCTCGGCGGCGTCGGCGAGCTGACCCCGGTGCTGGCGGCGCTCTGCGCGCTGGCCGACGGGCCGTCCCGGCTGACCGGCATCGCGCACCTGCGGGGGCACGAGACCGACCGGCTGCAGGCCCTGGACGAGGTGCTGACCGCGGTCGGCGCCCGGGTCGAGCAGCTGCCCGACGGCCTGGTGATCACCCCGGGCCCCGGGCGGGCGGCGCAGCTGGACTCCTACGCCGACCACCGCATGGTGCACGCGGCCGCGGTGCTGGGGCTGGCCGTCGAGGGGGTCCGGGTCACCGACCCGGGCGCGGTCAGCAAGACGCTGCCCGACTACCTGGACCGGTGGGCCGCACTGCTGGACCAGCCTGCGGAGGTGGGCCGTTGAGCCGCCGGATGGACAAGCGGTCCGACGAGGACGACGTCCGCGTCCGGCCGACCCGGCACGGCTCCCGCCCGCGCACCCGCACCCGGCCGGCACACGAGGACGCGGTCCCGGGGATGGTGATCGCCGTCGACCGCGGCCGGATGCAGGTCCGGATCGAGGGCCCGGACGGCGCACCGGTCGAGGTCACCGCGATGCGCGCCCGGGAGCTGGGCAAGCACGGCGTGGTCGTCGGCGACCGGGTGCGGATCGTCGGGGACACCTCCGGCCGGACGGACACCCTGGCCCGGATCGTGGTCATCGAGGACCGGACGACGTCGCTGCGCCGCACCGCCGACGACACCGACCCCACCGAGCGGATCGTGGTGGCCAACGCCGAGCTGCTGGTCGTCGTCACCTCGGTGACCGACCCCGACCCGGCGCTGGGCTTCCTGGACCGCTGCCTGGTGGCCGCCTACGCCGGCGGGCTCGCGCCGCTGCTCTGCCTGACCAAGACCGACCTGGCCAGCCCGCAGCCGCTGCTGGACCGGTACGCCGGCCTGGAGGTCGAGGCGGTGCCGATGTCGCGTGAGGCGTCGCTGGAGGAGCTGCTCGAGCGGCTGACCGGGCGGATGAGCGTGCTGGTCGGCCAGTCCGGGGTCGGCAAGTCGACCCTGGTCAACCGGCTGGTGCCGGACGCCTTCCGGGCCACCGGCGACGTCAGCAAGATCGGCAAGGGCCGGCACACGTCGTCCTCGGCGGTGCTGCTGGACCTCCCCGGCGGTGGCACCGTGATCGACACCCCGGGCATCCGGTCGCTGGGGCTGGCGCACGTCACCGCGCAGGACGTGCTCGCGGCCTTCGACGACCTCGCCGAGGCCGCCGTCGACTGCCCACCCGGCTGCGGGCACAGCGCCGCCGACCCGGAGTGCGCACTGGACGCCTGGGCCGCCGACGGCCCACCCGCCCGCGCCGAGCGGCTGGGCAGCTTCCGCCGGTTGATCGCCGCCGTCGGCCAGCTCGGCCCCGGGCACTGAAGAAGGAACCCCACCGCCCCCCACCGCTCGCACGCTCGCGGCGGTCGCCTGCAGCGGGGCGCTAGATCAGGCGGGTGGGGAGCGCGCGCTCGGCCCAGCCGCCGGCGCCGTCGGAGCGGACGTGCCACGCCTGCGCCCCCGGGCGCACGGTGACCGCCTCGGCCAGGGCGGCGCCGATGTAGTGCAGGCCGACGCCGTCCTCGGTCGCGTAGCCACCGGGCAGCTCGCCCCCGGCCACCGACCGGCGGTAGGCCTCCCGGCGGGGATGCTCCGCGGCGTCGTCGTGCACGTTGTTGCTGAACGGGAGCAGGCCCAGCGCCCCCGTCAGCGGGGCCAGCCGGTCACCGAACCCGTCGGTGGGACCGCCCACGTGCCAGCACTGGCTGCCGGCCCCGGTGCCGGCCAGCACCACGCCGGCCTCCCAGCACGCCCGCAGCACCGCGGGCAGGTCGTGGGCGCGCCAGACCGCCAACAGGTTGACCAGGCTGCCGCCCTCGACCAACACGACGTCCTGGGTGAGCAGGTGCTGGCGCACGTCCGGCACGCTCGGCCGGGGGAACAGCCGCAGCGTGCTGAGGGTGACGTCGCCCCGGCTGCCGAAGACCCGGTCGTAGACCGAGACCGCCGTCGGGTCGTCGCCGACCGCCGTCGGGACGTAGCAGACCCGCACCGGCCCCTCGGCGGTCCGCCGTCCCCGCCCCAGGCGGAGCACGTGCTCGATGAGCGGCTGGTTGCCGCGCTCACCCGGCCGGGGCGCGAGCACCCCGGAGAAGGCGAAGACCTGCCGTTGCACCCTGCTCCCCCGTTCAGTCGTCGACGCCGTGCACGTAACCACCGCTGCGCCAGTAGACCCCGGCCGCGTCGCGGGACAGCAGCCCCTCGTCGACCAGGTAACGGCGGAGCGCTGCCACGTCGGGGTGCCAGGCTGCCAGGAGGGCGTTCACCTCACGCTCCGGGTAGCGCACGCCGGCCTCGAAGACGTGCACCAGGTGCGCCAGCACCACCCGCCGCTTGCTCTGCTGCGCGGGGACGGCGACCAGCCGGCCGTCGCGGACGAACGCCCGGAGCACCGCGTCCTCCGCGGGGTCCGCCGACAGCGGCTCGGGAGCCGGCTCCCGTTCGGCGGCGGCCCGCGCGGCGCTGCCGAAGAGCTCCTCGTGCAGCGTGAGCCGGTGACCGTCGCGGCCCACCAGGCCGCCGCGGGCCAGCCGGCGGGCGGCCAGCGCCACCTCCTGCAGGGAGAGGCCGGTGGCCTCGGCCACCTGCTCGATCGTGCCGGCGCCGAGCGCCAGGCCGGCCACCACGCGCAGCCGGACCGGATCGGCCAGCAGCCCGACGATCGTCCGCGCCTCCATCCCCCGACCGTAACCGGGACGCCGCGCAGGCATCGGCAGGCAGCGTCCGGGGTAGGCCGACGGCATGGTGAGCCCGATCGACATCCAGAAGGCCCTCGGCGGCATGGACTACCCGGCGACGAAGGAGGACGTGGTCAAGCACGCGGAGTCCAACGGCGGCACCGGCGAGGTGCTCGATGCGCTGAAGGGCATCGACGACGGCGAGTACGACACCCCGGCCGCCGTCAGCAAGGCCGTCTTCAACGACTGATGGAGGACCCCCTCGCCCCCCCGCCACTCGCGAGCTCGCGGCGGGACCCGGCAAGGGGGCCACGGTCGATCCGCCACTGGTCCCGGCCTGTCCGGGCCGGGACCAGTAGGTTCGGATCCCATGACACCCGGGATGCGCGGCTTCACCGAGGACATGCGCCTGGCGCACGTCCTCGCCGACCAGGCCGACGCGCTCAGCCTCGACCGGTTCCGGGCGCAGGACCTGAAGGTGGAGACCAAGCCGGACCTGACCCCGGTCACCGACGCGGACCGGGCGGTCGAGGAGCAGCTGCGCATCACCCTGTCCCGGGCGCGGACCCGGGACGCGGTCATCGGCGAGGAGTTCGGCAGCACCGGCCGGGGTGACCGGCGCTGGGTGATCGACCCCATCGACGGCACCAAGAACTTCGTCCGCGGCGTCCCCGTGTGGGCGACGCTGATCGCGCTGCTCGAGGGCGACGTGCCGGTCGTCGGGCTGGTCTCGGCGCCGGCGCTCAACCGGCGGTGGTGGGCGGCCGCCGGGGTCGGCACCTGGACCGGGCGACGGCTGGAGAACGCGACCCGCTGCACCGTCTCGCAGGTCGCCAGCCTGGCCGACGCCAGCCTGTCCTACTCCAGCCTCTCCGGCTGGGAGGAGCAGGGTCGCCTGGACCCGTTCCTGGACCTGACCCGCTCGGTGTGGCGCACCCGCGCCTACGGGGACTTCTGGAGCTACATGATGGTCGCCGAGGGCGCCGTCGACGTGGCCTGCGAGCCCGAGGTGTCGCTGTGGGACCTGGCCGCGCTCGATGTCATCGTGCGGGAGGCCGGGGGCAGCTTCAGCGACCTCGACGGCGCCCCAGGGCCGGCGGGTGGCAGCGCGGTCGCCAGCAACGGCGTGCTGCACGCCGACGTGCTGACGGCGCTCGCCCCCCGCTGAGGGGCCGAGCGCCGTCAGGGGACGCGGACCGGTCAGTGGGCCGGGCCGGTGCCCCCGGAGCCGCCGGAGCCGCCGGAGCCGCCGGAGCCGCCCTGGATCCGGCGGCGCACGTCGTCGATCCGGGCCTTGTTCTTGGGGTCGCTCGCCAACTGCTGGGCCTTCTCCGTCGCCTGGCGGATCACCTGCTTGCCCTTCGGGCTGTTCGCGAACTGCATGACCTTGTTCATGATCGACGCCATCGCGCGTCGTCCCCTCTCGTCGCCGAGGAGCCGGGGACCGGCTCCTCACTCCGGCTCAACGGTGCCCCGGACCGACCGGTTCCACTCCTGCGCGGCCGGGGTCAGCCGACCGCGGCGGTCCACCGTTCCCGCGCGGCCCGCAGCTGCGGCACCGCCCGTGGTCCCACCACCGGCCCGCGCACCCGCCGCGGGGTCAGCTCCAGCCCGACGCCGCGCCCGGCGAGCACCGCGGCGCCCTCGGCCGACGCGCTGCGCACCTGCACGTGCTGCACGGGCCGGGCCAGCACGTCGGCGAGCAACTGCTGGAGCCCGGCATCCCGGGCGCCGCCGCCGGTGAGCACGACCGGTTGGCGGTCGTCCGGCGGTGCGTCGAGCAGGTCCAAGGCGGCTCCGACGGCGAACAGCACCCCTTCGAGCGCGGCGCGGGCCAGGTCGGCCCGGGTCGTGTCGGCCGACAGCCCGGTCCAGCCACCTCGCGCCGCCGGGCCGGCCACCCCGCCCCGCTCACCGGTCAGGAACGGGGTGAAGACCACGCCGCCGGCCCCCGGCGCCGCCGCGTCCAGGCTGCTCACCAGCCCCGCCCAGTCCAGGCCCAGCACCTCCCGCACCCACGACAAGGCCGTGCCGGCGTTCTGCAGCGCCGCCATCGCGTACCAGCCGCCGTCCGCGTCGGCGAAGCAGTGCACCACCGGGTCGACCACGGGCCGGGGCGTCACCCCCGGACGCAGCACCTGCGCCCCGGACCCGAGGTTCACCTGGACACCGCCGTGGCTGCCCGCGGCCAGCAACGCCAACGGGGTGTCGGCGCCGCCGACGACGACCGGCACCTCACCGACAGGCAGGGACGCCGTCCCGAGCACCTGGGAGCCGGGACGGACGACGGGCAGCACCTGGTCCGGCAGGCCGGCGGCCGCCACCGCGGCGGCCGACCATCGCTCCCCCGGGACGTCCCACAGCAGGGTGGCCGAGGCGTCGGTCCGGTCGGTGACCGCGGGGTCGGTGCCGGGCAGCAGTGCGGCGCGCAGCGCGTCCTTGGGCAACAGGGCGGCCGCGGCCCGGTCCAGCAGCCCGGGCCGGGTGCCGGTGAGCCAGGCCAGCAGCGGGCCGGTCATGCCGGGCGCGAGCGGGTTGGCCAGCGCCGCCCGGTCGGCATCGGGGAGCGCGCGCCACCGGGACAGCTCCGCGGTCGCGCGCTGGTCGGGCCACAGCAGGGCCGGCGCGAGGGGGCGGCCGGCGTCGTCGACCAGCACCGCGCCGTGCATCTGGCCGGCGAACCCCAGCGCGGCCACCGGGCGGCCCGCCAGCCGGCCGCCCAGGGCGATGAGCGCGTCGTCCAGGGCCCGGCGCCACACGGCGACCTCGGTCTGCGCCCAGCCCGGCTCCGGCCGGTCGACGGCGTAGCCGACCTCGCTCTCGGCCACGACGTCGCCCGCCGCGTCGAGGGCGGCGACCTTCAGGCCGCTGGTGCCCAGGTCGGCGCCGACGACGACCGGGTCGCTGCTCACCGCCGCATCCTGACCACCCTGGTGACAGCCGCGCCAGCCGGACCGGGGTCAGCCCCCGCGGAGCTCGCCGGTGGCCACCAGTTCGTCGGCGACGTCGCGCAGCTTCACGTTGCGCCGCTGCGAGGCGTGGGTGAGCAGGGTGAACGCCTGGTCGGCGGTGA
Organism: Modestobacter sp. SYSU DS0904; assembly: GCF_054051115.1. Classification (NCBI taxonomy): domain Bacteria; kingdom Bacillati; phylum Actinomycetota; class Actinomycetes; order Geodermatophilales; family Geodermatophilaceae; genus Modestobacter; species Modestobacter sp. SYSU DS0904. Next base: position 1,543 of record NZ_JBJHAQ010000003.1, on the reverse strand, counting down.
TCTTGTGCCGCTCCATGAGGATGCCCTTGGCCTGCTCGATGACCGCGCGGGAGACCATCGCCCGGCGCATGTTCGCCGCGTCCTCCACCGCCCGGCTGGTCGCGTCGGCGTTGCCCACCGCGATCGCCACGAAGGCCGCGACCTCCTCACCCAGCGTCACGTCGGTCATCGAGAACGCCCCGGACCGGGTGGCGTAGTTGTTGAGGGCGCCGATCGCGGTGCCCTGGTAGGGCAGCGGGACCGACAAGGAGCTGCGGATCCCGAGCTCGGCGACGTGCGCCGCGTAGTCCGGCCAGCGCTCCTCGGACCGCATGTCGTCGACGACGAACACCTCGCCGGCCCGGCCGGCGTCCAGGCAGGGGCCGTGACCGCGCCGGTACTGCAGCTCGTCGGCGGCCATCGCGAGCTGACCGTCGAACGCCGCGGTGAAGGCGCGCTCGTCCCGGATCAGCGTGATGGAGGCGGCGTCGGTACCGGGGATGGCCCGGCGGGCGATGCGCACCACCTGGTCGAGCACGTCGGGCAGCTCACGGCCGGCGAGCTCGATCCCGGCCAGGGCCTGGTGCAGGTCCCGCGACGCCTCGCTCATGGTGGGTGGGCCCCTTCCGTCGGCGGCCGCCGCTGGTTGGACGTCCGCTGCCGAGTGGCGGGCCCGGCCGCACGAGGGTATAGCGCACCTGCGCCGGACCGGGCACCGCGCGGGAGAGGGCCGCCTCCCCGGCCTCCTGGCCGGCACGCGGTGACGGTCCGGCGCCCGCGGTGGGCCGCCGACGGGGACCGTGCCGGGCGGTCAGCCGTCCGGCCACCTGCGTCGACGCCCGGACGGCGGGCGCGACGGCGAGCAGCACCAGCCCGCCGGCGCACCAGCCGGCGAGGACGTCCGAGGACCAGTGGGTGCCCAGATGGATCGTGGTGAGCCCGACGCCGGCCGCCAGGGGTGCGGCCAGGGCGGCACCGAGCCGACGGTGCCTGCGCGCCGTCATCACCAGGACGCCCGCCGTCACGACCGCGTTGGCCGCGTGCCCCGACGGGAAGATCGACCCGCCCAGCGCGAAGGCGTGACCAGCGCCGTCCTGCCCCGCGGCACCGCCCAGCTGCAGCGGGCCGAGCCGGCCGACGAGGTACTTCATGCCCCCGACGCCGAGGTTGGTGAGCAGGGTCGCCACGGCCAGTGCCACGAGCGGACCGGTGTCCCGCTCCCGCCAGGCGCGCAGCGCCAGCCAGGGGACGACCAGGCCCAGGCAGACCGCCCGCTGGCCCAGCAGCACCCACCAGTCGGCGACCGGGCGCAGGGCGGGCCAGCGTCCCCCCGGCCCCCAGCGGTAGACCGCCTCGTCGACGTCGACCACCCAGCTGCCGGTCAGCACACCCGCCAGCAGCCCCAGCAGGATCGCCGCCAGCACCGCGGCCACCAGGGCCCGGTACCCCGGGCGGGGGGGGGGGGGGGGGGGGGGGGGGGGGGGGGGGGGGGGGGGGGGGGGGGGGGGGGGGGGGGGGGGGGGGGGGGGGGGGGGGGGGGGCGGGGGGGGGGGGGGGGGGGGGG